>JAILMX010000053.1 GCA_024692205.1 Desulfovibrio sp. | reverse complement strand
AAGGTGAAGATTCCGGTCTTTGTGGGCGTGAAGGTGATGGTGTTTTTCCCAGGCACAAGCTTCTTCGCTATGCCCAGTTCCGGGGCGAGAATTTCATTGTTGCAACCTATGAGTTTCTCCTCCGGAACCATCAGCGTCCAGATTACGGGCAGATTCCGCTGGACCACTATGGGTTCATAGGCGTCATAGTCGGCAAAGGAAGTCACCGCCTGTCCGTTACCGGTACGATGTGCCCTCGCGCCAGCATCAATCTGAGTTGATCCGGTCATGGACAGGGCGTCGGGGGAAAGACCGCGCAAGACGAGACCATTGTGCACCATCCCCAAGCCAAGGAACAGAAGCAGGACAGCAGCAATCTGAAGCAAACGCCCCCTGCTACAACGTCCCATCCCTCCTGTCAAAAGGGAAAGGCCCAGCATGACTGGCATGGTGCCAAGGCAGAAAATGGCCATGGCACAGGCTCCTTCCCAGCCGTTCCCCGTACCGAGAGCATAAAGCTGCATGGACTGAAGAGGTCCGCAGGGCATGAGGCCGTTGGCAATCCCTGTCAGGAGGGGGCCACGCCAGCCACCTTGCCCACCAGTCCGTTCTCTTGCCAGAGATTGTATTTGTTCAGTCAGCCAACGCGGGGGACGAGGTTGCAAGGGCCGCAACATGGCAAAAAATCCCAGCATGTTCAGGGCCATGAGCAACATGAAGACTCCGGCCACCAGCATGATGGTGCCCCGCGTACCTTCGGTAAGCGTCAAGCCGGCGCCGAGGCTCCCGACAAGTGCACCAATAGCGCTGTATGAAAGCAGTCGCCCCGCCTGATAGCAAAGGGAGGACCTTCGTACTGAAGACGCCTGCCGGACGCCAACAAGGCCTTGGGTCATGGCGATGCCACCGCACATGGCCAGGCAGTGCAACGAGGTCAGCAACCCAACGCCAAACAATGCCCATAAACTGGACGCCGTGCCGGGAGAAGGGAAATATCCCGTCCACTGCCCAGGCAATGCCCGCTCCAACAGGCAGAAGGCCAATGCCACAAAGGCCAGCACGCACAGTCTTCGCACCGTCGTCCCTATCCTTGGGAAAGAGTCTTCTCCATCTGGCGGTGCCGTTTGGTAGCCGGCCTTACGGATGGCATCCTCCAGCCGGGCACGCGAACGGCTATCTCCGTAGCCCGAAAGGAAGGTGATTTCCGCCCATCCGCCGCTGAAACTTGCGCGGGCCGACGCCACACCGGGCACGGAGCCAAGAGCCTTCTCCACGACTTGTTCACAGTGGGGGCATGTCATACCCCGGATGCTGATGCGCAAGGGGGCTTCGGGCATTACAGTCCGCGCTTCCAGTTGCGAAAGGTTTTGACGTGGGCCATCAGCACGGCAGCCGGAATGACAATGTCCCCTGAAGCCGTAACCTCCACTCCCGGAACGGCCAGAGGATTACAGCCAAGCGCCGCGCTGCCGACCTGTTCTGCAGGAAAGAAGTTGCCGCAGTTTTGGCACACCACGCCGCCTTCCTGTGGATCGAAATAGGCGCGAGGAGCACCGCTGCAAACCTGGCAGGTGTTGAAGGCCACACGCACCTTGCTGTCCATAGCCCGGATGGCAAGGATTTCCATGCGGTTGCCGTTCACCATCAGAGGAATAAATATCGGCTCCTTGGTGACACGGTCCGTATGGATAATCAGGTTGCCCTGGACGTCCGTTCGCCACGCATCGTCATCTTGAGAAAACGTCACGGTGGCTGAAAAGGCGCACCACAGGCTCAGCACTGCTATCAGCATCGCAAACCAGATGCATTTTCGTGTTGTCATAAAGAAACTCCTTGTTTCCTAGGGGGTTACAATAAATTTCAAATATGACCGCGCCAAAATATTTATATAGTAAAAGACTAGGGTTTGCACGTCAATATAGAAAAATGATGATTCAATCCGAAAGTAACTAATTATAATCTATTATTTAAATTGATTATGAAGAAGGAAAAATTATCGACTATACCAAGCGGTTACATAACATGGAAGACATACAGCTTCTTCGGCCTGTTCCGCAGACTCGGCGGGAGCTTATTGTTTCTCAAGTTTTTTCAGGCGCTCGCGGGCGAACTCAAGGCTCGAATCAAGTTCAACGGCGGCCTTCAGATATCGGGCCGCGTCGTCCTCGTTGCCGAGTTCCGCCTCGCACATGCCGAGATTGGCCAGATCCATGGCGGAGCCCTTGTCTATTTTCAGAACGGCACGAAATGTTTCAGCGGCACGCGCATGGTCGCCGGTCTTGAAGCGGGCGACCCCTAGCAGGTTGCCGTATTCCTTCATCTCGGGGCAGAGGGTGAACGCTTTTTCAAGCATGGGGATGGACTCTTTCCATCTGCCCTGCAGGGTGTCGATGTAGCCGTGATAGAAGGCGACGAGTCCGCCCGCATCCGCATCCGGTTGAAGAGGCAGCGCTTTCTCGAAGCAAGCCTGCGCGGAGTCATGATCATCCGCCCGCATGGCGAGCATGCCGCGGAAGAAAGACAGAAAGTGCGCGCCGGGGTACGCTTTTTCAATGACGGTGAGCCCTTTTTCCGCCCGATCCCCATCGCATTCCTCAACGAGCTTGCGGCCGGTGAAGAGGCCGATGCTCTGATGCCTGTCCCTTTCGCGGAAGGAAAGGCCGGGTACGATGGTGTAGTGGGCCGGGATTTTCAGGTCGGCCCTTGTCGTGCGAACGGTGTAGACTTTGAGCGGAGCGAGAGCGCGAATCGCTGTGAAAAGTTCGTTTCGGATGTCACGGGATTCAACGGAGGGCAGGGCGCTTAGCTCCGTCTGCGGCCCGTCGAGAAGCCAGCCGATGGCGTCCAGATTCGTGAATTTGGGAAGGCCGGATGCCTCGTAGCAGGCATTCGTGCAGAAATCCCCGGCGAGCTGGGCGACTTCCGTGACGGCCCGTATGGCCGCCTTGGCGGGCGTCGCGGCCGTTCCGGCTGTGAAGACTATTTCTGACGATTCCGGAAAAGTCGAAGGATCCCATGCTACGGCGCCGACGGTTGGCAGTGGCGTGCCCATTGAGAGATCCTTGAGGATGATGTTCACGCCTTCCCGGCGGAAGGCTGAGAGCAGATTCTGGAGGACGGGATCAATGCTGCAGGAAGCTTCGCGTATGGTCGGCAGGACGGGCCGTTCCCGGTCCGTGCGGCAGCAGACATGGCGTTCAATGAGTTCGCTGAGTCCCTGCAAAAGGGATTCGGCGTCCGTATTGCCGGCGGAGGTGCCGTTGAATTCATTGAGAAGCTTGAACCAGTCGAGGGGCAGCCAAGTAACGCGGCCGGAGGGTAAGAGGGTGGCGGGGTAAAAGTCCCATTCGACCGTGTCCATGATGTCGACGGCCAGTTTGGGCGGGATGGTGTCGCCGACGGAGGAGAGAATGTCCTCAATGGGAATCATGTCTTCGCCGAAACGGCGCTGCGCCTCGCGCCAGCTGGTTTTCACCATGTGGGGGCGTTCTTGCCAAAAGCTGAAAAAAGCGAAGCGTTCCATCAGTTCCATGACGGCGGAAGCTCGCGCCTGTTCGGGCGAGGATCCCTTGCCCATCTGCTTGCGGGTTGGCATGATGTTCCGTGCGTCTTTGCCGCAGACGCTGATATAAACGGGGATGCCGAGTCTGCCCACGTCCACGCGGCGGGTTTCGGCGAGAACGTCGAGGCCGGACGATCCCAGCCGTTCACGCACACGGCGTACCGTTTCTTCTGGGGTGATCGCTTTGTCCAGATCCTGGGTGTATCCCTTGGGGCAGGAATCGACGGAGACGATGGGCAGCGGTTCTTGAATGCGGTCAGACATGTTTTTTCTCCAGAATAAGTATGCTGTAGACGCGGCGTTCCTCCCTGCCAGCGTCATCCGTACCTTTGACGCCGATATGACCTTCGGTCACAGAGTATGTTTTGGCTGCCATTTTGGCGAAATGCGGTTTCAGGCGGGCCATATCCGTGCAGAAAAGGGCTTTTCCGCCGGGGGTGAGGTGGCGCTCAAGGAATTTGACGATGGGCCTATGGAGGTCGTCTAGATAGAGGATTTCCGAGGCGGCTATCATGTCAAAAGTGTTCGGCGCCAATTTCGTTTCCTCGCTGTCCGCCACATCAAGGTAACGAACGGAAACCCTGTCCTGCAGATTGTTGCGCAGTATGTTCGCCTGAGCGAAGCGCAGGGCGTCGCGATTGATGTCGCTCGTCACTATCCGTGCGAAACCGTACCGCGCGGCTATCATGGCGAGAATTCCGCAGCCGCCGCCGAGTTCAAGCAGTGTCTTTCCCTCTGGGGCAAATTTGCGCAACATGCGGCCGAGCACGATTGAGCCTGGCCATATCTTCGCCCAGAGCGGCAGATCCTTGAGTGGATCGCGAATGGTTTTTGTTTGGATGAGTTTGTCGATGTGTCTCTGCATGTCGTGTATGCCGAGCACCTGCAACGTGCCGTCATCCACCTGCAGGGGCTCAAAATCCGCAGCGAAAGTCGATCGTATCTCGGCAAGAATGCCATCCAGCGTTTCATCTGTCTGTGTTGTCATGGCGTTCCCGTTCGTCGTGTTTTTTTGCCTGCTATTTCGTGCCATTGCCGTTTCTGAACTACTTGCCGATGTATGACAATACGCCATGCGTCGTGGAAAAGCCAGAGGCTTTAATCCCCTACGGCGTATCCCTTTACAGAAATGGCGATGGGATATTATATTCAGGCAGAGACTTATGATTCTTTTGAATGGTAAGACCTCACATCCGAAAAATGAAAATGACCTTCTCTCAAAGGGATTTGATAGAATATGTGCATAGCTTTTCGGCCGTTGCGGTTTTTCTCGATGATTGTAACTGCTGTCGTCGGCATCTGTCTGGCTTTTTCCATCGTTCTGCCCGATATCTGCCTAGCTGCCCCCCGTTCGTGTTCGGCCATCTTGTTCAATCTGTCGACTGGAAGGATCCTTTGGCAGAAGAATGCCGAAGCGAGCATTCCCCCCGCATCGCTGACGAAGGTGATGACCATGTATCTCGCCCTTGATCGAGTGCGTGCGGGCAAGCTTTCCTTAAAAAAGAAGATTCGAATACCTGCGCAGGCCGCCGTCGTCGGCGGATCGACGATGCATTTGCGTGCCGGCGAGAAAGTGTCCCTCGATCAGCTTCTGACAGGCACTGCCGTTGCTTCAGGCAATGATGCCGCCATGACCGTGGCGATGACAGTGGGGCCGAATGTGCGCTCTTTCGTCAAGCAAATGAACTCCCGTGCCCGTGCCTTGGGGATGCGGCAGACATCTTTCAAGAATCCTACGGGGCTTCCGGCGGCGGGGCAGAGGACCTCCGCTCGCGACATGTTGACCTTGTGCCGCGCATATCTTTCGGCGCATCCTTCGGCATTACGGTATCACGGCACGCCGTATTTTCGCCATGGCCGACGTGGAATGGGGAATACCAATCCTCTCCTTGGCTCGGTAAAAGGCGTGAATGGTCTTAAAACAGGATGGACGCAGGCATCGGGGTACAATATTATAGTCACGGCGCAGAGGGGCAAGACACGTCTCGTTGCAATCGTTCTCGGTTGCAAGAAGCGTTCTGTACGCGATGCCTTGGCCCGTGACATGATTGAGTCGGGTTTTAGCTGGCCCGCTTCCCCCAAAAAGGTGCGTGCACGGCTGGGGCGGTGATTGTCCCACCCTGACAAGACGGGTATGCCCTGCAATTGAATTGCCGTCTTGACCTCATTTTTCGTGCCGTTTATACTGAAAGAAATCACTTTGTTCTAGGAAGTCATTTCAACGGAGGCTCGTTCTGATGATCGGTGGAATTGGCATGCAGGAGATCCTGCTTATATTGGTCGTAGTTCTTTTGCTGTTCGGCGCAAAAAAGCTGCCTGAGATCGGCGGAGGGCTCGGCAAGGCCATTCGCAATTTCCGCCGGGCCTCGACCGAACCCGATGAGATTGACATTACGGCCAAGTCCGGCAAGGAAACCGCGTCGGATGATTCCAAAAAGGCGTGACAACCTTTATCGAATTAAGGAATTTTCCTATGAAAGCAGAACAGATTTCCGTTTTTCTCGAGAATCGTGCCGGGCGTCTTGCCGACGTCACCCATACCTTGGCGGAAGCAGGCGTGAACATTCGGGCTCTTTCTCTTGCGGATACTTCGGATTTCGGCATCCTCAGGCTGATTGTGTGCGACCATGAAAAGGCCAAGGCCGTGCTGAAGCAAAAAGGTTTTACTCTTGGTTGCACCAGCGTGGTCGCCGTAGAGATAACCGACACCCCCGGCGGACTGGACGGCATACTGCAGCTGGTGTCGCAGCGAGGCATCAATGTCGAGTACATGTATGCCTTTGTGAAGCAGGATCGGAAAAGCGCCATCATGGTCTTTCGCTTTGACAAGATCGATCAGGCGATTGAGCTCTTGCTTGAAAATAACTACGCCATTGTGCCCTCTGCGGAATTGTGCGCCATGTAGCGTGTTATCATCATGACGGAACAAAAAAGCCCGGGAACGGGCTTTTTTTATTTTTGATGTTTTCTTAATGTTTTCAGTGAAATACATGGCGAATTCACGACGTTTTCAAAAAAAATGCCCTCTTCCCCCCTTTTCAAGTTCAAAGCCCGTCTTATCTGTATGCACGAGCGGAATGGCACATCGCCGATTCCGCAACTGCGTGACTTTCGCTGGCTTTGATGGTCAGCGTCTTCATTTCACGAAGATACAAAAATGCGGAGGAACAAAATGAAACTCGAACCCCTGAATGACCGAGTGCTGGTCAAACGCCTTGAATCCGAAGATAAGACCGCAGGTGGTCTGTATATCCCCGATACCGCCAAGGAAAAGCCCTCCAAGGGACAGGTCGTCGCTGTGGGCCCCGGCAAGCTGGCTGACAATGGTTCCCGCGTGGCCATGGCCGTGAAGAAGGGTGATGAAGTGCTCTTTAATAAATACGCCGGCACCGAAGTCAAGCTCGACGGCGTCGATCACCTCGTGATGCGTGAGGAAGACATCCTCGCCATCATTAAGTAACCATACTTTGCGAAGCATCCCTTAGGAGGATTGGTACAATGTCTGCTAAAGAAATTCTGTTTGACGCGAAAGCCCGTGAGAAGTTGGCCCGTGGCGTTGATAAGCTCGCCAATGCCGTTAAAGTAACCCTCGGCCCCAAAGGCCGCAATGTCGCCGTTGAGAAGTCCTTCGGGGCCCCTATCATCACCAAGGACGGCGTGACTGTCGCCAAGGAAATCGAGCTTGCCGACAAGTTCGAGAATATGGGCGCCCAGCTCGTGAAGGAAGTCGCCTCGAAGACCTCCGATGCCGCTGGTGATGGCACGACCACCGCTACGATTCTCGCTCAGGCCATCTATCGCGAAGGTACCAAGCTCGTCGCCGCTGGCCGCAACCCAATGCCCATCAAGCGCGGCATCGACAAGGCGGTCGATGCCCTGATTGCCGAGCTGGCCAATCTTGCCAAGCCCACCCGCGACCAGAAAGAGATCGCCCAGATTGGCACAATTTCCGCAAACGCTGATGCCACCATCGGCAATATCATTGCCGAGGCGATGTCCAAGGTCGGCAAGGAAGGTGTTATCACCGTTGAAGAAGCCAAGGGCCTTGAGACCACGATGGACGTCGTGGAAGGCATGCGCTTCGACCGCGGTTATCTCTCTCCGTATTTCGTGACCAACAGCGAAAAGATGGTCTGCGAAATCGAAAACCCCTACATTCTGTTGAGCGAGAAGAAAATTTCCAGCATGAAAGACATGCTGCCTGTTCTTGAACAGGTCGCCAAAGTCAATCGTCCCCTCATGATCATCGCCGAGGATGTGGAAGGCGAAGCCCTCGCCACTCTGGTTGTGAACAAACTGCGTGGCGCCCTTCAGGTCGTGGCCGTTAAGGCCCCCGGCTTTGGCGACCGCCGCAAGGCCATGTTGCAGGATATCGCCGTGCTGACCGGCGGCACCGTCGCCTCCGAAGATACCGGCACAAAGCTTGAAAACCTTACTCTGGCCGAGCTCGGCACCGCCAAGCGTATCACTGTCGACAAGGACAACACGACCATCGTCGACGGCAGCGGCAAATCCGATGCCATCAAGGCCCGTGTGAAGCAGATCCGCGTCCAGATCGAGGAGAGCACCTCCGATTACGATCGTGAGAAGCTGCAGGAACGCCTTGCCAAGCTGGTCGGCGGTGTGGCCGTTGTGCATGTGGGCGCTGCCACCGAAGTTGAGATGAAGGAAAAGAAGGATCGCGTTGAAGATGCACTGAACGCCACACGCGCAGCCGTCGAAGAGGGCATCGTCCCCGGCGGCGGCACCGCTCTGATCCGCGTTTCCAAGGCTCTGGCCGACATCCGTCCCGCTGATGACGATGAGATGGCTGGCGTGGAGATCATCCGTCGCGCCATCGAAGAACCTCTGCGTCAGATCGCCCACAACGCCGGCTTTGAAGGCTCCGTCGTGGTCGAGAAGGTTCGTGCTGGTAAGGACGGCTTTGGCTTCAACGCTGCCACAGGCGAATACGAAGACCTGCTGAAGGCCGGTGTCATCGATCCTAAGAAGGTTACCCGCACGGCTCTGCAGAATGCTGCCTCCGTTGCGTCGCTCCTGTTGACGACCGAGTGCGCCATTTCTGAAAAGCCCGAACCCAAGAAAGACGCTCCCATGAGCCCTGATGGCATGGGCGGCATGGGCGGCATGGGCGGCATGTACTAAGCGGCCACGATATAAAATGCCGATTGGGGCGGTTTCCCGAAAGGGGCCGCCCTTTTTGTTTTCTCCTTCAAAAAGTCTTGCTTTTTAGGGTTTATTGGTTTATTAACTCTTACTCTTCACGAGTTGTTTCGTGCTTTTCGGTTTTTTTTCGGTTTTTGGAGGATTATCTCATGAGCAAAGAATGTGCTTTCTGCGGCAAGAAGCCTCAGGCTGGCAATTTTGTCAGCCATTCGAATATCAAGACCAAGCGTCGTTTCAACCCCAATCTGCAGCGTGTGCGCCATCAGTTCGCCGATGGCCGTGTTGCCACCCTTATGGTGTGCACCCGTTGTCTGCGTTCCGGGGTGGTCGTGAAACCCGCTGTCCACAAGGCCGCCTAATTTTTGGTCTGAAGAGTATCCGTCAGAAACCGGCGCGAAGGATAAACCTCGCGCCGGTTTTTCGTTTTTCTAGGAATCGCTCTGTGCCGTCGTGGGGCTCGCTGTGGCAGAGAACCTTTGCTGAAGAGAGCATCCAGCGGAAGAAGATTAACTGTATTGCGGCTCTATCTCATGCACAATCTGGAAGGCTTTCATGGCCTTGACAGTTCCGGCGATGCCGCGGTATTTGTTCACGCCTTCCACGCTGCACGTCAGCATGTCTTCCGAATCAGTATTGAACACGATGACGTCGCCGACCTGCATTCGCAAGAGTTGGTTCGCCGTGATGGTCGTCTCGCCGAAATGCACTTTGAGTTCCACTTGGGTTTCCAAAAGGCGTTCCTTGAGGCGGTTGATCCATGCATGGTCAACCTCAAGCCGTTCCGTCTGAAAGCTTGCGAGAAGCTTGTTACGGATGGGCTCGATTGTCGCGTAGGGCAGGCAGATGGTCATTGAACCGAGGGACGATTCAAGCTCTATTTCAAAGCTGATTATGATGACCACGTCGCTTGGGGGTACGATGCCGGCGAACTGGGGGTTGATTTCGCTCCGTACAAGCTCAAGCTTGACGTCATGCACCGGCCGCCACGATTCCTCCATGTTTTCCAAGGCGATTTCGATGATGCGGTTGACAACGGCCTGTTCAATGCGTGTGAATTCCCGGCCCTCTATTTTCGGTTGGGAGCCCGTGCCTCCGAAGAGGTTCTCGACAAGCGCGAAGACAAGTCGAGAATCTACCACCATCAGCGCATTGCCGCGCAGGGGATCCATCTTGAAGATGTTGATCGAGGTCGGAACAGGCAGGGAGCGCATGAAATCCCCGAACTTCGTCATGTCGATGGAGATCGGGCTGAGTTCAACGCGCTTGCGGACAGTATTGGACAGGGCGTTCGTACATAAACGCGCGAAGCGATCATTGACTATTTCCAGAACGGGCATTCGCCCGCGTATGATCCTATCCTGATTGGCCAGATCGAAGGGGACGATATCACCTTCGGCCGGTTCCTGATCGGTTTCGCTTTCTATCTCTCCGTCGGAAAGCCCCCTCAGAAGGGCGTCGACTTCATCTTGTGCCAGTACTTTTTCCATCATTGATGACCTTGCGTTTTAATGCCTGTCTGTAAACTTATCGTTCGTGCTGGATAAAAGACAAGAGGTTCCGAAGGATTTTTTTTCATAGGGGCAACGTTTGGACAACTGCGACAGCAGTTCTTCTATCCCCCGTGAAGAATGCCCGTCAAGTGTTGCTGTATTGTGGACAGTTCCATCCTAAAGTCGATTTGGTGCCCCGGTTTGTTTGAGCTTGTTGTATGAGAGTCGGGAACCAATCGGCCTTGGCCCACAAGCTGCTGGCATCTTGTATCCGCCAGGCAGGACCTGCCGTTTTTTGTGGTGGAAAGTGGAGCCAACTGTCAGATCAAGTCCAACCACTACAAATGAAAGCGCACTCTGTTTTCCTAACAATTTTGGAATGTTGGTGGATAAACAGACGGCTGTTGATAGATAGGCAAGCCGTGAATGGCATAGAGCCAGTATGCATTTTTTATTTGCGTCTTCATGGAAAGCTTTGTTTGACATTTAGGATGGTGAGAGATATTTGCTTTCTAAGAAAGCACAAGCCAACAGCATTTGCACGCTTTCGAACAAGACTGGAGAATAAATTACTGCGTCACTCTGACAATCTGATAGGTAACAACAATTTAAAATTATTTCATCGATGCAAGATACATCAATCTCTACAGACAATCGACTCTGGAATGCCGATTACCTCAAAGTCCTTACGACGAATTTTACATCAGCGTTCGCTTTTTATCTTGTCACGCCTCTCCTCCCCATCTACTTGAGCGAGACTTTTTCAGCCGCAAAAGACGTTATCGGCTTTGCCTTGTCCGGATATGCCGTAACAGCGATTCTCTCCCGTCCTATTGCCGGATGGATGGTGGACAGCCTTCCACGCAAGCGAGTCCTGCTCATGTGCATTTTTCTAAACTTTATATTGTTTGTCGGCTATCTCATCCCCGGAACATTGTTTTTTTTCATCGTTGTCAGAACGATTCACGGTGCTCCATTTGGCGCATTCACCGTAGCGAACAATACAGCAGTTATTGACGTGCTCCCATTATCGCGAAGAAGCGAGGGAATTGGCTTCTATGGACTGAGCAACAACATCGCCATGGCTGTGGCACCGATGGTTGGCGTCTATGTCTATTCCAGCATGCATGACTTCAACATACTTTTTCTCATCGCTATGATTTCTGCGGCTATCGGGTGGATTGTCGGCAGCAGCATACATATGCATCCCCCCAAAATGACATCTCCAAAAAAGGAAAAAGTCTCCCTTGGTAATTTCATACTGCTGAACGGCCTGCTTATCGGTTGCAATATGGTCTTTTTCGGATGTTGCTACGGAGCGCTCAGCAACTATCTTGCCATCTACGGCAAGGAAGTTCTGGGGAGAACCGGCGGAACCGGCACCTTTTTTCTCCTTCTGGCCATTGGACTGATTTTGTCCAGACTGCAGGGGAATCGGTCGCTGCGACAAGGCAATTTTATCCGGCATGCCACACAGGGCGTTGTGCTTTCTTCTATTGGCTACACGCTCTTCGTCGCCTGCCCCGGGGACATAGGCTACTTTGGTTCCGCTCTGCTCATAGGGCTCGGAAACGGCCACCTCTGGCCTGCGTTCCAGAATATGATTATCGGCGTTGCCCATAACAATGAGCATGGCACCGCGACATCAACGATTCTTTCCTCTTGGAGCCTCGGCATCGGGATAGGAATTTTTCTCGGAGGCGTTCTCGCCGAGCATATCGGATACACATCCATGTTCTGGACAGTCGCGCTCATACACCTGTGCGGAGCAGCTCTTCTTGTCTGTGTGACCCGAGGGTATTACCACCGGCGTATGATTCACCAATGCAGCAATACGCATGAGGATACCCGGATGTAATGCCTCATGGCGACAGGTGGCTATCTGGCTGCCGCTACCTTAAATTAAGGTGGCGGCATACTCGGATTAGCTTGCCCTTGAAATCGGGCTGAATACGCACAGCCCGCCCAGGCAGACCCAGCACGCTTTGCTCGGCCATGCCTGGTTTTATTGCGAGCATCCGGTATCGGTATCTGAGGTATATGTATCCTCAACCCGCGGGCGGAACAGGGATCTTGAGTTCGGTATCCTTGACCTTGGCGTCATCCTCCCAGTCCTTTACGGCCTTCACGGAACTTTCCAAGACATCAAGCGTGCCGTTCTTCGTGTCGCAGCCGTTGAGGGTGTAGTCTGAGGTCGCCGTGGCCTTCTTGATGACGATCCGTTCATTCTCAACGGAGTCGTAGAGCACAACGGAACTCCACCATAAGTCGAACCGGCCCTTGACTCTGGCCCCCTTGCCGGTGTCGATGGCATTGAACACAAAGCGGTGAGAATCAACCCATACGGGCGGACCCGCCACGTCGAAAGAGGCTTTCTTGATGAAATCCTTGCCCTTGCCGATGACATAGAGGCTGAGGTGCCGGATATATTCCATGCCCCAGCTTACTAGCAGCTTTTCGCCCGATGGGGAAAACGTCACTCTGCACGACGACGCCTCTTCCTTGACGGGCAGGAAACCTGCCGGCATATCTCCCTTGCCGCTGAAGAGATAGATGCCGCCCTCCGAATTCTTCATTTCTTCGGACTGCGTCGGATCGACCAAAATCCATGCCCATGGTCCGGCTTCTGTGTCGACCCTCTGCACTTCGCAATCCTTCAGTGGCGTTTCCATGCCGCCAGTGACCCGGCAGGCTTTCCCACCCTTCAGGATATAGTTTGCCTCGGCGGCATGGGCTACGCCGGCGCAAAGCACGCAGACCAGCAGCACCCCAAAAAACAGTTGTCCCATAATCCTCATGGTGAATACTCCCCCTGTGAAATAATGTAGCAATCACGGAACGCGCATTTGACTATCGCATGCGCTCCAGTTCCACGATGCCGCTGATGTCTTTTTCCACGTCCAGCACCACCAGTTCGGACGCGCTCATACGCAGAACCGCGCCCATGGCCGGGGAAACCGGTCGCTTCGACTCTGCGCAGTCCGCAAAAGCGCTTTCCGTGCCGATCAGGGCCGTCAGCTTCCCCTCGTGGTGAGCCTTTTGAATGTCTTCGTCCGTCACCATCATGAAAAAGTTCTCCCGCGCTTCTTCCGCGCTGCCGGCGGAGGATACGTCGTTTTTGTCATAATAGCGGATGGTGACACCGTCGGGCAGCGTCAGCGAAAGAGGGCGCAGCTCGAACGCTGCGAGAAAATCCGGCAGAATATCTTTCCAGCCTTCCGACGACTTTTCCGTCATCAGCCGGATGCGCGCTATGCTGCCCCCTTCGACGAAGCAGACCGCGCCTGTCCAGACTGTCTCGCCAAAGCGCACAGGCATGACGATATCATTGAGGCTCTTGAATTCCTGAACGGCAGCCCCGCCCAGCGCGAGCGCTTTCTCTCGTGTTCCTGCCTGCAGAAGTTCCACAAAATCGACAGCCTGCGCGTTGTCGTGCGGAAAACGCAGATCGCTGTATGCCAGCGGCAACGACTTGCCGTCCGAAGTGGTCAGAATGGGTTTTCCCTCGTCATCCATGCGCAAGATCAGCTCCGCCTTGTTCTTCAAGGCGCAGTCCTTCACGGCAACGCGGCCCCGCCCGAAATCCACCTGCAGGGCGGTCAGCTTACTGATGCTCCCGTTCTTCTCTCCGCAGCGTTCCCCCGGGAGGGCGCGCACAGCCGAAAATGAGGAAATCTGTTGCCCGTCATCGGAAACGCCTTCCAGAGCGAAACCGAGGATATCATAGGGCGTTTCATTTGTGATGACCATTTCCATGGCGAATGCGGATGCGGAAACGGCAAGCGCACACATGAGCGCAACCAAAAGACCCGCAGCAAAACGCATGACTGCTCCTTGTCGTTACAGTATCAACAGAGCCACAGGCAATTCTGCGGCTGCAAAATCCACAAGCCCCGCAGACGCGACAGGCTGGAGCTGCTTCGGGCTTACGCCGAAGCAATGCTTCATATTGCCATTCATACTTTGTTGTTTACGAAAGATCCGTATCATCAGCGGAGCGTAGCCGCTCGGAAACGCCGTATTGCTTTTCGGCGGCGTTAAGGGCGTCATTCCGCAAAATGGTTACTTGCCGATATTGATCGTTGCCCTGCCTTGCTTTTCATTGAGGGCTTTAAAACCAACACGCATGCCCCCACCCAGCTTTCTGCCACGCACAGACTTGAAAGCCTTTCCTCTTACAATCCAGCCGGTAAAGTCTTTCCCGCTGACTATCACCTTGCCACGGCTTACTACATACCAATAATAATTGTCATTTGGATTGTAGTTAAAAATTTTGAACGATTTCCATTTCTTGGCGTCACAATTATACCAGCCAATTGTTGTGGTATCGGAAGTGTTATATCCGTTTTCACGGGCAAAAGCTAATGAAATTGAATTATTAGTGTAATTGTTGACTTTGATGACCAACGGTTCCGCCTGCGCGCCTAGCGTGCTGGTCGCCAATGTAAGCAGGCAAACTAAAAACGACGCGCAACAAAAACGAAGTGCTTTTTCCATATTCAAACCCTCCCATCTTATTGAAAATGCCGCCTTCGGCGGCGAGCCACGCCTGTCTGTTACCAGCCACCTCCGCCCCCGCCGCCCGAGCTGCCGCCGCTGGAACCGCCGCCGCAAGAGGCTTCGCCGGATCCGCCGCTGTCCCTTTGCGACGCTCCGTAGGCGGCGGTGACGGCGCTGACGGCTGCTAGGGCCGAGGCATATTCGGCGTCCTTTGCTGAAAAAGCAATACCCTCATTTCGGCTGCCGAGCCTGCTATCATCCAACCATGCCGCGGAATAGCCCGCGGCGGCGAGCACGGGCGCGAAGCGTTTTTCCCAAGGCTCGGCTAGGCCAAGAGCCACGGCGTAGGGCAGCATTTGCTCGTATATTGCTATCGTGTCTTCAGGGGCGTTGATGCGGGCAAGGCGGTCTTTTTCCGCCGTGCCGATATACATGGCCAGCCCGTCCACGGCGGCACGCGCCTTCAGCCCTCTGGGCGTAAGTCGGTAGGGGAAACAATGCCAGAAAAGCGGCGGCGTGAAAATGCAGCTCAAAACGGGCAGCCAGTACTGCCATTCCCATTCGGTCAGCAGGCCCAGCGCCGATACGGAAAGGGCTCCGAATAGGGCAATGACGATGACTTTCACGATCCCTTTTTTCCTCAGCCACGTCAGAGGCAGCGCAACGATGAGGGGACAGAGGGCAATGCCGAAAAAATAGTCACTGAGGTTCTCTCCGTCATAGATGCCCGTCCAACCCGAAACGTACAGGGCGGCATAGAGTAGTAAAGCGTTGACGATGAAACCGGCTGTGGGCAGCAGCAGGCCGGAGGAAGCTCCGAAGGCGCGCATCTTTTTTCTGTATCCTTCCTGCAGGCCATGCAGCGCGCGGTAGAGGCGCTCCCCGTCGTTGCTGTCTGTCCCGCGCCAGCTTTTCGGCATGCCGCTCTCAAGGGACGGGGCGTTTTTGCCCGGGCTGTGGGAGAAAAGGCCGTCGGCAACGGCAAGGCAGGCTTTGTCCTGCCAATCAAGTTGTTTGTGTCCGGGCCAGGCAGGGGTGAACGCCCATTTCCTGCCGTCCCTTTTCATGCGCATAAAGCCGCGCACGGCCGTCCAGAGAAGGTCGGCGCGCCCGGCATTGTCTTCCTTTTCATAGAGATAAGCGGCAAGGCCGGGGGAGACATCCTGCGGCGGCGAGAACAAGGGCACGACGACGGGCTTGTGGACGCGGCGGAAGAAAACCCAGAGGAGGGAAAAGCACAGAAGCGGAATGATGCCGACGGCTGTCATGATTTCAGGGCCGTATGCGCTCAGACGTTCGCGCAGGGAGAGCGAGGGAAGGGGGAGGGAGCCGCCCTGCCATGCCGCCTGCAATACCAGCGCTTCCCCGGGCTCAAGCGGCCGCATGGCCGTGTAGATGTTGGGCGCGGGGAGCACGCAGTCGTTCTCCACCCGGGCGCCTCGCGCGATGTAGGCGGAAGACTGTGTCAGTTTCGTGCCGTCAGGCAGCACTAGCACGACTCCGGCCTTGTCGATGGGGAAGTTCCACAGGTTGCCCGTGGCGTTGTAGTGGATTGCATAGCCTTCGCCCTCTTGGTGCACATGGCCAGTAGTGCGATAGACAAGCACAAATTCATGCTCACCCCTGGAAAGCTCCTTGTCAGGATCTCCAAGGATGAAGCTCGTCAGCAGGTCATTCTCTTCGATCCGACAGGGTACGGACGCGCCGTCCATGCTTGCCCTCACCAGATCAACACCGTAGGTGCGCAGTTGTTTGCCATGCCAAGTGATTGTGGGGACGGAACGGAAAATGCCATGCCTGATGGCATTATGTTCCGCCTGAACTCTGATGTATTCCTTCACCAGAAGAGAGGCATCCGCCTCTACGGCGATCTCAACGGAAAATTCAGCGATGCGTTCCTGCGCGTGCCCCCATCCCGTCATGAAACATACGAGGAAGACGGCAACTGTAGCCACAAATCCCAGTCCACACTTGAGGTGCTGAATTCTCACCATATCCTGGCTTCCGAGTATTTTTGCATAACACAAGCTAGAATTGAGAAAGCTGTGTGTCCCTCCTGAGAGTTACACCGTGTGCCATGCTCTCCTGTCAGGATGCACCCGAGAGCTACGGCGTGCTGAATCGCGGGACGTCTGAAATCGCCCCTCGCCCAGTCGATGTGCTGACCTCGTAGCATAATGAGGACTCCGTTCAGCGTCTTGGGGTAGAAAAGACTCCGTTAGATTACGCTAAACATTCCATCAACGCAACGGATTGAACGGCAGACGGACGGGAGAGAGTCATCTCGGATTATCCTAAACGCCGTTCTCGTACATTTATAAAAGCTGCCGGAACTCGTTCTGGCCAATACTGTAAACCCGCACCCAGCCGTAGACGCTGACTTTTGCTCTTCCCCCGCCTTTTGAATATCCTTTTTAAGCAGCCCCCCGGGTGAATTCATGAAGACGGAAACCGACCTTGTTATCGCACGCGCCCTCAAGGGCGGTAAAAGAAAAATCCGTCAGTGATTCGAGACCTCTTGTCGACCTGCCCCTGTCTGGGCTATCATAATTGAAGATTTTATCGGTGTCGTATTTCGTATTCGGCTGTCCCTCTTTTTCTTTGTTGGAGGATCCTATGCGTTGTAAGAGAGCTCTCGCCGTTGCCATGATGTTGCTGTTCGCCCTTTCCGCCTGCGGTCCAAAGGGGCCCGGTAGCAACTTCAAGCCGCAGTACTATCCTGAATGCTTTGATCCCATCGAGCGGCTTTGTAAGGACAAAGACGGCACAGCGAAAGCGAAAAGCGCCGGAACTGGAGCCGCTCTCGGGGCGTTGGGCGGTGCTCTCATCGGCCTGCTCACCACGGGCAAGGCGGAGGGGGCCCTCGTCGGCGCAGCAGCCGGTGCAGCTGCAGGCGGTCTGACAGGGCTCATGTACCAGAGCTACAAGGACATGAAGGATCAACGTCAGCGCCTTGAGGCTTTCCAGCAGGCCTTGGGTGAAGAAGGCAGGAATCTGGATCTTCAGCATGCTTCCGTGCTCAAGTCGTTCAGATGCTATCAGGCCCAGATAGACATCGTGAAGAAGCGCTACAAGAGCGGCAATATGAGCAAGGCAGACGCCAAGGCTCGGATGGATGAGATCCATAAGGGCATAGACATCCTCAAGCAGTACTGGGAAGAGCGCAGTTCGGAATTCGAATCGCGCGCGTCGCAGGCGGACAAGTTCATTGATGAGCAGGACAGGCTCGCCACACGTAGCGACGAGAAGTCGCGCGTCTCCCGCGCGCGCCAGACAGCTCGTGCGAACACCCTGAGGCGGCAGAAGCAGAATGATGAGGTCACGGCGGCCTATCAACGGGCTTCTCAGGCTATGGAAGACATTATGGCGTGATTGCTATGAGCGGCAGATTCATCACCAGCACGCCGCTTGAGGCGATGCATGCGCTTTCTTTTCAAGGCAGTGCCCTGTGCAGCAGCTATCGACAAGTGCGGGATCTCGTCAACAACAGGCTCGGCCCCGAATTTTCGCATTTTTTTGCCGAGCCTATCCTCAATGCCGGCGCGAACAGCATTGACTGGTATACGGAGGCGGAGGGCGACATCCGCAGGATCGTCGACCTCTCCGATGGGGAACGCGAGGCATTGCTTGCGGAATTCAGGCGCAAGGCTGATTTGATCAGGGGCAAATATGAGGTCCTTCTCGCTGAGGAATCCTCCGCCTCGCAGACACGCGGCAATGTCCTGCAGAAAGCGCTGTCGTGGCCGGACGATTCCTTCATCCATTCCGTCGGCGGACAGCCGGTGCTCGTGTGCTGGGGCTTTAGCGGCGGCGGTCAGGAAAGGGTGCGCTCCGAGAACATTGACAGGGCCGCAGGACTCCAGCCCCCCGTGAAGCAGGCCGTGACGTCCGCCACCCCTCAACCCCCTTCCGCACCTGTGGCTCCGCCGCCCTCTGCGGCGACTGAAACCCTTGCCGTGCCGCCCCCGGCCGCCCCAGCGTCCTCCGAACCGTCTGCCACGAAAAAGCCTTTCCCGTGGCTTTGGCTGCTCTTGCCCTTGCTTCTGATTCTTTTTGGACTGTTAGGGTGGCTTTTCCGTGACAGGCTTTTGCGGTTATGGGAAAGCTGGCATGCTCCCGCACCGGAGCCGCCCGCCATAGTGCAGCCCAAGCCTGACGAGTCGGAGAGGGCTGATCCAATACGGTCGGCGAACATTCCTCCGGAAGCGGAGCATTTCGTCATTCCCAGCGAAGCGAAGGATTTGGATTTTTTGGTGGGCACGCTCTACGTTGATACGGGGGTCGTCAATGAGGCGCAGCAGCCTGTCACCATACGCATCCGCATGTCGACCGCCGAGGGAAACGGAGAGGCCTTCATCAGTGAACCACAGCAGACCTGCCAAGGACCTGCCAAAGCCAAGATTGAGGCCTCCGGATTGGTGACCATACGCACCGAGGAGCTCAGCTGCCCGGATTCCAAAAAGTATGAACCCTTCACGCTGGTCTGCCAACGCGGCTCATCCACCACCTGTCAGGGTGAGAACAAAGGCGGCGGCAGATGGAACGTGCAGAGCTATTTTGTGAAATCGGAGGAGGGCGCGCGGTAGACACCGTGCCCCATCGCGTCCAGCCAGCGAACGGCGCAAACAGGGAGAGGAGACGATGAAATCGTTCTTCACGGGTGTTGTGGTTTGGGTTTGTGTCTTTTTATCGGCATCTCCGGCTTCAGCTGACAGCATACAGTTGCCGATTGAGCCGAAAAAGGATGCCATTCAAACCCAGCCGGAACAGCCGACGCCCAGAGAACCCGGCACGGTCATCGTGCCGTCAGAGCCTCGGAGCGACCCCGGCGTCATCATCGTGCCGCGGCAGCCGGATATCATCGTGCCCCCTGAAGGGAACGTGCCCGCCGTACCCCCCAATCCCGTTACGCCTGAAGGCCCGAAGCCCGACAACGGCGTGGAAATCGTCATTCCCCCTGCGGTCACGCCCGAACCAGCAAAGCCGGAAGAGGAAAAGCCAAAGGAAGAAAAGCCCGTTCCACCCGTGCCTGACAAGCCCGATGTGATTATCGAGCCTGACAAGCCTGTTGTCGTCACTCCAGAGAAGCCCAAGGAAGAGACGCCGGTCGAGCCCCGGCAGACGGAAACGCCGAAACCAGCGCAGCCTCCCCTGGTGGAGGTGCAGCTGCCTATGTCGAACGCCACCGTGCCCGTGACGACGCCTTCGATTGAAGATCTGCTTGCCGGTCTGGCGCAGGAGAAACCAATCCCGGAAGTTCCCGTCGGCAGGGAGATGAGCATCCCTGAAAAGGCGAAGGATTTGGATTTTCTCAAGGGAAAATGGCGTTGCAACACGGGGCTTTTCAATACGCGCACTCGAGAACCCGTCGTCGTCGAGTTCGCTTTCGATAAAAACGGCAACGGCACGGTTTCGACGATTGAAAAGTCTTCGGGAACGGAGTATTCGGGCAAAGCCAAGGGAAAACTCAAGAACGGCGGCCTTGCAATAGCCTGTTCCGAACAAAGAAATCGCAAGAAGAGGGACAAGTATTCGAGCATGCAGATCTCGTGCGTCCAAAAGGGCGGCCATGCCATATGCCGTGGCGTGAACGCCGATGGAACGCGCTGGGACAATGCCACTTTCGTCCGCATACAATGATTGGGTGGAGATGCCATGCACCATATGCCAGAATATAAGGATACGATTTCCCTCATCCCGTACGGGCTGCCCCAGTTCCTTGATTTCGAGGTCTCAGCCTCGACGCTCAAGGCGATCAGCCGGTCCTTCTGGGAGGAATCTCTGCCTGATGCCGACGATGGCCACAAAGCCCGTCTTCACCCCATGAAGAAGGATGAAAACGGTGACGATGTGGACAGCGAAACCGGCAAGCGGGTGAACGGGCCTCAATACACCGTCAATGCACAGCGAGACCTTGCCGCCTGGTACGGGGAGTGGCTTCCGATGCCCTATTTGCGTCGCACTGCGTATCTCGACAAGGATGACGGCCTGCCGATTTTTGAAGCGGGGCCGGCCAATTGGGCGAGGGCGCGTATCGTGCCTTCGCCGGATTGCCCTGATGAGAAATTCCGTATTGTCATAGCGTTCGACATGCAGACCGAAGATGCCCCGGAACAGGGTGGCAAAAGTTATGCTCTTTCAGAGGAGGATGTCGCCGCGAGCGCTGTCTTCAGTCTGGCTTGGCGTGCGCGTGACAATGCGTGGTTCCTCAACGAAGGCTGGGTCGACCACTGGCTGAAGGATACGTGGGACGCCTTTTACGCCCAAAACAAGCTGCGTTCCGATTTTGCCGATTCTTCGCTCGTCTATCTCGCTACCTATCTCGTCATGCTTGAGGCGATACATCAGGCGACCGCCATAGAAACGAGCCGCAGTGATGATTCCCGCTGTGTTCAGATCATCAATCCCGCCTCACAGTCACAACCGGTCGATGTCGATCTCATTCTTGACATAGGCAATTCTCGTACCACGGGTATGCTCGTAGAGACGCGCGTTCAGAAGTCGACGGACTTGAACGACAGCTATCTGCTCCAGCTGCGCGATATGGACCGTCCGGAGAACATCTATACGGATCCGTTTGAAACGCGGGTTGAATTTTCCGAAGCGGATTTCGGTAATGAGGCCTACAGTCGTCGTTCCGGCAGAAAAACCCCCGCCTTTTCCCTCGTCAGCGCCGTGCGAACGGGCAGGGAGGCCGCCCGTCTGGCCAGCCAGTCCGCCTGCGCCGAAGGCACGACGGGGATGTCCAGCCCAAAGCGATATTTGTGGGATGAGCGGGATTGGCAGCCAACGTGGCGGTATAACGCCAGGAAAAAGGGTGACCGCGAGCTCATGGTGACGACGGGGGCTTTGCCAGCCCTGCTCAATGACAGCGGCACTCCCCTCTGCTGCATGGATGACCGTCGATTCAGCGCAAATGCCATTTTGCGACGACAGGAGAGGGAGATTGCGTTCGAATCGAAGTTTTCCCGTTCCTCCCTTATGATGTTTCTTTTCATAGAGTTGCTGCAGCAGGCCATGATGACCATCAATTCCCCCGCTCAGCGTTCGCGCCGTGAACTGCCGGACGTGCCGCGGCATCTGCGCAGGGTCGTCTTCACAGTGCCGGCTGGTATGCCCGTTGCGGAGCAGCGCATCTACAAAAGGTGGGCCGAGTGGGCCGTCAAGACATTGTGGGAGGGGCTTGGCTGGAAGGAATTTAACACCGCAAGGGCGAGGCTTGATTGTGGTATGCGCGATCACCGCATGAGCCCGGAGGTATGGTGCCGTTGGGACGAAGCCACCTGTACCCAGCTCGTCTACATCTACAATGAGATCATGCGCAATTTTCAAGGTGACGCCCACATGTTTTTCCAGCATACGGGCAAAACCCTTGCGCGCTACGGCGGCAAACCATGTCTGCGCGTCGCCACTATCGACATGGGCGGCGGCACGACGGATCTTTCCATCACGACCTTCGTGCTGGAGAACGACAAGACGTCGACGACCCGCGTCGCTCCGCATCAGGAGATTCGCGACGGATTCAACATCGCTGGCGATGACGTTCTGAAGAACATCGTTCGTGACGTCGTCTTCAAATCCCTTGCCGTCTCCTTTGAAAATTCGGGCGTGCGGGATGCCTCGGGCCTTTTGCACGAGCTTTTCGGCAAGAACATGATGAACAGCTCCATAAAGGAGCAGAATCTGCGCACGCAGTTCATACGCCAGGTGGGCATACCTGCGGCCCTTGCCGTGTTGTCCCACTACGAGCAGCAGGATTTGCACAAGACGGGCGGCAACATCGCCTTCCGTCTCGGACAGGTATTCGACGTCCCCGGACAGGCCGCGCCAGACGGTTGGCCTTGCGGGCTTTTCCCTGCGCCTCATGAGAGGGTGCTGGAGTATGTGCGCAAGGCAATAAAGGACAGGCGCGGCGTCGATTGTTCGCTTCTGGAGGCGCAGGTCGACGTCAGCTGCGGTGATGTCGATTCAGCCATAGACGGCTCGGTCAGGGATGTCCTGCGCAATATGTGTGAACTGACGCACCGCTACGGTTGCGACGTGCTCCTTCTGACAGGACGCCCCTCATGCTGGAACGCCGTTGTCCGCGACATCTTCGCCTGCCTGCCCGTTGCACCGGACAGGGTGACACCCATGCGCACCTACAAGGTCGGCCCGTGGTACCCCTTCGCCGACAGCTTCGGCAACATCATCGACCCCAAGACCACGGTCATCGCTGGTGCCATATTGTGCGCCTTGGCCGAGAACAGCATGGAGGGATTTGCCTTCGACGCCACGGCCCTAAAACTGAGCAGCACGGCCCGTTACATAGGAGAGCTGGATACGACGGGGCAACTCTCGCGCGACAAGGTCTGGTTCACGGTCGATATCGATAAGAAGCAGGAAGCCGTCTATGAGCGCAAGGGTGAGGGCGCCGTCGAATTCTCGGCCCCCATTGTGCTCGGTTTCCGGCAACTTGAGGCCGAACGCTGGACTGCAACCCGTTTCTACCGAATGGAATTTGCTACGGAAGACGCAGCGCGGCGTGCGCAGGGCAAAACCCCTTACCATATTGATCTATCCCTCAGCGTGAGCGAAATAGAGGACGATGCCGGAACGGATCAGATTCGGGACGAAGGCGAATTTCAGATCGAAGAGATCCGTGACCGTTTGGGTGAGGGGGTCTCGTCAAACGACATCGTCATTCTCCTGCGAACATTGAAGAAAGAGGAAGACGAAGGATGCTGGCTTGATACCGGCATTCTCTACTAAAGCGCACGTCACGCACAGTTAAGGAAGGGAACACAGCATGCAGCAGGAAGAACTGATCTCCTATTGCGGAACCCTGCAGGCATCGGCGGGGCAGGCCCAGAACTGGGTGCTCGCCAACGGCGATATCGTGAAAAACGGCAGAGAAAGCCTCCTGCGCGAGCTCAGGCGAACCGGAAGGACCCTGCGCCGTTGCGAGACGGCCCTGAAAAGGAAAATGTGCGCCGGTGTCTTCGGACCGAGCCAGGCGGGCAAATCGTATCTTCTGTCAGCGCTCGCCATGGATGCGAACAAGGATCTGCGCGCCTGTTTCGGCGGCAAGACGCTTGATTTCATAACGGAGATAAATCCCGAGGGAGGCAAGGAATCCACCGGCCTCGTCACGCGCTTCACCATGAGCCGTCCCTCGCAGATTGTGGACGGTTATCCCGTGTATCTACGTCTGCTGTCAGAGACGGACATCGTCAAGATCATCGCCAACACCTACTACGCCGACTGCGACCATAAAGAACTGCCGGATGAAGACGCCATCCGGGCAGCCTTGGCCGACTTGGAGCCCCGCGTCGGCAAACAGGCATGCACGCATCTCGGCCTGGACGAGATGGAGGATCTGCACGAGTACGTCTGGGGAGAGTTCAGTTCCCGGGCACGCGTCGCTTCCCTGCAGAAGCTTTATTGGGATCAGGCCGCCGAGTTGGCGCCCCGTCTTGCGTTGGATGACCGCGTGGCGCTGTACAGCATCATTTGGGATGACGTTCCCCAGTATACGTCTCTTTTGCGCGGCCTTCTGCATGATCTGGACCTTTTGGGTTACGCATCGGAAGCCTTCTGCACGCTCGACGCCCTGACTCCGCGCGAAACGAGCATCATCGACGTGGCCATGCTTGCCGGACTGGGAGCCGGAGGGGAGGACAAACTCTCCGTCCGCACGGTTTCCGGCACCTGCGTGGACTTGCAACGCGCCGATGTGACGGCCTTGACGGCCGAGCTGACCATCTTTATGGAGAACCGGCCGGCCGAGTTCTTCGACCATACCGATTTGCTTGATTTTCCCGGATATCGCTCCCGCTACAAGATAACCGAAATCCGCAAGGAGCTTGAAAAGCCCGGCATGGCAACGCAGATGTTTCTGCGCGGCAAGGTCGCCTATCTTTTCCAGCGCTACTGTGCCGAAAAAGAGCTGACCAGCATGCTGCTCTGCATTGGGCCGAGTAATCAGGAGGTTCAGGACCTGCCAGCCGTTATCAACGACTGGATAGGCTCGACCCACGGCAAAACCCCGGATGAGCGCGCCCCCCTTACGCAGGATTCGCTCTTCTTCATCCTGACAAAATTCGACGTGGAGTTCGATGAGAAGGCCGGCGCGACGGATACGAAGGGGCGGTGGGACAACCGCTTGCACGCATCCCTGCTGGATTTCTTCGGCAAGCAGCATGACTGGCCGGAACATTGGAAGCCCGAGCAGGCTTTCAACAACATCTATCTCCTGCGGAATCCGAACTTCAAGTTCGACAAGATCCTTGAGATAGAGGAAGATGGCAATGAGCTCGGCATACGTGCCGCAAAGGAGAATTATGTGAAGGAGTTGCGGACATCCTTCATGGAAAGTGAACTCGTGCGCCGTCATTTCCGCGACCCGCAGAAAGCCTGGGATGCCGCCATGAAGCTGAACGACGGCGGAATCGGTTACATACGCGAAAGCCTCTCTCCCCTCTGCGACCCGGATATAAAGCGGCGTCAGCTGGAGAAGACCGTCTTTGAAACGCGGGACTTGATTTTCAATCGGTTGAAGAAATTCCATTTTTCCGATGACAAAGAAGAAGAGGCAAAGAAGAAGAAAGCGTTTATCGGCCGCCTTTTTTTGCTCTTCAAGAGCAAAGACATATTGCGGCATCGCTTCGGCGAGATGTTGCACAGCTTCATGCTTTCGTCCGATGAGGTCTACGCGCTACACAGCGAGGCGGAGCGCCGTTACAATCAGTATCTGATCACAGCACGGGATGATGCCGAAACGGCGGACAGTTCATCAACCGAAGATGCGACCGCCATGGTTGAATCTCTGTCGCTGGACATGTTCGACGAGGCCTTCGGCCTCAGCGCCGAAAACGGAAAGCAGCAGGCCGCCCCGGTCGCTGCCACTGACGTTCGGGATGAACACAGCTTCTATGTCGAATACATTTTCAGCCAGTGGGAAGCGCGCATGCAGGAGACTGCGGAATCGGTCGAGATGCAGGCATATTACGCCTTTCCCGCGCAGGAGTTCAGCACGCTCGTCCATGAGTTTGCCGTTGCGGCTTCGCGCATCGGACTGCAGAAAGAATTAGAAGACGATTTTCGCCTGATAGCACAGCCGGCCGATGTCAGTAAGGACAGCAAGGTCAGGAAACAGGCGAGCCTTGCCGCGGCACGGCTCAACGCTTTTTTGAGTTGGCTCGATATGGATCCTGCCGTGCGTTCACCTGAAGAAAGGCGAGTCTCCTTCAACGGACAGGCAGCTGATGTTTTCGCCGACCAGCCACCCATGGGGGAAATCCCTTCCATAGGCGAGAATTTCGTGCCTTACACAAATCTCTGGTACCGTGATTGGTTGCTCGTCTGCAATGACATGGTCATGCGGAATGTGGATTTCGACGGCGAGAACACGCTCAACAGGGAGCAAAACTCGCTTCTCGGTAATATTCTGGAAAGGATGAAGGGAAGCGCACCCGTAAAAGGAGATGCCGCATGAAAGCGATTTTCCAACAGAGCCGTCCCGGCTACGCCGAAATCATCGTTGAGGCGGAAGGGGGGGCGTTCGATACCGCCGAGGGGTGCGGCTTTTCCCTACAGCGTTCCTCCGACCGCTGTTTCATGGGCAGGGGGAGCAACATCTGGACCCAGCAGGAGGACGTACTCAGGGTGCCCTGCGCCGTGCGGGATGGAAAACTCGTGTTTTCCCTAGATCCCGCCTATGTAAACAACCTTGCCGTGGATACGTATCGCATGCAGTTGCATCATGCACGGGGGGTGCAGGACCTTCGCATGCGCATAGACGCCGTTCAGGCGGAGACACTTGCCGGCGGCAATGCCATGGCGAGCACCGCGAGGACCGTTCCCGAGCCGTCCTTTTCCGCGGCCGCGCCGCTCACGCAATCGACGCCGCCAATCCCTTCCGCGCCGCTTCAGGAAGAGAACGGGACTGAGGCGCCACTGCCTGGTCTCGAGCTGAAGAAAAAAAGATCTTCCCTTCCCCTCGTGCTTGCGCTCATCGCGGCACTTTGCCTGGCGGGGGCTGGGGCTGGCTGGTATTTCTGGTCGCAGCATGTCGAGCAGGAGCGCCTAGCCGCCGAAAAGGCCGAACAGGAACGCAAGGCCGAGGAAGCGCGGCTAGCCGCTGAAAAAGCTGAGCAGGAAAGGAAAGCCGAAGAAGAGCGGCTGGCTGCGGAAAAGGCGGAACAGGAAAGAAAGGCTGAGGAAGAGCGCCTCGCTGCTGAAAAGGCCGAACAGGAAAGAAGAGCTGAAGAAGAACGGCTGGCCGCCGAAAAAGCGGAACAGGAAAGAAAAGCCGAAGAGGCGCGCGTGGCGGCCGAAAAGGCCGAACAGGAACGCGTGGCTGCCGAGAAGGCCGAGCAGGAACGCTTGGCGGCGGAGAAAGCGGAGCAGGAACGTCTCAGAAAGGAGGCTGAAGCTGCGGCCGCGCGTGCTGATGCGAGGGGCCGGGCCCGCGCGTATCTGGGCTCCGCACAAAGAACCCCCATCGGCGCATGGGAGCTTTCAAAAGAGCTTGATAAGGGGACTGCCGAGCAGCAGGATGCCGTCTACCGTCTTCTGTATTTTGCCGCTTACGGCAATGTCGCCGAATCCTTCGCTTCCTACGCGCGTTGCCTTGATCCGGCAGAGCCCGCCTGGGGTAGCATAAAGAAGGACGCCGCCGAGGCATGGGAGTTTTACAAGAAGGCGGGAACGCCCGAAGCGGCGGAAGCCATGAAGAAGATGAAGGAATGGACCGAAGCCGCCGCGAAGGCCGGCAACAGGGATGCCGCCGCCTGGCTCAGACTGATGAAGTGAGGACGCAGATGGCGTACAAAGAAAGAATCCTGATGAAAACGTTTTCTCTCGTTGCAGTGCTGTATTCTCTGTCGGCTTTTGCCCTTATCCCGTCCTGCTGCATCGCCGCAGAGCAGCCGCTCTTGCAGGAAGGCAAGAAGACCGTCTGGCAGCGTGTCGTATCCCATCCTGGGGCAAAGCTTTACGCCTCCCCCCAGGCCGACGGCTCCGTCGTCTCCACGCCGCGCACCTTCACATCTTTCTATGTGTATGAACGTAACGGCGATATGGTGCGCGTGGGCGTTGCGAGCAACAAGTCCGACGGCTGGCTCAAGCAAAGCGATACGACAGTGTGGCCCCAGGCCATCACCATGGTCTTTACCGATCCCATGGGGCGGCAGCCCGTGCTTTTCTTCAGGGATCACGACGAGATACAGAAAGTCTGCGAAGCGGAGAGCGTACGGGAACACGTCGCTCAGTACGTTGAGCTCTTCTCAAAGAAAGCCCGCATCCCCGACGGCTGCCCGGTGGTCGCCATGGAGCCGATGGGGGAGGACGGCCGCGTGGCCGAGAAAGATTTTTACCTCCTGCCCGTCATGAACATCGACGCGCAGTTCAAGGAAAGCGGAACCCAGCTTCTGCAGGTGGCCTGCATCGACCCCGGTATTCAGGGGGGAAAGGATGGCGGCAAAGCCGGCCAGGAGGGCCAGAATGGCAACGGCGGCGCGTCCGCCCCGCAGAGGATGAAGACGGCACTCGCCTTTGTCATTGACACAACAATCTCGATGAAGCCCTATATCGATCAAACTCTCGCCGTCGTGCGGCGCATCTATGATGAATTGCAGAAGTCGCCAGCGCGCGACGACCTCGCCATCGCCGTTGTCGCCTTTCGGAGCAACCTGGAGAAAAGCCCCGGCATCGAGTACACGACGAAGGTCATCAGCGATTTCAAAAACGTGAACCAAAGGTCGGAACTTGAGCGCCTTCTCGGCGAGGTTCGGGAGGCGACGGCTTCGACACATGCCTTTGACGAGGATTCCTATGCGGGTGTAAAGGATGCCGTCGACAAGCTCACTTGGGCCGGCTACAGCGCGAAGACCATGCTGCTCATTTCCGATGCCGGCCCCCTGGGGGCGGGGGATCCCACATCCAAGACCGGCCTGAGCGCGGAAGCCCTCGCCGACTACCTGCGGACGAACGGAATTTATCTGACCGCCGTTCATGTGAAGACCCCGAGCGGAAAGAAGGATCACCGCTATGCGGAAACGGCCTATCGCGCCCTTTCCATGATGAGCAATGGCAAATCGAGCTACATCCCCATTGATGCGAAGACACCCGCACAGGGCGCCAAGCAGTTTGACAGCGTCGCGACCTCCATGGCCACAGTGTACCGCAAGATAGTCGAGCAGACCGCCCAAGGGACGCAGGTCGAGAAGCCGAAGGTCGAGGAGTCGTCTAAGGAAGAAAGCCCCGAGGAATTGGCGAAGCGTCTGGCGGAGGCCACGGGCTACGCCATGCGCCTGCAGTTCGCCGGTGACCGCAAGGGAACGACTGCGCCGCAGGTGGTGAGCGCCTGGATAGCCGATTCAGACCTGTCTCTTCTGGAGGCGAACCCCAAGGACGCACCTGTGCCGGCAGTCTATCCTGCTGTTCTCCTGACGAAATCTCAATTGAGCAAGCTGCGCGACCAGGTGAAGCTGATCATCGAAACAGCGGAGAACGCCTTCCTTCAGGACAGCGCGGACTTCAACTTCTACGAACAGCTGATCTCGGCGGCCGCTCAGATGAGCCGCGACCCCTCGCAGTTCAATCAGGATCCCAACGCCAATCTCGCGCAAAAGGGCGTGTTGCTCGAAGTGCTCGACGGCCTACCGTATAAGAGCCGCATACTCGGCATGCAGAAAGAGGACTGGGTGAACATGAGCACGGGTGAGCAGCGGGAATTCATCAAGCGCCTCAAGGGTCTTGTGCGCCGCTATGAGGAGTACGACAGCGACGTCGCCCATTGGGAAGGTTTCGGTTCGCAGAACAGTGCCGACTGGGTCTATCGCGTTCCCCTGACGATGTTGCCGTAGTTTATGTTGTGTTTCAGGAAACGTATGAGGTGTGGCGGACGACTGCTTTTCGGGGACAAGCGCCTATGACTCTTCTGGAACTTGAAAACGTGGGGAAAAGCCGGGACGGCTATTCCCTGTCGGTCAGACATTTTCATGTGAAAGCCGGCGAATTTGTGGCCGTGACCGGCGAGAGCGGTTGCGGCAAGAGCACTCTTCTCGACATCCTTGCCATGCTGTTGCGGCCCGACGCGGATGCGGTGGATGGAAAAGCCCCCAGCACGTTCCTTTTTTTCCCCAAGGGACGAGAAGGGAATGCCGTGGATGTGAAGGCGTTGTGGCAGCATGACAGGCAGGACGAGATGGCCCGCATAAGGCGCCTCCACATGGGCTATGTGCTCCAGACAGGCGATCTTCTCCCTTTTCTGAACGTGGAAGAGAACATCCTGCTCACGGCCCAGCTTGCTGAGAAGAGTGGGGAAGAGGCCCGCGCAAAGTCTGATGAATTGCTCGAACAACTGGGGATCACACACCGTAGACACGCCATGCCGGCCACACTTTCGGTGGGTGAGCGCCAGCGAGCGGCGATATGCATGGCGCTCGCACCATCACCGGACATCGTTCTGGCCGATGAGCCGACGGCCGCTCTTGATCCCCCCAAAGCTCATGAAGTCATGAATCTTTTCGGCGGCATCGCGCAAAAACAGGGCGTCGCCGTCGTCATGGTGTCGCATGACAGGATGCTTCTTGACTCATTTAGCGAAACGTTCTCGATCCGCAACGTCGATATGGCGGTGCATGCAGAAGGCGGAGAGACCTCGGTCGAAGTGGAAGACAGATTGACCGACGGAGGGAGGGGGGAGCGATGAACACCCTTTCCTCTGCCGTACGGCTTTCCGTCAGAGATTGGATGCATGAGTTCCGACTTTCCTTCTGTGCTGTACTGGCTCTCGCGAGTATGCTGGCCCCCCTGCTTGTTCTGCACGGGGTGCATACCGGCGTTATCGCGCACATGAAGAACCAGCTGACGAATGATCCGGCTGTTCTTGTCATCACACCGCAGACCATGCCTGCAGGCGGTTTCTCCGATGAATTCTTCGATACTGTGAGGCGTTTGCCGGAAGCACGTTTCTGCGTGGGCCGTACCCGCGGCGTGGCCGCGGAGCTTCAGCTTTTCGCCCCGTCGGGCGCTATGCTGACCGTTGATCTTGAGCCGACAGCCCAGGGGGATCCCGTTCTTGAGCGGGCCGGAATCGTCGTGCCCCCCATTGACAGGGATGGCGGCGTCGGGGCCGTCTTCTCCACCTCCTCGGCACGCAAGCTGGGGGTTTCTGTTGGCGATGTCGTGAGGGCGTCTCTCGGTCGCCGTCTTGAAGGCGGCAAGCGCGAGAGCCAGAGCCTCGATATTCGCGTGACGGGCGTGTTGCCGCAGAGTGCGACCGGCAAGGACAGAATACTCATGCAACTGCCCGTGATGAACGACATACAAGACTTCCGCGACGGCATAGCCGTGCCAAGCCGCAACTGGACGGGCTCTGAACCGCCAACTGAACGCCGTTATGATTCCTTCGTTGCCTATGCACGTACTTTGGAGGGCGTCGAGACTCTCGACGCATGGTTCCGTGGCCATAACATCATTGTGGGAACAAAAGCGCGGGAGATTGCCGGCATACGGCAGATTGACAGTTCAATATCCTCCGTTGTCATGATCATCGCGGTCACGGCCGGAGCTGGATTTCTCGCTTTCATGCTGAGCTCCATGCAGGCCTCAGTGCGCCGCAAGGAGAGGATGCTCGGCATGATGCGCCTCTTGGGATACACGGGTGATTCCCTTCTGCTTTTTCCCGCCGTCCAGGCCCTTCTGACAGGCGTCTTTGGCTGCCTTCTCGCCTTTTGCCTGTACGCCGTCGTTGCTGTCGCTGTCGACATGCAATTCTCCGCTCGCATCGGCGGTGCGAGCGTCTGCACCATATCTTTCGTGAATTGTTTCGTCATCTTCGCTGGGGTGCAGGCGCTCTCCCTGTTGGCTTCCCTCCAGGCCGCATTCCATGCTCGCAACGTTGAACCTTCAGCCGTTATCCGTGACAATTGACGACTGTTCGGAGTCCCCTTTTGCTAAGAGATAGTCCAATGCTGAAAACGCATGCCTTGTCGCTATTCCTGATGTGTTGTCTCGCCTTTACGGCGCCGTCTCCTTCCTATGCCGCCTTGCGCCCCGCCGGTCAGGGGGCCCAGGCTGCAAACGATCCCTGTAATCCCCAAAAGGCGCCGGATGACATTGTGCTCCCCATGCCGAACGGTCTTACCATGGTATTCAGGACTGTCGCCATACCCGCAAAGGGCGTTCTGTACGACAAGCGTTTCTCCATGGGTGTCTCCCAGCCGGACGGGGAGAGAAAGATTTACGAGAGTCGCCGCGAGGCCTATGTGAGCGCCCCGTTCAGGCAGAATGACCTCCCCGCGGACTGGCGTAAAATACTGCCTGCCGATGAGGCCGGCGCCTATATGTATTATTTCATCGGCAAATACGAAGTGACGAACGCCCAATGGCAGGCCGTCATGGGGGATGGAACTCCCTCGCAAGGCGCTGATGCCGCAAAACCCAAGACCGGCATCAGCTGGTACGACATGCAGCAGTTCCTGTGCAAGTACAATCAGTGGCTTATGGATAATCATGCCCAAAGTCTGCCCTCGATAGACGGTTCGCCAGCCTATCTACGCCTGCCCTTCGAGGAAGAGTGGGAATTCGCCGCCCGCGGCGGCAATCTGCCGCCGGAGAAACTGAATTACGACGATTTTCCTCTTGAGGAGGGAAAGTCTGTAGAAGATTACGCTGTCTTTGGCACGGAGAATCCCTCCGTCATCGGAACGAAGAACCCCAATCCCCTCGGCCTGTACGATACGGCTGGAAATGTCGCTGAACCTGTTGAGAGCGCTTTCCGTTTCACCGTAGCCGATTCTGAAGGCGGCGGCACGGTGAGACGCCTGCATGGCGCCCACGGCGGTTGGGTGAGCAAGGGGGGCAGTTTTCTTTCGTCGGATGAGACGGCCGTCTACCCCGGAAAGCGCATCGAGCTTTCTGTCTTCGGCAAGTCCGAGGCCGGGGGGAAGGTGCGTCCCTATGCGGCGCGCAATCTCGGTATGCGGCTTGTCCTGACGAATTTGAATGTACCTGGTGACAAGCGTGCCCGTGAGATCAACGCGGAATTCAGCGCGATGTCTGGCCAGAGTGGCAATCCTCGGAAGCCCGAGCCCGCTCAGGAGAAACCTGCTGACGGCAGCAAGGGAAAGGATCGCCTTGTGACTCTCGATGCGCACGGTACGCCCCTGAGCGAGCTTGACAAGGTGATTGCGGCGGCGGGGTCGCCCTTCATGCAGAGCAATCTGGCTCAGTTGCGCGACATCGTCGTGGACAGCAACGTGGCCCGTGAAAGGGAGAAGGATGCCGCCGTGCTTGGCGCTTTGCGGTCGGGAGTCTACATGGCCGAAGTGTTGCGCGGGCTGGCATTCCGTTGCTGGTACATACCATCCGCCATCAAGAAGGAATCGGGTAATCTGGATAAGGAACACATCGACAAACTGTACGAGAAGATGCTTGAGCATTTTTCCATACTCGACGCATCGACCAAATACTATATGCTCGGCGTGCAGCAGGTGGCGAATCTGCCTGCCCCCCTCGTGCAGGCGAAGTTCGTGGAGATCAAGAAGGAATACGGCGGCAAGGATTCTTTGAGTAAGCGCATGCGGGAGAACGTCTCGGCTTTTGAGAAACATGTCGCTTTTGTCCGTGACAAGGGGCCATCGGCACTGACGGTGAAACGCGTGCAGGAAGACGTCATCCCCGCAGTACACCTTAAGGGCATACGGGAGGCACTCGCGAAGAGGAAGAACTAACGGTGCGCTATTTCTTTTTTTGCAGGGAGGTTAAGCGATCGAGTATCTGGTCGTAGTAGGGATTGTCCTGCTCGATGCGGATGTCATGCTTGAAACGAGCCCGGCTGCGGTCAATCATGATGCGCAGCTTTTGCATCTCAACAACGCGCTTCTGCTCATCTTCGCACTGTTCAAGAAGGTCGATGAGTCGGTTGATTTCTTTGCGCTCCTGTATCTCCGGCGGCAGACAGCCCGCGTTGTGCAATATCTTGTAGGCCATGCGCAACTCTTCGGGGATGTTGCTGTCATCTTCGAGTTCAAGGGGGTGCCCCTTGCCCGGCAGGTCGTCGAACATGCCTTTTGACTGGGCTTCCTCAATTTTCTGCTCCGCTATGAGCTGGATGACGTTCGTTGAAAAGTAACTCATGGTCGTATGGGTGATAGTGGAGGTTTCATCTGGGGGGGACTGATGGGGGGGCCCTCATTCCTCCTTCAGGAGATTCTTCCAACTGATCACTGTTGTCAGCGCGTCCAAGGGGCTCATCCTTTGCGGGTCGAGCGAGCGTAGAGCCTTGATCACGGGATGTTCCTTGGCTTTCGGCTGGGGAGAGGATGCCGTGGGCCGTTCCATGCCGGGCAATGCCATGGCGACAGTATGGGCGGTCTGTTTCTCATCGCCCCTTCGACCGTCTTCAAGATTTTTTAGGATGAAGCGCGCGCGTTGCACCACGGGCGCTGGCACGCCCGCAAGGCGAGCAACTTCCACGCCGTAGCTGCGGTCTGCGGGGCCGGGTATGAGCTTATGCAGAAAGAGGATGTCGCCGTTATATTCCCTGATGGCGATGTTCATGGTGAACACGGAGGGAATCTGCCCTTCAAGCACCGTGAGTTCGTGGTAGTGCGTGGCGAAGAGGGTTCGCAGGGCGCCGTCGGCTCGTTTCACCAGATGCTCCACCACGGCCCAGGCGATGGCGAGGCCATCGAAGGTGCTCGTGCCGCGACCTATCTCGTCGAGAATGACGAGGCTCTGGCGTGTGGACTGGCGTAGTATGCGGGCGGTTTCCATCATCTCGACCATGAAGGTGCTTTCGCCCCTGGCAAGGTCATCGGAGGCGCCAACGCGTGAGAAAAGTCGGTCGGTTAGACCGAGGGTCGCATGGGTCGCGGGCACCATGGAGCCCATCTGCGCGAGCAGGCATATCAGGGCCACCTGACGAAGCACGGTCGATTTGCCTGCCATGTTCGGGCCCGTGAGCAAGCAGAAGCTGTGCCCTGGCTCAAGTCGTATGGAATTGGGAACGAAGTTCGCTCGGCCGGCGATTTCTTCCACGACGGGATGGCGCCCATCCTCTATGTCGAGCATGGGAGATTCCGATAGTTCAGGCCGTACCCAGCCGTTGATGCGGCCTGTTTCCGCAAGGCATTGCCAGTAGTCGAGCTGGGCGATGAGGTCGGCTAGGTGGAGCAGCCGTTCACGCAATGAAGCGATATGGCTGCGCAACTCTTGAAAGAGCGAGTATTCAAGGGCTTTCTGTTTCTCCGATGCCGAGAGGATGTCGCTTTCAAGAGACTTCAGAGCCGTCGTCGTAAAGCGTTCACCGTTTGCGAGCGTCTGACGCCGTATGAAATGATCAGGCGGCGTCGACATGTTTACGGCACGCGAAACCTCGTAATAATAGCCGAAGACGCGGTTGTAGCCGAGCTTGAGTTTCTGCAGGCCGGTTTCCGTCCTTTCCTTCTCAAGCATGGCCTGAAGTTTCTGCTCGCCGTGTTCGACAAGGTCGAGCATGGCGTCGAGCTCGGCGTTGTAGCCCATCTTGAAGAGTCCGCCTTCGGTGATGAGAATGGGGGGATTGTCAGTAAGGGCGCTTTCAAGAAGAACCGCGCAGTCGGTCAGGGGATCCCACGAGCGCACAAGCTGCGCCAGAAGCGGAGGAAGTGTTTTTTCCGAGTCAGCAGGCGGGGCTGCCGGGCTATCTCCAGCCTGCCCATCGTCCTGCAGGGCGTCGTACACCGCGGGTACTGCCGCGAGCGTGTTGCGCAGGGCGACGAAGTCATGCGGCGTGCAGCGGTTCAGGGCTATGCGCGTGGTGAGCCGTTCAAGGTCATAGACATTTTTGAGGGCCTCGCGCAGTCGCTTCCTGCGTTGGTCATCGCCAAAGAAGAAGGACACGGCGTTCTGTATCTGCTCGATGGGCTTGCGTTCCCGCCAGGGGTGGCGCAGCATGTCCTCAAGCAGTCGTGCTCCCATGGGAGTGAGCGTTTTGTCAACGACATGCCGCAGGGTGCCCTTGCCTTTGCGTCCGTTCAGGCATGTGAAGATTTCGAGATTGCGCTCAGTGACCTCGTCAATGAGCATGCGGCGGCTGAGATTGAGGGGCGCAAAGGGGGCGAGCTGTCCGGTTTCGCATTTCTGCGTTTGCTCCATATAGCAGAGGAGGGCACCGCAGGCCCGCAGAAGGTGTTCCTTGTTTTGCAGGCCGAGAGATGCCATGTCGCGTACCTTCTGGGCGCGTAGAACGCGCTCCTCTGCACGGCGAGGGTCGAAATCCGCCGCAGGACGTCGGACGAGGTATGTGCCCTCGAGGTTCTGGTGTGCTGGGGGACGGCAGTCCTCCTGCACGAGCAGTTCACGCGGTGATAGTTTCCGCACCCATTGCCACAGCTCCGCCGTTTGGTTGAATTCCGCGCCGGACCATTGGCCGGTCGAGATGTCAGCCCAGGCAAAAGCGCCGCGGTCTTTTTCAGGCGACAAGAAGAGGGCACCGAGATAGTTGTGGCTTGCGGCGTCGAGATTTTCGTCCTCCAGAACCGTGCCTGGGGTGATGACGCGCGTGACGGCCCGTTTGACCAAGCCTTTCGCCACCTTGGGATCCTCGGTCTGGTCGCAGATAGCTATCTTGTAGCCTTTTTCGATGAGCTGGGCGATGTAGCCCTTGCATGAATGCCACGGAACACCGCACATAGGCACGTTCGATTCTGCGTTCTTGTTGCGGCTCGTGAGCGCTATCTGTAATTCTCGTGAGGCCGTTACGGCATCGTCGAAGAAGAGCTCGTAGAAGTCGCCCATCCTGAAGAAGAGCAGTGCGTCGGGGTAGTCGGCCTTGACGCGCAGGTACTGCTCGAACATGGGGGTAATCTTGTAGTTCGTGTCGGTCATGTATGTCGGCTGTCACTGTCGAACTGTTTATCCAGCCGCGGTTTGTCTGCGGCGAAAGGGGAACAGGACGAAGAACAGCCCGAAGGAAAGAGTCATCTTTTTCGGACGACAAAACTTAATGTATCCCTTCAGGATTCTTCGTGAAAAATATTTTAAGAAAATTTTGCTTACGGGCACATTTACCAGCAGTGCATTCCGGCGCTTGCCAGAGCCTCCAGTGGTTTGAGACTGCACCTGTTTAATGACTGGTTTCCACTTAAATGTCAATGAAATAGGGAGGAAAAGGAGGGGCGGGGTCGGTCGGTGGAAGGCGATGAAGGGCGCGTTGCCATTCCCGACGGCCGGAAAGCCGCCGCCTCTGCCATGACGAGTTCCGGGCGCTGAAAAGGGGCGCTCGGAGAGGACGGAGAGAAGGGATTTCAGTGGGGGGGCTTTTTGATAGGATGGAGTACAAGCGAAGGATAAGAAGGCCATCCATGCGCACGAACAACGCTCTTCTCCTCGCGCTCTGCGGCTCCGCCGCGTTCGCATGCTCGCTGGCGGATCCCGCTTCGTTCTGCAGATTCAGTACTGAAGAGAGCGGCACCTCTCTTTATATGCACCCTGTCGCCGCCGGCTTTCCCTCGCCGGCCGAAGATGGCGTCGAGGCGCAGCTCGACCTGCAGAAGCATCTTGTCCGGAGCGTCGGCACGGAAAGAGCCCGCGAAAGGAGATAACTCGCGGGCTCCAGCACGCCGCCTGATGGCAGGAAGGCGGCGTAACTACGGGGATATCTTGCCGTGAACACGTATAATATCGGCAAGGTCGCCAATTCAACGCAGCTGCGGACGCAGTTAGGACTTTTTCATTTCCTCAATGAGCGCGGCCAGCGATTCGGTCTGCCGCGCGAGATCGCTGACGGCTTTTGCGGCCTCGTCCATGGCCTGAGCGGTCTGACCTGACATCTCGTTCACGGTGGTGATGGAGCGGTTGATCTCCTCGCTGGTGGCTGACTGCTCCTCGGCCGCGGTGGCGATGGCCTGCACCTGGTCTGAAGTCTCCTCGATGTTCTCCACGATCTGCGTGAGGGCGTCGCCGGACTGCCGGGCCAGGTCGGTGGATTCATCGACCTTGGTCAGCGCCTCGTTC
>JAILMX010000114.1 GCA_024692205.1 Desulfovibrio sp. | reverse complement strand
CTATTCCAAGGAATACGCGGCGGGCTGCGCCTCCTCGGGCGGCACCATCGGCATCCTGATCCCGCCGAGCAATCCCATGATCATCTACGCGATCCTGGGCAACCTCTCGGTGACCGCCATGTTCACCGCCGGCTTCGTGCCCGGCTTCATCGTGGCCTTCGCCATGATCTTGACCGCGTATCTGCTCGCCAAGAAGAACGGCTTCCGCGGGGACCCGAACGCCAAGTTCGAGCTGCGCACCTTCCTGCGCAGCTGCCGAAAGAGCTTCTTCGCCTTGATGACGCCCTTCATCATCCTGGGCTCCATCTACTCCGGCTGGGCTACCCCGGTTGAAGCCTCGGTCGTCGCCATCGTCTACGCCCTTTTCGTGGGCATAGTGATCAACCGCTCGCTCAGGCTTGAGCACATCAACAAGGCCCTGCTCGAGGGCGCCATGATCTGCGGCACGGTGCTCATCATCGTGGGAGCGTCCACGCTCTTTGGCAAGATCCTCACCTTCGAGGAAGCCCCGCAGAAGCTGACCGCGCTCGTGCTCGGCATCTCCCGCAACCCCTACGCGGTGCTCACCATGATCATCGCCGTGCTCTACGTGCTCGGCATGTTTATGGAGACGCTCGCAACGATCATCATTCTCGTGCCGGTGCTCCTGCCCATGATCCTCGAGCTCGGCATCGACCCCATCCACTTCGGCATCGTGCTCGTCGTCACGAACAACGTGGCCATGCTCACGCCGCCATTGGGCGTGAACCTCTTCGTCGCCTCGCGCATAAGCGGCTGCTCGGTGGAGAAGGTTTCGGTCGCGGTTGTTCCGTACCTCATCGCGCTCACGATCTGCATCTTCATCTTCGCCTTCTGGGCCGACCTCATCCTGTGGCTGCCGCATCTGTGCGGTTTCGTGACCACGGCGGGCGGCTAGACCGGCCCTTGATGATGGAGTGCATCCTTTCACTATGATCACTATGAACTGACCGGGCGGCCTTCTACGGGCCGCCCGCGTGGAGAAAGACAATGAGCATTGCTTTTTGGGGTGCCGGCGTCATGGGCAGCGGCATCGGTCGCAACCTTCTGCGAAACGGCCATGAGGTCGTCGTTTACAGCCGCAGCCTTGATCGCGCCAAAGCGATTGCCAGCGCCGGCAAAGGCCGCGCGACCGACCGGCGCGAAGACCTCGCGCAGGGCGAGGTGCTCTTCACCTGCCTAGCCCGCCCGCAGCATGTCGAGGCCGGCATGCTCGGCGAGGGCGGCCTCTACGCCCTGATGAAGCCCGGCAGCGTTCACGTCGAGTGCAGCACCATCGGCCCGGATCTGGCCGAGAAGTTGGCCAGCGCCGCCAGGGCGCACGGCATAGGCTACGTGCAGGCCACCCTCGGCAAGACGCCCGCCATGGCTGAGAAGGCCGAGGAACCCATATTCGTGGGCGGCGAAGCCGAAGCCGTGAAGAAGGTATGGTCTCTGCTCGAACAGGTTGGCAAGCCCGAGAACGTGGGCAGCGCGAATGCCTCCTGCGCGATCAAGCTCATCAGCAACCTCATCGGCATGACCAACATCGCTGTGCTGGCCGAGGGCCTGCGCATCGGCCGCGCCGCCGGCATGGACATGCACCAGCTCTTAAAGCTGCTTGCCGACACGGGTGCGCACAGTTTCCAGATGGACGCGCGCGGCCCCAACATCTGCGACAAAGCCTACGAGCCCGCGCGCTTCGCGCTGACGCTCGCCCTGAAGGACGTTGGTCTCGGCGCCGACATGGCCCATGGCTGGAACGTCCCCGTGCCGCTCTTTGACAAGGCCCGCGAGCTCTTCGCCAAGGGCGTTGAGCAGGGCCTGAGTGATGCTGACTGCGCGGCTGTGGCCGAAGTCATCGTCAAGTAAATTTTCAGCCGCTATGGCGGCATTGTTCAGGAAAAAAAAGGAAAGACAGCGGTGAAAGTCATAGATTTTCGTTTCCGTCCCAGCACCCCGGAAGCCGTGAAGGGCATGCTCACTCCGGGTACAGTGTTCTACCCCATGTGCGAATATTTCAACTATGCCGCCCGCGCCAAGCCGGAGCCTATTGAGACCATCATCGAGCACATGAAGGATTCGAATGTGGTCAAAGGCTGCGTTATCGGCCGTGATGTGGAGACGACAAACGGCGCCAAATCATCAAACCCCGGCATACTCGATCTCATGAAGCAGTACCCCGACCGCTTCATCGGCTTCGCCGGCCTCGATCCCCACAAGGGCATGGACGCCGTCGCCGAACTGAACAACCGCGTGACGAAGGACGGCTTCGGCGGCGCTGCCATCGACCCCTACATGGCCCGCATCCCCGCTGACCATGCCCGCTATTATCCCATCTATGCCAAGTGCTGCGAGCTCGGCGTCCCGATCGTCATCACGACCGGCCCGGCCACGCTCGTGCAGGACGCCGTGATGGACGACTCCTCGCCAAGGCACATAGACCGCGTTGCCTGCGACTTCCCCGACCTCAGGATCATCATGAGCCACGGCGGCTACCCCTATGTGAACGAAGCCATCATGGTCGTGCAGCGCAACAGAAACGTCTACATGGATCTGGCCGAATACGAGCAGCAGCCCTTTTCCGAAAAGTATTTCGAAGCCGTCAACACCATTCTGAGCGACAAGATACTCTTCGCGAGCGCCGCGCCCTACATGGATTTTCAGGAGCAGATTGCCCTCTACTGCAACACCCTGCCCATCAAGCCCGAAGTGCTTGAGAATGTGATGTACAAGAACGCGGCCCGCCTGCTGGGCCTTGAGAAGTAGCATACAGGAACCTCCGGCTGCGCCGCCTTTCGTCAGGACGCCGGGGCCCGTTCCAGGATGGATCTGTAACCTTGCTTGTCAGGATGAGCCCATGCTTGCACCGCAGATGCATATGGTGTATACGCCCGATATGCTGGCAGAATACGTGGAGAAGCTGTGCGACACCTTCCGCGACGCCATCTGTGTGACGGATAGGAAGGGGTACTGCGTCCTCGTGAACAAACGCCATGCCGAGCTCACGGGCATACCGAGGTCCAAGATCCTCGGCACCCGCGTGCAGGACATGGTGAAGAACGGGCTTTTCGACGTTGTTCTCAATTCGCGCGTCGTCGAGATGGGCGAGAGCGTCTCCGAGGTGCAGCGTCTTTCGGACGGCCGCAGCCTCGTGCTCGAGGGGCACCCCGTCTTCTCAAACGACGGCGAGGTGGCCTACGTTGTCACGATACTGCGCGACGTGACGGCCCTGACAGCCCTGCGCAACGAGATCGCCGTGCAGAAGGAGCTGCTCGAGACATTCCAGAATATGAGCATGCGCGACAAGACGACGACCAAGTATCCGCTTGTCATGCAGAGCCGCGCCATGCAGCGCCTGAACGGCGAGGCCATGGCCATAGCCGAGACCGACGCGACCGTTCTCCTTCTCGGCGAGACGGGCGTCGGCAAGGATGTCATCGCCCGCCACATCCACCGCGACAGCCGCAGGGCAAATGCCCCCTTCATCAAGGTCGACTGCGGCAGCATCCCTGAGAACCTCATCGAAACTGAGCTGTTCGGTTATGTTCCGGGCAGTTTTTCGGGCGCGAGCCGCAACGGCAAGGCAGGCCTTGTCGAGGCCGCCTCGACCGGCACGCTTTTTTTGGATGAGATAGGTGAGCTGCCCATGCTCATGCAGTCGCGTCTTTTGCGCGTGCTTCAGGATTTCGAAGTCATGCGCGTGGGCGCGACAACCCCGCGGCGTGTGGATGTGCGCGTCATCGCCGCGACGAACAAGGACCTTGAGCGAGAGGTCGACCGCGGCAAGTTCCGCTCGGACCTGTACTACCGTCTCAAGGTGGCGGTTCTGCGAGTACCGCCCCTGCGCGACCGCAAGGCGGACATACAGCCGCTTGCCAAGAGCTTTCTCACCTACTATTCCGGCAAGTACGGCAAGGACCAGAAATTTTCCGAAGAGGCGCTTGAGGCGCTTTCGCGCTACAGCTGGCCCGGCAACGTACGCGAGCTCGAGAACCTCGTGCAGGGCATTGTTGCGACATGTCAGCACAGCATTGTGGATGTCGCCGACATCAAGGGCATCGCGCTTTCCGCCAAGGGCGACGGCCACGAGAAGTTCGCCATTCCCGCGCTTGAGGGGCGTTCGCTCAAGAGCATCATGAAGGAGCTTGAGCAGGCGGTGCTCGTGAAGGGCCTTGAGCAGTACGGTTCCATAAGCGAACTCGCGCGCCACATGCAGATGGACCGCAGCACCATCTTCCGCAAGGTCAGGGCCATGAAGGCGGCGAAGGGCGCCGGCCATTCGCGCAAAAAGACGCTCCTCACGGCCGACTAGGCCTTTCCGCAATCATTCGCAATGCGGTCTCGCTCGTCAGCGAAGAAGTGCGCCCCTGAGGCGCGTGTCTTCGTTATAGAGGGGGGCGTCCGCCGTTACGGCAGAATATCCTTGAGCAGATCGGTCGCGCGCAATTCGACATCGGTGATCGTGCGCGCAATGGCCGGCCCGTGCAGCCACAGCCATGTCTTGCGCACGTCGCTCATGCCGCTAGCCACAAGCCTGCGCGCGACAAGCCCGCAGAAATCTTCGACGGACTGTGCCGCGTCCATATCCTGCTCGCCGCGCAATGGGTGGGCCGCCAGATTCTTCAGAAGCGTCGCGAGCTCTTCGCCGAGCACGGGAAGCTGCGGCAGAAGCTTGCCCGCATGTTTGTAGAAGGGCATGTAGCGGCGGTTCACGAGAAAGACGAGCGACATCGCCGATTCGGCGAACCGGGCGCAGGCCAGCATGGCGGCGATGGCGTCGCCCCGGGCGAGGGAGCGGGGCAGGTTGTACTGCCCGGCCTGCGCCGTCTGCATGGCGCGTGCGGCTATTTTTTTGCGCAGCACGTCGTTGGGGTAGAAGTCGCGTACCGCATTGCGCAGGGCGGTGAAGGCGCCGTCCCCGTCCTCGAAGACCTTGCCGTTTGAAAATGCCGCGAGCTGGTATTCCGGTATGGCGAGCCACTCGCGCCACGTTTCGGGCGCGCGGGGGATGCCGAGGAAGGCGCGGCAGAAATCCTCGCGGGCGACGGGGCCCACGCGCCCGGCGCGCGCATCGGGCAGAAGGCGGGAGCCGAAGCCCTCGCAGCTTTCGGGCAGGGTGCTAAAGGCCGCCTCGATTGCATCCCGATGGGCTTCGAGAAGATCTTTCGGCAGCCACAGGCAGAAGGCCGCGCCGAAGTCGTGGTCCTGCGATATTTCGTCATCAAGCCCGAAACATTCGGAGCCCTCGCCCGCAAGGCCCGCCGCGGCGTGGGCCATGATGTGGGGAATGGCCTGCATGAGGCGCGGCCGACAGAGTGCGTAGAAACGTTCCGCCAGTTCAAGGCCTTTCATTAGGGTATCCTGTTGTTGTGTATTGTTGCATCGCTACCCCAATAGAGATTGGCTTTTTTCGATAGTCGTAAAAGGCGCAGAGGTATTTTCGGCCATAGGGCTCTTTGCAATTGTCCAGATGCGCTATAATGGCTTCTTTTGCTTAAAAACCCTTTTTTCTGTCAGCATGCTTTGATAACTATATGAAAGAGTTATCAATTGCTGACGCTCTTAGTGCGAGCATACTGGCATTGAGATTCATTTGCAATTCGCTTCAACATTGGAGAGCTGCTTTCATGACGAGTTTGCATTCATACATTTTTCCGTCAGCACGTTTGAAGACATCGGTAGCCGAAACATCCCTCTTTTTGTCAAATATCGCTATGCCAATGGCTGCTGATATTTTCTCCCATGGGGGTAAATCATCATTAAATCTATTCTGATCAATTATATTTCTAAATTGATTTGAAAGAATATTAATATTTTGAAGGTCATTATTCTCCAAAAGGATGATGAATTCATCACCGCCGAATCTGAACACTGGAGAATGTTTAAATATATCGCAGAGAATTTTTGAAAGTGCTAATATTGCTTTATTTCCATATTCATGACCATATTTATCATTGATCTGCTTTAAAAAATTCAAATCGACCATTGCAATGCCAAAATTTGCCGTCCTTTCAGAAATTTCCTTATCAATGCGCTTTATCTCTATGCTGTATGCTTTATTATTTCGGAGTCCTGTAAGACCATCTTTGAGGGCAAGCTTCTCAAGTTGCATGCGCATATTTTCTTTTTCAGTAATATCATTTATGAGAGCAATAATTCCTGTTACTTTGCCATCTAAATCTTTTAATGGTTCTTTGATAATTTCAAGAAATTCTTGTTTACCATCTGTATTTACTTCGATAATATATCTTTTGCCGATTCCAGTATTTAAAATTTCAATATCAGTTTCAAATGCTTTTTTGGCATTTTCTTTGTCTTTGCGTATCTCCAAGTCTGTTTTTCCACGAATACTCCATTCAGGATTATTGTCGTTGTCAAGATGGTGCCAATAATGCGTAGCAAATATGTATTTTCCTTTGCTATCTTTGAGATATATATTTGATGGCAGTTCCTTGAGCATTTTTTCGATATCATAGAATGTTGTGGAGTCTTTAAGGCGAATAGCATTGTCTATGCGATTGAAAATAGCATTTTCATGTAATGGCAATGATATAATATCAATGGCTCCGTATCCAAGCCATTTATCAATGTGTGTGAAATCTGTTGTTGTGCAGCAATATATGAGTACAGGAGAACAGTCAGTGAGGCCGTTCTCATAGATCCATTTTAGCATGGCATAATCATTAGCGGTGGCGACTGAAGCGCAAATAATGATTGCAGATGTATTGTTTGCCTGCTCCTTAAGGAAGCGACAATCTTCATTGGTATGTTTGAAGGAGACCACAGCATAGTGTTTGCTGAGGAGTCCGCGTAGCTCGGTCAGGTCATCGACCTGGCCGCTTATAAGGAGAATCTTTCTTTTTGTCGTTGTCGAGTTAACGATTTCCATCGCCTTTTCGATTGCTCGTGTCACGAATTCTTTGGCATGGCTGAAACGGTTCTGCGGTACCGAGTGCGTCGCATGGCAGGCAGCAGGAATATCCGGCGCACGGCCGGCTCAGCTCCGCGTTCAGCAGGGCACCATCACTGCGTTGAAGCAGAGCATGAGGTTGTCGCGGGCCGCCTGCAGATAGGGACTGTCGTCCATGCCGAGCTCCAGATACATGTCGCGGCATTTGATGAGGACCTGCGAGGCGTCCTTGTAGCGGCCGACGCCCGCAAGGCAGGTGCCGTAATTGAGCAGGGTGAAGGCCGTGTCGGGGTGCGCGCCCTGAAGCTTTTCGCGCAGGGCGCTGGCCTCTTCAAAAAGGGGCACGGCTTCTTCGTTGTAGCCCTTGTTCTCGAGTATGCGGCCGAGGTTGTTCAGGCAGGTTGCGACGCCTATGGATTCGCGGCCTCCCTTTTCCGTGTAGTTCTTGATGGCTTCCTCAAGCATCTCCCTGGCGAGGGTGAAGCGGCCGAGCTCATAGTGATGCTTGGCGAGGGCAACCACAGAGTCTGTGATCTCAAGGCTGTCCGGGGGCAGGCGTTTGCGGAGGATGGCGAGCTCGCGTTCGGCGAGGGGGATGGCCTCCTCGTACTTCTGCTCCATGTCAAGAGTCATCGAGTAATTGTGCAGCACCCGCGCAAGGCGGACGTCGTCGGCGTCGAAGATTGTTTCGGCAAGGGAGAGCGCTGTGTGGCAGAGCTCCTCTGCCTCGGGCAGGCGGCGCGTGGCGCGCAGCAGGGCGGCGCGCTGGTCGTAGTAGACGATGCGCTCCCTGTCGGAGAGCGCGGCCCCGTCGATGGCGTCGAGGGCCTTTTCCGCTTCGGCCCAATCGCGATTTTTCAGAAGAAGAGAGATGTTCGTGAGTGTCTCGCTGGTCATGCGCGTTCCTGTTCGTGTTGACTTGTAGGCCGTCGTCGGAAAGGTGCTTTAAAATATGCTGATACAAGGTGGGGCGTCTGTCAATAGCCTGCTGTCTTTCGCAGCGTTTTGTCGCGGGGGGCGGGCCGTGCTTCGCTCAAAAACACTCTGGCTTTTCTTTGTGCTCTGCCGTATTGTAGAAACGAAAACCCGCCTCCGCCGGAGAGCCGCATGCTCCCGGCAGAGCCGGGGCGTGAGTTTTTTTCGGCGATAGCGTTGACGCGGGCATTCGTTGCGTTTTGCGATGCACGTTTCGCATGCAGAGAAACTGTCCCTTGCATCACGGCGTGGCGTTCGTTTTTTGGGAGAAAAAAAGCCGCCTCTCGGGCAGGCATTTCAAGCATGAGGCAGATATTGC
>JAILMX010000184.1 GCA_024692205.1 Desulfovibrio sp. | reverse complement strand
AAATTGATCGGCCCGAGATGTTATACCCCCCTGTTACCAGTAAGGATATACACTGAAGGGCTGGTCAAATTTCGTTGCGATTTTCGTCTGATCACTGCTCAATGTTACATGCTGAATTACACTCTACGGTCAAGACAAACGAGTTGCCCCGCAGCAGCATGATGATTGTTCAGCATAGCTTGTCGCTATCCGGCAGCAACCCGATTCCCCGCCCTTTACCGCGCGTATCGTTTTCGAACTGTACTTGACGCCCCCTATCAGCGCTTCTATCTCCTTGTTTCCAATCGGCGTTTCCACAGACGAGATGATTTCGTAGTTGCTAAGCCCGCTGGATTTCATCACTTCATCAAATTCCTCCGGGCACATTGCGCCGCCGAGACATTCCCCAAGGAGCAGCGGATTCGCGCGTATCTCTTCGGGGATTTTTCTATCTGCGAACACGTCGCTGAAAAAGAGCACGCCTCCATCCTTCAGCACCCGATGGATTTCAGAGAAAACGCTTTGCTTGTCAGGAGAGAGGTTTATGACGCAGTTCGAGATGACAACGTCTATGGAGCCGTCTTCGATTCCCACGGCCGCGAGGTCTTCCATGTAGCCCTTCTTGAATACCACGTTCGAAAAGCCCCATTTGCTCGACATCTCGGCCTTGTATCTTTCGGCGACTTCCAGCTGGTCCTCATTCATGTCTAGTCCAATCACCGTGCCGAGAGCGCCGACAAGCTTCGATATAACATAGACGTCCCTGCCGGTGCCGCAGCCAAGGTCAAGGACGGTGCAGCCTTCGACCTTGTCAGGAATAGGGGAACCGCAGCCGTAATATTTCGTAACGATTTCGCCCGGCAGTTCCGATATAATTACCTTCACCGCTTTCGGGACCGCTTCCGCCGAACAGCAGCAGACCGACGATGAAAGCCTGCCGCCCTTTTCCTTGGTCGCCGCCGAATAGTATTTCCTTACGGCCTCGTATATTTCCGAATTCCTGCCTTCCATACATGCTCTCCTTTGCATTTCAGTATGCAGCCTGCAAATGCAGTCGCTTTTCTCCTTGAAGATTTGACCAAGGACATGATGCATCCGTGACAAGGCATCGTTATCCAGCCTGTAATAGATGTTCTTCCCCTCCTTTCTCTCCCTAACGATGTCCGCTCAAGAACGGATCACTTCAGCATTTCACTATGCTTTTTCCCTAACGGCGTGACGGATGCGGCATACGCCGCAGATGTGGTCGCCCGAGGATGTCGGGTAGCCGCACTCGGCGCATGGCGCAAGCGCCTCGCCAGATTCGGCCTGCTCGCGAGCGAAGGCGGGCCGGCCGCGCGTCAGAAAGCCCTGATAGAAATCGAGTTTGCGACCCGGCATGGCGGCCTCAAGCTTTTGCAAAAGCCCTTTGAGCGTGCTGAACGTCGCCCCCGGGCTGTACGGGCAGGAAGCGTAGTGGTTTTCTATGCCCATCAGGAAGGCGTAGTTCGCCGTTTCAAACTCCGTCAGCCGCCACAGGGGTTTTATCTTGCGCACGAAGCCATTCTCCCCCTCAAGGCACGGCCCCTGATCGGAGAGGTAGCCCAGGTCCCACCGCAGGGTGTTGCTGAAAAGACGCGCGGCCTCATCGTCGAGGTTGTGGCCGGTCGCCACGGCTGTGAATCCGCCTTCCATGGCGATCTTGTTGAAGAAATGCCGCTTGATCTTGCCGCAGGCCGAACAGACGGGCCTCGTCAGGGCATCCTTCACCCGCGGGATGGAGAGTCCCTCCTCTTTCAGTTCCTTTACGATCAGGCGCAGGCCATGGCGCGCGCAAAAACGTTCGACATGGCCGCGCGCGGCCGCCGATGAGCTGGGGATGTCGAGGTCTATGTGCAGGCCCGTCACGTCGTAGCCCATAAGCGACAGCTCAAGCATGAGCGCGAGAGAATCCTTGCCGCCGGAAAGAGCAACCAGGATGCGGTCGTCCGGCTCAATCAGACCTTTGGCATGAATGCCACGCTCGACCTCGCGACGGAAGAATGCCTTGAAGCACTTCGCGCAGAAGGCGCTGTTGTGGCTGCGCAGCGCGACAACCGCCGTATCCTTGCACACCTTGCATTTCATGGTATTTCTCCTCCGGCGGAATCAGATTGAGCTCTGGCCTCGGCCACATCATCAAGCGTCTTCCGCGGGCTTCGGCCCATTGCTGTTGAGAATCGTTTTACGGGGTATCAGCCCGAGGAAGCCACCTTTCGGACGAGTATGTCCTCGTTCGGCCAGATGTGGCAGTCGGGTGTGAGCAATTCGCCGTTACGGGCGACAAGAGCCGTCTCTTCGGCTAGACCCAGGGCTGCGAGCAGCTGGCGCGCAGTCTTGGGACGGTGAAGGCACAGGCGAATGTCCTGAGGCTGCAACGTCACTGTGATGCGCGAACCCTTCCGTTCCGGATCGATTACCTTGATGTGCGGCTCGGCCTTGAGTATCGCGTCGAGCGGGTCTTCGCCCCGGGTGCGGTCCTCGACTTTCAGTTCAGTGTTTTCTTTTGATGGTTCCGCCATGCAGAGTCCTTTCAGCAGATCAGTACGCATTGATGATGCCCTCCCTGTCCGGCCCGGAGGATATTCGGTCATCATTGAGGGAATGATCTCTCTACTGGTCTCCGGGCCTTTTCGTGGAGGTGTCAGTTTCAGCCCTCCAGCGCCCGTTCCAGATCCGCGAGTATATCGCTAATATGCTCGATGCCGATGGAGAGGCGCACGCTGTTCGGATAAATGCCGCTTGCGGCCAGCTCCTGCTCGGTAAGCTGGGCATGGGTTGTGGATGCTGGGTGAATGGCGAGCGACTTCACGTCCGCCACGTTCGCAAGCAGGGAGAAGATGCGCAGCCGATCGATGACCGCCCGTGCCGCCGCTGCACCGCCCCTGACTTCAAAGGTGAAGATGCTGCCCGCGCCGTTCGGAAAATAGCGCTGGTACTGGGAATGGCCCGGACTGCCGGGCAGGCTGGGGTGGTTGACGCGCTCCACATTGGGGTGATCCTTGAGGAAGTCCACCACGGCAAGGGCGTTGTGCACATGTCGCTCCACGCGCAGGGAAAGCGTTTCCAGCCCCTGCAGCAGCAGAAAGGCTGAAAAGGGCGACAGGGTGGCGCCCATGTCCCGCAGCAGGATGGCCCGCGCCCGCACGGCAAAGGCCGCCGGCCCTGCGGCGTCCGCAAAGCTCAAGCCGTGATAGCTCGGGCACGGTTCTGTCAGCTGCGGGAACTTGCCGGAAGCCTTCCAGTCAAATCTGCCGCCGTCCACAATGACGCCGCCCATGGCCGCGCCGTGGCCGCCCATGAACTTGGTGGCCGAATGCACCACGATGTCCGCGCCGTGTTCGATGGGCCGCAGCAGCCAGGGCGTTGCGAAGGTGTTGTCCACCACGAGCGGGATGCCGTGGCTGTGCGCCAGTTCGGCCAGGGCGTCGAAATCCACGGGGTTGCTGTGGGGATTGCCTAGGCTCTCCACATAGATGGCGCGTGTGGCGGGGGTGATGGCGCGCTCGTAGGCGGCGAGGTCTTCCGCTTCCACAAAGGTCGTGCTGACGCCCCATGCCGGGAGGGTGTGCGCCAGCAGGTTGTAGGTGCCGCCGTACAGCGTTTTCTCGGCCACGATATGGTCGCC
>JAILMX010000183.1 GCA_024692205.1 Desulfovibrio sp. | reverse complement strand
GGCAACATGCCGACAGCATGACGGGCAGCACGGCAAGGCAAATGGAGCATAGTGCCCGGATGCATCTGCTCACCTCAAAACTCCTTACTGAGTCGCCCTGCTGGCCGGCTGCCGGCAAGTTCTTGGGGTGGCTGGCCCATGGAGCCGGGGAATTGGAATGTGTTCCCGCACATCTGCAGTTTGATTCCACAGACGGGATGAACCTTTTGGCCGATGGCATCAATAGTCTCATGAGCGCGGCCGCATCCGGCAACTACGCGGCGCAGGATGCGCATCTTGCGGCGTCGGAGCAGTTTTACGCCGCAACGGCGATTGTGTCGATGCGCGTGTTACAGTCTATCCTTCCTCCCTCGGGGCAAAAAATGCAGCTGTGGCTTCAGAAACGCTATCCCCATCTGACCGACCTTGATGGGGAGAAACTGGACCCGCGCAAAACGCAATTGTTTTATCGGCTTTGCTGCGATAAGGCGGAAATGCAGGCTACGGTTTTGGCGAAACTTGGGTGATCTGTCAACGTCTCTGCCCCGTACCCATCCCCGCCGTCTTTCAGGATAATCCCGCGGCGCCTGAATTACCACGGCGCCTGGCCTTCCTCATCCTCTGCATAAAAGGCTCATAGACGTTCTGCCGTATGTCGTCGGCGCGGGTGAGCCAGTCGCGGTAGAGCGCCGCCACATCCTCAAGCCCGATGGAGGAACACCAATCAACTGCCTCCCGTGCGGTTGCAACATAGGTGGAAAAGGGGCCTACGAAGGCCTCCGCCGCGTTCAGAAAACGGGACGCCTGTGCGTCTTCCCCTGCTTTGCGGCAAAGGGCATGCAGGTCAAGCGCGTCATCCGGAGTATGGAAAAGCGTGTGGGCATGTTCCAGAAAGGCGCGTTCTTCAGCAGGCGTTGCTGCCAGACGGCACAGGCGCGCAAGCCCTTCTTCCCAGTAAGGATGGTCGACGGCCAATCGCATGAGGATTTCCCGCAGAGCCGCGGGCGATGACGCTTTGTCCGCGAATTTCTTCAGCCGGGCTTCCACTGCCGGCGGGGGGGCGGGGCGCAGATTCTGCCAGGGGCTCAGACTGAGCCGCATCGCATCGTTCTTCGCCAGGGTGTGGAGATTGGGGACGAACAAGGGGACAGCAAGTTTTCTTGCAAGCTGTGAGTTTTCCGCATCGTGCACGAAGCGCCCCGGCGTCTGGCTTGTGCGGTGCACGACGCGCGACTGCGGGTTGACGGTCATGCGCAGGCCCTGGCTCCAGAGGCGCGCGCACAGGTCGATATCTTCGCAACCGTTGACATAGCGCTCGTCGAATCCGCCAGTTCGCCGGAAAAGATCGGCGCGTATGGCCATGCAGGCCGCCGTGATGATCTGGAAGAAACGGCGCTTTTTCGCAAGCGGCGAGTCCTCGGGTATGCCTTCGTAAAGGTGCCCCACCTTGAGAAAGGGCGTGACGTAGACGCCCAGATGCTGAACCGTCCGCCCGAAGGGATTGTGGCGCCTTGGCCCGTCATTCTCTGATTCGTCAGGCCCCGCGTCATCAGGCTCGCCATTCGGATACAGCAGCACCGGCCCCGTTGCGGCGACATCGGGCAGATCGTCCAGATCGCGCAGAAGCGGCCTGTACCAGCCGGGCAGCGGCTCGGTGTCGTTGTTGAGAAAGATGAGCGTGGCCCCCCGCGCTATCCGCGCGCCGAGGTTGCTCGCAGGGCCGAAGTTGAGGTTCTTCTCGGCCCGCCGGTAGACGAAGCGACCGCCGAAAAGCCCCTCGCCCAGGGCGGGGCAGGCCTGCGCCGTTTCGTCGGTCGAGGCGTTGTCGATGACGATGACCTCGATGCTCTCGCCCGTTGTCGTCCTGGCGAGCGTCGCAAGGCATTGCCGCGTCAGCCTCCACTGGTTGAAGACCGGGATGATGACGGAGGCTTCTATCGTTTCATCTGTCGTTTCAGGCATGGCGTCCTCTGCTTTCCCATTCCCTGACGATACTCCGCATCCCCGCATCGGGCAAGCTCCCGTCAATCCCCCTTACCCCCCTCCAAAAGCCCCCCTTGGCGTGCCGAAAGCCCCGCGACGGAAAAGGCCGGGCTACACTTCGCGCGTCCGGCGGGTGTTCCGCCTGTCGGCAGGGCACGCACCGTAACCAAGGAGGGCGATCATGGGCGGCGGGGGATTTTTGGGCCTTGGCCCGAAGAGCAGCGGCCACAGTCAGCAATACTACATAGACCGCGCCAACGCTGAGGCGCAGGCGCGTCTTGCTGCCGAGAAAAAGGCGCAGGAGCTTGCCGACCAGAAGGCCCGTGATGCGGAAGAAGCGCGGAAGGCGGAGCTAAGGCGGCAGATGCTGGGCAACCGCAACGTCACCGGCGCGGAAGATGATGAAGAGGCCGCGATTCAGAAGAATGTTCTGGGGTAGTGCTATGGGCAGCATGGCGGTTATGGCAATTTCGGCACTTGCGGGCTCGGCGCTTTCGATGGCGCTGACGCCTTCGCAGTCCTCGCAGGGTTCCATCGACTATGCCACCTTGCGGCAGATTGAGGACGAGAAATCTGCGGACGCGGCGGCACAGCGGGCACAGCAGGAAGAAGCCAAGCGGCGGGAGGAACTGCGCGTGCAGTCCATGTACGGGCAGGACATTCTCACGTCCGATTCCGGGGATGATGACGACCTGACGGTGAAAGAGACGGTGCTTGGCGACCAAGACGACGACCGCGAAGGCACGGGGTATGCGTGATGACTGCTGACAGAAAGCGCTCTGTGCAGAACCTGAACACGTCCTTCGGCGTGCTGAAATCCGAGAGGGCGGCGTTTGACGACGTGTGGCGCAAGGTCGCCGTCTTTGAGTCCGAGCGCATGACGATGTTCGACGGACAGCTTGGCGACGACGTGTACCGCATGATGCGGCGCGACCTGCGGGATGTGGACAACACCTGTCGGCAGGCCATTGCCGTCTTTTCGTCGGGGATGCTGTCGGGCGTGTGCCCGCCCTCCGACCAGTGGTTCCTGTTGCGCATTGCCGACAAGAGCGGCGGCGACGACCTGAAGAAGTACCGCCCCGTGGCCCGCTGGCTGGAATCGGTGGAAAAGGTGTTTGCCAAAGACTTCACGAACAAGAACTTCTACACACAGCAGGTGTCCTCATACAAGCACATTGCCCTGTACGGGATGCAGTGCATGTTGGTGGGCGAAGCGCCGGACGGCGGTGGGACGTATTACCGCGACATTCCCGTGGATGAAATCTACATCGCCAACGATTACGCGGGGCGCGTCAACTGCGTGTTCCGCGAGATGCGGCTGACGCTTCAGCAGGCGCTGGAGTTTTTCGGGAAGGAGAACCTTTCGCCGTGCGTTCAGCGCTTGGTGGACAGCAAGGACTTCAATGCGAATGAGAAAATCACCGTCATCCATGCCGTCATCAAGAAAGCGCCGGGCTATGAGAACGTCATGGGGAACAACCAGCTCCCATATGCCAGCTACTATTTCGAGCCGGGCGAGGAACACCTGATAAGCGAGGGCGGCTACGAGTCCATGCCCTACATCGTGACGCGGGCGTACAGCGACGGGCGTTTCCCGTACTCCATCAGCCCCGGCACGCTGGCGCTTTCCGACGTGCTGATGGCGAACGAAATCAAGCGGCTTCTCTTGCAGGCGGGCCAGCTTTCGGTGAATCCTCCCGCGCTCATGCCGGACAGGGGGCTTGTTGGGCGGCTCAATTATACGCCGGGGGCCGTCAACACGTTCCGCAAGGACGGCTCCACGGACGTGAAGGACTTTCAGCCGCTCAAGCTGGTGGGCGACTTCAAGCTGGCTATGGAGCTTCTGGAGATGGCGCGGAAGGACATAAACGCGGCCTTCTTCGTTGACCTGTTCATGATGATTCACAACCGCACCCAGCAGGGCAAGGGCACGCCCACGGCGTCCGAGATTCAGGAATTGGCGCAGGAAAAGAGCTTTTTGCTGGCCCCGATTCTCATCAACCAGCAGCAGGAGAACTTCAACCGCCTGTTCGAGCGCGTGTTTGAAATCAAGAAGCGGGAGTACGGGGCGATTCCCCCGGCCCCGCGTGAGTTGCAGAAGGCCGAAATCGAAATCGAGTACGTCTCTCCGCTTGTCCGGGCACAGCAGAACCAGCAGACGAACCAGATGCTTCAGGGCTTGGCAGACCTGCGGGGTCTTGTCGAGGTGTTCCCGAACTGCATTGACATTATCGACGCGGACGCCTCTGCGCGGAAGGTTCTTGAGAACCGCTGTATGCCCGCGTCGTGCATCCGCACGCCGGAGGAAGTCTCGCAGATACGGCAGGCCGCACAAGAGGCACAGCAGGCACAGCTTCAGCAGGAACAGGATGCGGCACAGGGAGAGCAGATGATTAAGGGCTTCAAGGAAATGAGCAAGACGCCGGAAACCGGCTCTGTCGTCCAGCGGCTCCTTGAGAAAATCGGCGTGAACATGCCCGGCAAGGAGCCACGATAATGTTTGGTGCGTCCAGTTTCAATGCGGCAGAAGCGCAGACCGAGCGGGAACGCCTCCTGCTTGCCGCCGCCGTCCGCACCGTCTTTGCGACGGAGAACGGCAAGCGGCTGAAAGACTGGCTTCGGACGGCCTGTTTCATGGACAGCCCCATGGTGCAGGCCGAGATAGAATCCCCCGCGCAGACACAGCGGATAGCGGCACGTCGGGATTTGTTCATCACCCTAGAACTTCTGGAAAAGGAAGGTGCGAATGTCTCAAGCGATGATTGAGGGCGGCACGGCGGGCGGTTCGACAGAAGTTTTCGTCGCGGGCTCGGAATCCGGTTCCGCTTCCCCCGCTGCGCAGACTTCGTCCGCGAATGCGGGGGCGCAGAACTCGGAATCCTCGCCCTCCGTATCGGGGGGCGGATCTTCGAACTACGGTGAAACCCTGCTGGGAACAGGGATGAATGCTCATCCCGCTTCGGACAGGACAGGCCCTGCGCCAATGGGCGCGGGAACGGGTCAGAACGCCTCTGTAGGCGGCGGAAACGTGGCGAAGGATGTCAAAGTGTCGCAGAACGTGCTTCCCAAGGGTAATGAAGGGCTTTTTCCCCCTTACGGGGACAAGCTTCTGCCGGAAGGGGCGAGTGACGACCAGCGGGCCGAGTTCGACCGCAAACTGCGGGCTTTGAACGGCGTGCCGCAGAACGCGGCGGACTATGGGGACTTTGGGCTTGGGGATTCCGTGAAAATCGACCCCAACGCCGAGGACTACAAATACTACACCGAGCTGTTCAAGGATGTGGGCCTGTCCAAGGCGCAGGCGGGCAAGCTCTTGCAGAAGCACCTTGAGTACATGCAGGGGCAGGCGGAGCACTACAAGAAAACAAATGACGCGCAGATTCAGGAATACCGCACCAAGGTGAAGAACGATTTTGTGCGTCAGTGCGGCGGGGAGCAGGGCTTTATTGAGTTCAGCCAGGCCGCCTCACGGGGCTTTCAGGCGGCGGCGCAGGGCGCGGGCCTCAGCGAGAAGGATGTGCGCGGCATCCTGAACGTGATGGGCGACGACCCGCGATTCCTGCGAATTTTCAACTCCATCGGCAAGCTCTATCGGGAAGACGTTCTCGTGACGGGCACGGCCCCTTCGGCACAGGAGAAGTCGTTTGAACAGATGTTCCGCGGGATGTTTGCGCACAGTTAGCCGACGGTGTCGGCCCGCTCCACTGTCGATATCCGTAGCGCTCGAAGACTCCCTGCCTACGGCTGGACAAGCGCTGACGGCTATCGCGTTCCTCGGGATGTTCAACCATCAACAGTAATTTTCGGACAAAGAGAAGGAGACACGACAATGCCTTTCGGTAACACTCTTAATCAGCTTTCCATCGGCAAGGCCAAGACGTTCGTCAATCAGGTGGACAACATCACCGAGAACGCCCCGGTCGTGAAAGCCATGCCCTTCACGGCGGCATCCGACCAGCTCTGGGACGTTTCCTCCGAGGTGATGATGGTCGGCTCCGGCATGAACAGCGTTGACCTGAACGCGCCCCTTCAGGAAATCCAGCTTGCCGACGCCCTCAAGCAGACCCAGCTCAACATCTTCGGCGCAAAGATGTTCGTGCC
>JAILMX010000133.1 GCA_024692205.1 Desulfovibrio sp. | reverse complement strand
TGTAAAATCGCTGCCATACCCGTAAAGATGGAAAAGGAAAAAAGGAAGGTGACCATGTACGACGACATACGGAAGGCCCTGAGGCAGCTGAAGGCGACTACGCCGAAAAATCCGCCAAGGAAGACGCTCAGGACAATTATTTCGAGCCTCTCAAAGGAAATCCAGCAGGTCATTGCCGCAGGACATTCTTTAACGGATGTCGCCGAAGTTTTGAAAACTGTTGGAGGAATAGAAATAAAGCCTGGGACGCTGCGCGAATATTTGCGAAAAGAGCGTAGAAATGCGCAGATAGACGCTGATAGAGTCACATTTGCGTCGAAACAAGAGAAAGCCGAGGCCCATTTGGATGATGTCAAAACGGCCGCGGACGCCGCGGGAGGTGGCCGATGATTGCCAAGAAGCCGATGGACGCCGACAATCTCGAGGCTGTGCGTGCGCGGTTTAAGGAAATGCTCGAAAAGGGACAGCCGAAGGCCGCGGGGCCGACGCTGAAATCGCAGGTCGTGGGCATGGCCGACGAAATACGGGCGCTTCTCAACAAAGGATACGGATACGGCGACATAGTCGCGGTGATCAAGGAGAAAGGCAGCGTGGAGATGAGCGCGGGCACGCTCAGGAACTACGTTCCGCGCGATGAGAAGAAGAGGAAGCACGCGAAGCCCGCCGCGTCCGCGCGGAAGCCGCGGGCGGAAAAGCCCCGTCCGGCGAAGAAAGAAAAGGACCCGAGGGAGGTTTTGCGCGTGACGGAATCGGGAACGGGTGATGCCGGCAACGGCGAATTCGAAGTGTCAACGGAGGGATTCTAAATGGCCAAGAAGAAAAGAACCACTATCAGCAACGGCAACAAGGGCGGCATCGGAAAGTCGCAGGTCACCAACCTGTTGGTGACCGCCGCCTTGGATGACGGGGAGGTTCCCGTTCTGGTCGAGACGGACAACGGGAATCCTGACACCTATAGGGGATCCGTGAAAGCCCTCGGCAAAGAGAACGTGCATGCTTGCGATATCGAGACAGTGGAAGGCTGGCACAAGCTTGTGGACATCTGCCTCTCCAATAAGGACCGTTCCGTCATCGTCAACGGCAGGGCCTCGGACATATCGATGCTCAAGCGCTACGGCGAGGTCTTCGAGGCCATGGAACCAGAACCCGTGTTCCTGTGGACGGTTTTCAAGGAGGAGAGCGGCCCGCGCATGCTGAGCGAGCTCCTGAAGCTCTACAACCTGCGCGTCTGCGTCGTCCTTAATGAGCATGACAGCTCACCAGGCGGGTTCGAGGACTGGGAAAAATCCGAGCTCAGCAAGCACGTGCCCTCCGTCCGCCTGCCCGACAACAATAACGCGGAGATCCTGCTCCAGCGGGCGAAGAACAAGTGCACGCTCCGCGAGGCCTATGAGACGCTGAACCTTGGCGAGAAGATGTTCGCGGACATCTGGCTCAAAAAGGCTCTTGCAGCTATCAGGAAAGCTGTTGAAATAGCGGACTTTTACAAGAAATAGCGGCGGAGGCGCGGGATATGCGGACGATACGGGATACCTTGAAGAAATTGAGCGAGATCACCGGCAAGGAACTCAGCGAGAAAGAGCTGAAAACGGCCTGCGAGATGGCCGAGGCGACGGGCATGAGCGAAAGCGACCCGTTCCTGCATGTGGCGCTCGTGCTCGAGTGGTATTGGAACAGGATGGAGGAAATGCCCAGGCGCATCGAAGCGGCTCAGGATAAGACAGCCGAGGTCGCGAAGGCGAAGCTCGACGGCGCCGTCGCCGACATCGTCGCCACGCTCAAGGGTGCCGTGGTTGTCGAGGCGAAAAAGGCGTCAGGTGCGGCTGCCGTGAAGGAGGCAGCGCGTTGGGCGGCTGCCGCCGTCGTTGTCGTCGCCTTGGCGTTCTGCGGCGTGAGCATGCACGAGCGCGGGCAGGCCAGGGCCGAACGCGTCCAGGCATACAATGACGGCGTTGAAGCAGGGCGGGTCAAGGAGCGGAACGAGGAGCTGGTTCTGAAGCAGAGGGACGAGTTCACGAAAACCCCTGAGTTTGGCAGGGCTTTCAAGATGCACCAATCAGGCGGCCTGAAGAGTATGCTGGATTTCGCCGGAACGGCTGATTACCGTTGGGCGCTCTGGATGCGTGAAAAAGGCATGCTCAAGGAGCTGCGGGAATGCACACGCCCCGGATGGGCGGTGCAGGACGGGGACTGCATCCCGTTCTCGATCAACGCCGAGGGTGGGAAGATAGGCACCTACGGCTGGCCGATGATGCAATAGAAAGGAGGCGGAGATGGACGATATCAGGGACAGATACAGGAAAGTTTACCGGGCAAGGGTTGGACTGCAGTTTCCGGAAAGCCCCCGATACCTAATGGAAGCTTCCCTGGAGCCGTGTCGCAGCTCGCACGTGCCGCAGTCGAAGGCTACCGTCAAGGGCGTACAACGACGAGGAACGAGTGTCCCCTTGACGGGAGGCAAGACAAGGCACTGTCGGCGAGCAGACCGGCGGAATGGGAGCTTTCCTTGTGAGTGGAGGCTGCTTTTTA
>JAILMX010000110.1 GCA_024692205.1 Desulfovibrio sp. | reverse complement strand
CGCACTTCCACATCGCCGTTGTCCAGCATCGTGATTTCTGGCTTGCCCAGCGTTCCTTTGCCGGCTTTTTTCCCTTTTTGCAGGGCGATCCATTCCGTTTGCGGCTTGGGCGGTTCGGGGGCCGGCGGTGTCACGACCGGTTCCGGCGCCGGGGCCGGGGCCGGTTTTTCCGGTACGACTGGCGGCAATGGTGCGGGTTGCTGCGAGCCGGGAAACAGGAAAGCGAACAGGCTGCCGGAACCGTCCGCTCCGGAATTGTATGCCACGATGCCTCCCATGCACAGCACCAGCGAGAGCCAGACGAGAAACATGATGCGGTAGAGTGCGCGTAATGAATGCATGGCGTCACCACACATACGTTATACGGTCAGGCAGAGCTGGCGGTTCATTGCCTTCCTTTTGCAGGACATTGACCACATTGTCGGGCAGGATGCGCACAGTGACGCTGTTTACGCCAGCAGTTTCCATTTTGTCCGCCGCATCCCCAAAATCGTCCTGCGAGAAGTCGCGCTCCCCGTACTGGAAATCCTTGAGGAAGGCGGTGAACGTGTCGTAATTCTTCGTGAGCGTGAATGACGGAAAGGCTATTTCGAGCGTCGTGGGGCCGCACTGCTTCACCGTATACTGGAATTTCTCGTCGCGGGGGTAATTGCGGTTGACAAGGGAATAGGTCTTGTCCTGGCACTGAAGCGAGAGCGTCGTGGAATCGACGCGCTCGCGGGCATCGACATTGACCAGCGTGGGCTGGGAACGCAGCTGCACATAGTAGGTGTCCTCCGGCGGCTGCGCGGCTATCATTTCCGCCTGGGACAGAACCTTCAGGGCGTCTGTTGTCAGGGGGAATTCAATGTCGCCCCATCTCGCCGGTGAAAGCGCCTTGCCCCTGCGCGTGAGGAAGGGCTTGAGGCGCGCATCGACAAAGGTCTTCACCACGCCCTTGTCCCCGAAAAGACCGGCCACGTCGTCCTGGCGGTACAGAGCCGTGGCGCTGCCCAGGACGTCATTTTCCCATGACTCCTGCACCACCTTGGCAGCCTGGACAGTGATGCCCTGCGCGATGAAATCCAGGATGCCCGGCATGAGATCCAGCATGGGATTCTGACCGCTGCCCCTGAACGGCGCGAGGATAATCTCAAGCTGTTTCTGGGCGTTGGCATACGCGTCTTCCGTAGCATCCTGCTGCTGCCCATGCTGGCTGTTCTGAACGGGTTTGGCGGCCTGCTGCCCCGCCATTCTGCCCCCCCCGAACCATGTGGAGGCGAGCGCATAGGATTGTTCCGGCTTGGTCAGTACCGGCAGCAGGGAAAGGGCATCATCAAAATAGGCATGGATGCTTTCGGCGACCTCCAGCATCTGGCGTGCCTGCTTGGCATCCTTTGTTTCGGCGCGCAGCCGCTGCACCAGTTCCGGGGCTGAGGTTACGAGGGTAAGCAGCGTGCGGACGCGGCTGGTGGCCGCTTCCTGATGTTCGAAGACGGCGATGTCCACCACCAGGTCCATGAGCATGCAGCTTGACAGCCAGGGCGGGCTTTCAGGGCCGGCATGCAGAAGCGGAACCAGCTCGTTGGCTATCTGCTGCATGGCGCGGAAATGCGGCATGTCTTCAATCTTGCGGATGTCCGCATAGGATATGAATACGTCGCCTTCCTGCATGGAAACGCGGATTTTGGAAAAGGCTTTGGCGAAATTCAGCCAGCGATCGACATAGCGGCGGAAATATTCCGTGCGGAAGGCATTGGTGCTTTGCGTGATGCCCCCGCCGCCGTCATCCAGCGATTCCAAATCATTCATGATGTCGCTGAACACCTTGTAGCCTGTGGCCGTATAGGAGGATGGAACACAGACATTATTGGGGCTTGCAGGGGAAACATGGGGCCAGAAGTTCGAGAGGCAGATTTTTGCGGCGGGGAAACGGCCATCGACTTCGGCTACGATATCCTCAAGGGTGTTGTTCCCTTGTTGCCTCATATATGCGGCCAGCAGTGAGCGCATCTCCCGCGTGAACATCTCCAGCTGGCCGCCGTCGGCCATCGAGTAG
>JAILMX010000054.1 GCA_024692205.1 Desulfovibrio sp. | reverse complement strand
CGCGACAGGAACTTCTGGACGAGATTTGGGGCATTGACAAGGACACGGACAGCCGCAATGTTGACGCCCATATCAAGAAACTGCGCCGAAAGTTCGCCGGCAACCCCGATTTCTCCATCCAGACTGTGCGGGGGCTCGGTTACAAGGCCGTTTTTACGCAAGGGGCGCGGCCATGAACGCCTTGCGCCAGCTTCTACGTGAGGGACGCATCGTCCTGCCTGTGCGCCTCCATTTCGCCCTTTGCACGCTGCTGATACTCTGCGCAAGCTGTCTGCTGTCAGGTTTGTTCCTGTACGTGCTTGACCGTTTCACCGGCATCGGCCAGGATCCGCCACTGGCCCACCTCGTTTGCAGCATGTTGACCCTGGTGGTGGCCGGCATCGCGCTGGCATGGGTGGCCGGGTGCTACCTCCGGCCGGCAAAGATCGTGGCAGATGCAGCAGGCCGCGTGGCTGCCGGGGATTTCTCAGTGCGCATTGCCCCAATCAAATCGCGTATCGGCATTGCCGAAGCCAACTCCCTCATCACGGATTTCAACAGTATGGCGCGGGAACTTGAAAGTATGGAGCTCATGCAAAAGGATTTCATGGGCAATGTCTCCCACGAATTCAAAACGCCCCTCTCCTCCATCATCGGCTTTGTGGAAATCCTAATGGATGGTGGACTTAATGCCGAGGAACGGCAGGAATATCTCGGCCACATACACAGAGAAGCGCACCGCCTCTCCCGGTTGTCGGAAAACCTCCTACGTCTCTCCCGGCTGGATGCGCAAAGTATCGACACGCATCATACGCGGGTTGCCGTAGACGAACAGATTCGACGCTGCCTGATCCTGCTGGCAGAAAAGTACTCGGATAGGGAGCTTTCCCTAGATATTCAACTGGAAACCATGTCGATTGAAAGCGACCCTGACCTTCTGGAGCAGATATGGCTCAACCTCATCGACAACGCGCTGAAATATTCGCCGCCGGAGAAAACACTGCATATTGCCGGCAACATGGCGGTATCCTCCATCGTTGTCAGTGTCCGAGACGAAGGCGTTGGCATCCCGGTCCAAAAACAGAAATTTATCTGGAATAGGTTTTATCAGTGTGAGGAGTCCCATAAGGAGCACGGCCACGGGCTAGGCTTGGCCATCGTGAAATGCGCCGTGAACCTCCTCGGCGGCGCCATTGAATGCCGCAGCTCTGCCGGACAGGGAACGGAAATGATCGTCACCCTCCCGCTCAATTTCAGGACAATTATGCCCCAAAAGTCACATTGAAGTCACAATGATTTGCTATCGGGGACATGCATGGAGGAATCAACGATGAGTTTACATGGACAGACCAAGGGAACAAGTTTGGAAAAGATGGCGGAAACACTGGCTCTGGGCGAAGCGCACGGCGTGATGATGTATTACGCTCTGGCGCGTCTGGCAAAGGAACAGGGATATGACGATATTGCCGCCGACTTCATTGAGGCTGCCAATCAGGAAGCCGTTCACTCCGGCTTTTATGCAATCCTGAATGCCAAATACCCCAAGGAGTTCTGGGGGATGGTGCGCGGTCTTATGGCTGCTGAAACAGGCGGAGAGGCAAAGCTCATGGATATGGCGGACAAGTTCCGCGCCGCCGGGCTTTCCGAGGCCGCCGATGAGCTGGAGGTGTTCGCCAAGCAGGAGGGGCACCACGGTGCGCTGCTGAAAAAAATACTGGAGAAGCACCACCCGGAACTGCTGAACGATGCCGGCAAGACAATCTATGTGTGCGCCTGCTGCGGCTACGAATATGTAGGCGATCTGGACGGCGAGCCGGAAGACTATGTCTGCCCTGTCTGTGGACAACCGAAACGCGTGTTCCGCCTGAAGGATGTGTAGGCCACAGCAACTATGCGCACGGCGGGGATGAAACACCAGATCACCCTTGGCGCAGGCTATTTCTAAATTGTTATTTGAATGGCCCGAAGGACGGAGAAGTTCTGATGGTCGGTTCAACAACCCAGGGGGGGCGCACCATGGAACGCAAGATAACTGTGGACAGGGAGAAGTGTGTTCACTGCGGCCTATGCGTCGCGGATTGCCCGATGTACTGCCTTGAATTCGGGGGCGAACAAACGCCGCAATATCAGGATGGGGCGGAAGGCCTGTGCATTGCCTGCCAGCACTGCATGGCAGTTTGTCCAGAAGGCGCGCTGTCCTTCGGCGGTCTGAACCCTGCAGACTCCTTGCCGACCGCCTACGGCAACAGCGATGCGCTGTTGCGGCTGATCCAGTCAAGAAGGAGCATGAGGCACTTCGCGGACGAGGACATCCCGTCAGAGATTTTGGCAAAAATACAGGCGATGCTGCCTTTCACGCCGACCGCAAGCAATGCGAACGGCCTTCATTTTTCCATTGTGAAGAGCAAAGGAAAAATGGAGGCGATAAGGCGGGCCACCTACGGAACAGGATCTCTTTTCGGAGAAGTCAACTCCCCGGGGCTGCGACGCTACCGGGAAAAGATCGCAAGCGGCCAAGACATCATCTACCGGGGTGCGCCTGTCATGATCGCGGTGGCTGCCGAAAAGGAACGGACGGCCTCCCCCTGTCACGGCGTTGTTGATGCGGCCATCTCCCTGACTCTCATCGATCTGTACGCCCAAAGCCTTGGCCTGGGCGCGGTATGGTGCGGTCTGGCACTTCACGCTGCCCTGCAGATTCCTGAAGTCCTTGCCCTGCTGGAAATACCGGAAGGATACGCCCTGTGCTACACCATGCTGCTGGGCGTTCCGGCTGTCCGGTACCCGCGGACAGTTCAACC
>JAILMX010000247.1 GCA_024692205.1 Desulfovibrio sp. | reverse complement strand
CATCGCGCTCGCGCTGGCCGCCGTCTTCGGCTGGCTGCGCACGGATTCAGCCTCGCGCTATGCCGAGGGAACGATCAATGAGACGCTCGCCGGGGCCCTCGCTCCGCTGGGCCTGTCGGTGCGGATGACGAAGCTCGCGGGCCCGCTGCCCTTCACCTTTTCGGCCGCCCTTGAGATCAGCGACGGCAGGGGCGTCTTCCTCACCGTGCCGCAGGTCGACTATGATCTCGTCGTCAGCAGCCTGCCCGGGGAGCTTCGCCTGACGAATCTGCGCCTCCATCGCCCCGTTCTGTCGCGCCTGCCGGAACTGCCCCCGTCGCCCCCCGATCCGCCCTCTGCCCCCATGACGCAGAGCCGCCTGCGCGGCCTCCTGGCCGGGGTCGAGAATCTCGTGCGGGAGCTGCCCTCCGGCCTCCCCGGGGTCACGATTGACAATATTTCCATAGAGGACGCCGTCGTTGCGAAGGACGCGGCGGGCATGGAGATCCGTGCCTCGGCCGCGCTTTCGGCGGCTTTCGCGCCGGCGCGGGGGGATGCTCCCCCGTCGCTTTCCCTCTCTCTCGGCAGGTGCGAAATCCTCTCCGACGCCCTCGCCGCCAGCGCGAAGATCGCATGGAAGAGCGGCGCGGCGCAGGGCCGCTGGCTCGACGGGCCGCTTGACGCAGCCCTGGCGGCGCACGTGCCGGCAAGCGTCGACGAAGCGCGGCTGAAGGCCCCCGTTGATCTGGCCCTCTCCCTCAAAGGCCCGCTTTGCGCGCCCGCCATGGCCGTGAAACTCACCTGCGCCCATGCCGAGGATGTCGGCCATGCCCTGAAGGACGCCGCAATCGTGCTTTCGGCCAACCCGCTCGACTGGAAGGGCTTTCTCGGTTCGGCCGGGGAACACGGGGAACTGCCCCTCGCCCTCGCCGTTGACGGAACGGTGGATGGCAGACCCGTGCATGCGGCGGCGACGCTTTTCGCCGCCCTGACCGACGCCGAGGCTTTCGACGCCTTCACGGCGGGATTGCGGGGGCTCGACCTCTCCGCGCTCGGCGTGACGGCGTCGGGCGACCTCAGGGCCGTCATGGACGCCGCCCCGTCCGGCGGCGACGCGGGTGCGAAGAAAACTGCGGCGGGCCTGCCGAGGCTTGAGGGCGCGCTGCACGCCGCCGTGAAGGACTGGGCGGCGCTTTCCGCCTTCGTGCCCGGAAAGACGCTTTCGGGCGAGGCGTCCCTCGACCTCTCCCTGGGCGGCGCGGACGCGTCCGCGCCGCGGGGGGGCGGGCCGGGGCGGCAGAACGTGAGTCTGACCTTTGCCGTCCCCCGTTTCGCCCTGTCTTCCGGCAGGAGGAGCGAGCTTTCCGTCGCCGGGCTCGCGGGCGGAGTGCGCCTTGACGACGCTTTCGGCAGGGCGGGCGCCGATGCCGAGATCTCCCTGAAATCGCTTGCCGCGGGACCGCTGAAAGTCGGCGCCGCCGTGCGGGTGAAAGGGGAGGCGGCCGGCCCCGTCACGCTCAGCGCGACGAGCTCGGGCGGCGTGAAGAGCCGCATCGCCGCGGAGTGGCGGCCGGGCGCCGTGACAGTGAAGGAACTGGACGTTCAGACCTCGACGGCCCTCTTCATGCCCGGGGGCGGAGGGGGGGCGCTCGGCATAAAGGCCGCGCCCGGCGCGACAGTGACCTACGGGGAAGCCGGCATCGGCATCAACGGGCTCGACGTGCGCGTGACCCCCTCCGGCAGGCTGCGCGCCCGGGGGGCCCTGACGCCGCAGAAACTCGACGCGGCGCTCTCGCTTGAAAAGCTCGATCTGAAATCGCTTGCGTCGATCGTCGAGGGCCTGCCCGAAGGCGTCGTCGAGGCCGACGTGCGCGTGAACGGCAGCCCGGCGAAGCCGCAGGGCTCTTTTCGCGCCGGCGTGCGGCGGCTTGCCGTGAAGGGCGTGAACCTGAAGCCTTTCGACGCCGCCCTGGCCGGAAAGATCGCGCGCGACGCCCTCACGGCGCGTCTGGAGCTTTCACCCGATGCGGTGCGCACCCTCGGGGGCAGGGAGATGCGCGTGGAGGCGACCCTGCCGCTTGTCTTTGCGGAAAACGGCGTGCCCGCGCTCAAAATGAACGGGCCCCTGACCGGCAGGATACTCTGGCGCGGCGATCTCGCCCCTCTGTGGAAGCTTTCTCCCCTTGCCGACAGACGGCTCACGGGAAAACTCGACATCGACGCCGCGCTTTCGGGTTCGCCCTCCGCGCCGCAGTTAAGGGGGGGGCTGCACGTCGCGGATTCCCGCTTTGAAGATCCCCTCACGGGCCTGCTTCTGCAGAAGATGGACTGCCGCGTGGACGTCGACGGCAGAGCCGGCGGGGAAAAGGGCCTTGCCGGCAGCGCGAAGCTCGCCATGAGCGCCTCTGACGGCATGGGCGGCTCGCTGCGCGTCACGGGCGGCTGCCCGCTTGACGCGGGCCGGCTTGACGTAACGGCGGCGCTGGACCATCTGCGCCCCCTGCGGCGGCAGGACGTGCGCATCTCCCTTTCCGGCGGGGCGCGCGTGAGCGGGCCCGCGACGGCCCCCGCCGTCAGGGGCGAGATAATCGTCGACAGGGGCTCATTTTCGCTGGACGATCTTGAGACGGGGCCTTCGGGCGTCACCGTCCTGCCCATCGATGAGAAGAAAGGGAAGAAAAGCGCGAAAGCCGCGGCGGGGAAAGAGCCCGCCGCGCGGCGCGGGGCCGGTCAGGGCACGGGCTCCATAGATCTGCGCGTTCGCGCGCCGGGGGCTTTCATCGTGGAGGGACGCGGCCTTTTCAGCGAGTGGAAGGCCGACCTGCGTATCGCGGGCGCGCTGACCGAGCCCGTCATTTCGGGCGGGGTGGAATCCGTCAGGGGAACGATGGAATTCATGAGCCGGCGCTTCATCCTGTCGCGCGGCAAGGTCGATTTCGTCGGCGGCAATGCGGCCGAGCCCCTGATCGACCTGCTTCTGACGAATGAGAACGCGGGCTTCACCTCGCATCTGGGCATCGCCGGCACCCCGAAGAAGCTGAAGCTTCTGCTCTCAAGCGAGCCCCCGATGCCCCAGGACGAAGTGCTCGCGCACATCCTTTTCGGGCGCAACGTCAATGAGCTCGGCAAGTTCGAGCTTTTGCAACTGACGCAGGCCCTGGCCCAGCTCGCCGGTTTCGGTGAAGGCGGGCAGCCGCTCGATTTCGCGCGCAATACGCTCGGCGTCGACGTGCTGCGCCTCAAGACGGATGACGCCGGGAACGGAACGAACGTCGCCGTGGAGACGGGAAAATACCTCACCGACAGCCTGTACGTCGGCGTGGAGCAGGGAACCGGCGAGGGGGGGCCTGCGGCGAAGGTTCAGCTTGAGATAACTCCCCGCGTCAAGCTTGAGGTCAAGACAAAGCAGAACGACACAGAGGCGAGCCTGGGCTGGCGCTACGATTACTGATTCTTTTTGGAATTCTTGCCCTTTTTCCTGTCGGCCTTTTTCTTGTCGGAGGGGGCGGAAGCCGCTTTCGCCGGCGTGACGGGCTTGCGGTCCAGGGAGCGCACGACGGCCTTGGCATCCTGGTCGCCGTTTTTGGCGGCGAGCCTGTACCAGCGGGCTGCTTCGGAGAGATCGCGCGTGACGCCCGTGCCCTGTTCGTACATGAGGCCCATGCTGTACTGTGCGGCGGGTTCGTTCTGCTCGGCGGCCTTTCTGTACCATTCGACGGCCTTGTTGTAATCCTGCGGCACGCCGCGGCCCTGTTCGTACATGAGGCCCAGGCTGTACTGCGCTTCGGGATAGCCCTGTTCGGCGGCGCGGCTGAACCAGTAGACGGCCTTCTGGGGATCCTGCGCGTAGCCGCGGCCCTCGGCGTACATGAAGGCCAGGTTGTTCTGCGCCTTGACGTGGTCCTGTTGGGCGGCCTTTTCAAACCAGTGCACGGCGCGGGTGTCGCTCTGCATGTCGCCCTGCGCGTTCAGGTAGATGTAGCCGAGCGAGAACTGGGCATCAGCCAGCCCCTGATTGGCGGCGCGGCTGAACCAGTCTTCGGCGGCTTTCTCATCTTTTTTCACGCCGCGCCCCGAGGCGTACTGATACCCGAGATTGTACTGCGCCATCGCGAGGCCCTGCTCCGCAGCCTTTCGGAACCAGCGGCAGGCCTCTGGATAATTGCGCTTGACCCCCTTGCCCGTCGCGAGCATCGTGCCCCAGGCGTTCTGGGCGCCGATGTCGCCGGCCTCCGCTGCCTTGCGGAAAAACTGCGCGGCCTTCTGGGGGCTCGGCTTGACGCCCTTGCCGTCGAGAGTGAGGCGTCCGAGAACATACAGGGCTTCGGCATTGCCCTTGTCGGCGAGGGGCGTCAGTTTTTTCAGCGCCTGCGCATACTCTTTCTTGTCGAGAAGCGCCTGAACTTCCTTGAGGGCGGCCCCGGCGTCTGCTTCGGCATCCTGCCGTCCGGCAGGGGCAGCGTCTGCGGCCGGAGCGGGCGCAGGCGCTTTGTCCGTTTCGGGGGCGGCGAGGCCCTGCGTGCCGGGAAAGAGGAAGGCCATTGCCAGAAGGGAAAGGGAGATGCGGGATATCGTGTTCATAGCTTTTCCAGTGTCTCTATCCAGTAAGGGGTTTCGTCGCAGGCGACGGTGAGGGCATTGCGTTCGCAGAAGGCTTTGCGGGCTTCCTGCACCGGGGCGCTCATCCACCACGAGAGGGGATCAGGCCATATCCGGCGGATATGGGTCGCGGCCTCTTCGGGGCTCGCATGCCAGATGCCGGCATCCGCCAGCCGGTCGATGAGGGCTTCGTTTTCCTTTGTGAGAGGCCATGCCTCGCGTGACCAGAAAAGGACGGAGGGCACGTTTGCCGCGAAGGCCTCAAGCTGCGTTGTGCCGTGGTGATCCATCACGAGCAGGCGGCAGGAGAGCAGCTGCGGAAGAAGCGGACCCGTGCTGCGGCGCAGGGATGGGAAACGCGGCAGGAGCCACGGGGCGTCCGTCAGCGTGCCGGGCACGTCGAAATAGGGACGGTATGCCGCCTTTGCGCGGATGTCTTCGCCGATGGCCTCGAAGAAACGCTCCTTTGCGCGGCGGTATGCGACAAGCTGAAGAGGCGTCGGATGGGCATCCAGTCGGTAGCCGTGCAGGGGCATTTCGGTGCCGACGTAAAGAAGAGGTGAATCGGGAGAACCGTGCCATGCGTCTGCGATGCGCGCGATCTGCGGATAGGGCAGGGGGATGAAGTTGCCCCGTTCGCCCTCGTGCCTGCGCCAGCCCCATGTGATGAAGGCGTGCTGGCTGTATTCCACAAAACCCGTGTCACATACGCGGCGCACCTGTCCGTAGTTGCCACCGTGCTGGATGAACATGAGCCTGTTTCCCCGGGCGCGCCACAGGGCGAGCCTTTGCCGGTAGGCTGTGTCCTCATAGGCGATGACGCTTGCCGCACGCAGGCGCGGGCCCAGGGCGTCCTTCGCCACGGAGTCAGGATGCTTCAGAACGCGCAGGGAATCGGGCAGACAGAGCATGAAGACGGGCAGTGCGTCTATGGGCAGGTCTGCTTGGGCGCCCTTGGCGATGCGTGAGAAGTTCTCCGCAAGGGAGAGCGTTTTGTCCGGGCCGTGGCTTTTGTGCAGAAGGGCGAGGGAGAGCCGCAGCGCCTGTAGCGTGCCGAGGCCCTTGAGCCGGGGAAAGGGCAGGGCGAGATGTCTTTCCCTCAGCCAGTCGCGCAGGCGGGCCTTGAGCCCCGTAGCGGCGGCGTTCTCATGGCGTTCGTTCACGGCGGGCAGCGGGATCTTTTGCCATGCCTCGGGCCATTCGGCTTCCAGCAGGCGCGACATGAGCCAGTGGCTGAAGTTCGTCGAGAGCGCTCCGTGGAGGGTGAAGTCATGCTCCGTCGCGAAGGAGAAGCGGCATTCGGCCGGCAGAAGCGGCACGCGCAGGGGCAGAGCACCCCATGCGGCGACCATGGCGCGCACGCGCAGACACCGTTCGACGATCTGCTTCGCCACATCTATTGCCCAGGGGGCGAGCAGCACTTCCCAGTAGCAGGGCGGAAGGGATGCTCCCCGCGGGCACAGCTTGCGGGCGATCTGCGGTATGCTGTCGGCCGCCAGGGCGCACGATGCGTCGACGGCGAAGTCGAGAAGCTCGGGGGCACGCAGGGGCTCCGGGGCGAAGACGAAGTTCCTGTCCCAATCGGGAAAGGTTTCATCAAGCCCTTCGAAGCACCATGGCCCGGCGGCGAGATGCGTCTTCGGCGAGGCACCGTCGGGCATGGCGCCCAGCACGAGGGTCGCGCCGTCTTTCTCCGCCTGCCGCAGTATGTCGCGTTCGTCCATGAAAATCCGTCGGGATTCTAGGCGCGGTCCAGGTCGGGCCGGTAAAACAGAGTCCATCCTATTGAAATCATTAGATGGAGCCATCCTCAAAAAGTATTGCTTACCAGCAGATATACCAGCAAAAATAAAAAGTGCCGTTCCGGATCAGAAAAAGGCGACCCGAAACGGAACGACCGGATACTAGCTCATGGCTTTCCGCTTGGCAATCCCCGCCGCCCGCGGTAAAAAGCCCGCCATGGCTCCGGTCTTGAGCCAGATGACGCCGTTCTTGTCAAAATATGGCTTGTCCAGCCCCTTTGGCACAGTCAGTACGATGACAACGCGATTATCCCCCAAGAGGACGTTTTCTGTGTGGACGGTCAATGGGTTGGGGACATGTTGACTGGCGACGTTGCTGATGAGCTGATTGCAACGAGTTACATCTGCGGGCGCAAGCCCAGAGAGACTGCCATCGTCAGCCACACCGATGTAAATGACGCCGCCCCCTGCATTGGCGAATGCGGCCATTTCCGCTGCCAGGGATTCTGCATTGCGTATATCGGAAAGGAATTTTTGTATATACTTTGTATTGACATGAAGAATGTTTTGTTGTCTCTTGAATTCAGGGAGGGTATCACTATGATCGCAGCCTCAGAGGTTATCAATGTGCGCATACCGGCCGCACAGAAAGCAATTATCGACACTGCAGCCCGGTTGGAGGGCAAGTCACGCACGGCTTTCATTCTGGATTTGGCCGTCCGACATGCCGAGGATGTGCTGGCTGAAAAGACGCATTTTCAGCTTTCCCCAGAACAATGGGATGCCTTTACGACGGTGCTTGATGCGCCTGTCCGCTCTGATCCCTCTTTGGTTCGTTTGCTGAACACACCTGCGCCTTGGGACAAGTAGCATGCCCATTTCTGCGCCCTGTCATCTGGAAGAAGATCATAATTGTGAGAACTTCCGTTGCGGCGAGGCAATTCTCGATACCTGGCTTAAGACCCGTGCGCGCAAGAACGAGGCCAGTGGGGCCAGCCGCACCTATGTGATTGCACGTGGCAATGATGTGGTCGGTTATTATTCTCTGGCTATGGGGAGCGTCAGTCATGCGCTCGCGCCGGGCAGGATTCGCCGCAATATGCCTGACCCCATTCCCGTCATGCTGCTTGCCCGCCTTGCCGTAGATATTTCTCTTCAGAAACAGGGGATTGGTCGCGCCTTACTGCGAGACGCCATTCTACGCACTGAACAGGCGGCTCACATTGCTGGAATACGGTGCATTCTGGTTCATGCACTGAATGACCGAGCCAGACGCTTTTACACAGGCTGCGGCTTTATGCATTCGCCTATCAATGAATTCACGCTGATGCTGCCCCTGTCCACTGTGCGAGCAAGTATGACAGAATGATTAGCAGCAAGCAGGATGAGGAAGTATCGAAACTCCTCGGAGCCAAACTGGTTCGGATGAATGACAAGTTGCTCGACGCAGCCTGGATAAACCGTTTCCGAATTTGTCTGTTTTAGCTATACAAGACGGGCTAAATACGGTCCTTCAGCTCGGCCAGTTGTTCTCTTGAAAAACCTGTGGCGGCTATGATTTTCTCTTCTGGAATACCGAGATCGCGCATACTGAGAGCAATACGCCGCCGTTCATGAAAGCGCCCATCTTCGCGGCCAGTATCATACATGGCCACAAGGTCACGCCTCGCTTTTTCTCGGCTCTCGGCTAGAGCGCGCTCCTGCTCGTCACCGCTCAGGTACTTGATTACTCCCCAGGCTTCTTCCATGGCCGGATTCGTTTGTGCTAAGGACATAAAATCCTCCTCACTGCGTGCGGCAAAAAAATTCAGCCATCGGCTAAGGGCCGTGCCGTCATCTTTGCGTTTTGGTATCTCAAGAAGGTTGATTTCCATGGAATCGGGGTAGGCCAATTTGTTTTCC
>JAILMX010000123.1 GCA_024692205.1 Desulfovibrio sp. | reverse complement strand
TGTCCAAGACCACGGCATAACCGTTGTGCCGAAGCCGACGAAATACTCTTTCAACCCATCCTTTTTACAAAAAAGGCCCCCGTTGCCGGGGGCCGTAACGTCATGCGGCTGTGCCGCGCGGCGTTTCGTCTGGATTAGAAGGTGTAGTCGAACATGAGCTGGGCCTTCCAGCCGTCCTTGCGCTGGATGCTGTTCGTCATCCAGCGGCGATCCCAGGTGCCCTTGTTCATGCAGTTCACGACGTAGCCGAGGTCGAGGTTGACAGCCAGGTTCTCGTAGATCTTGTACTTGTTCTCCAGGCTGATGTCGACCAGGCCGTCGTTCGTGGTCAGGAAGGGGCCGTTCTCCCAAGCGGTGAAGTTGTTAAAAGCGTCACGGCCGGTGAAGTACTTGGTCATCTTCGTGCTGTTGGTGCCGCCCCAGTAGGCCACGCGGAAGGTGTGCGTCAGGTCTTCGAGGAAGCTCATGTCGCGGATGCGGGCGCCGATGCCCCACGTGCCGGCATAGGTGGTGTTCTGCTCAGCCCATATGCCACGGCTGTTGGCCATCGGCCAGTCGATGCCGGCCTGGCCCAGGTTGGAGGAGAAATTGCCGCCGCCGGCGATGCTGGGCATGCGCTCGGAACCGTTCTTCACGTTGCCGTCCTCACCGGAGGCATACCAGCCGAAGATGCCGGGAACGCCCCAGTCCAGCTTGTATTCGACGAGGGCCTTGACCAGCCAGCCGCTGCGCTTGCTGTTGGCGCGCACAGGCCCAACGCCGTTGCCCCAATCTAACGCCCACTTCTCATTGGTCATGCCGTTGTAACGGCCGAAGCCTTCGACATAGCCGTAATTGAAGTCGAACTCGATGTTCAGCGGATCCCAGGCGGTCACCTGGATGGGCAGGCCGAAGAAGAAGGCGTTCGAGTAGGCGTGCTTGGCGGTATGGCGGTTGAAGAGATGGCCAGTATCATAGACGTTTAACAAGTTGGAATAGAACAAGCCTTCGGAGTGCCTCATGCCAGTATTACCGGAATCCCCAATACTGTTAAAGGCATTGCGCCCGATGGCTGCATAGGCACCCCAGGGGGTGACCTTGACGCCGTCGAAGGTAAGCGGCAGTGCCAGGCCGAAGATGTCCATGTTGTCGAGATAGTTGGCGTCACGAGTGTTGCCGTTGCGATCGACCCAGCCGGTATAATTGTCATTGACTGGGCGATACCAGAAAGCGGTCAGTCCAACGTTGTCGTTGAACTGGTAGCTGGCGGTGATGCCGGCCACGTCGGCGTCAAGGATGGCGGTGCCGCCGGCCGCGCTCGGCAGCTTGACGGCCTGGATGCCCATGCGGAACTTGAGGTCGGTCTGGGGGACGATCCAGTCCAAATAGGCGTTCTTGATCTTGATGACCTGATTGCCGTCGGCACCAAGGGCGCCGCCGTGGGTTTGACGGCCGTTGCCCCATTCCTGATTGCCGATTTCAAACCAGACCGTGCCGGAAAGGGCCTCGGAGGCCACGGCGTCCAACTGCAGGCGCACGCGCTGCTGGGCGGTGAAGTAGTCGTTGGTGGTGTTGTAGTTGCGGTTGGTTTTTTTGACGTACTGCATATCGCCGAGGCCGAAGCCGACCTGCCAGCGTCCCTTGACCTTGAAGTCGATGGCCTGCGCGCCGGCCACGGCGCCGAGGACCATACCGGCGGCCAGCAGGGCCACCATGCAATGCTTTTTAAACTGACTCAACATGATAATTTCCTCCTTCCAAAGTGGCGTACCGAAGTTGATGTAAAGATTTTTGTACGCAAGTCCCTTGTACGGGTCTGCAAGAGTGGTGTCAAGCAAAAAAACGCGTTTGGTAAAAAATTTTTTATTTTTTTTCGCAACAACATGAAATTCAAAGAATTTTTATGTAAAAATTTTTTCGCCGGCCGCGCGAAGGGGGATTGGCGAGCCCCGCCGCGCACTCCCCGCGTCTGCCAGGACCGCGGTGCGCGGTTGAGGAGGGATACAATTTCTTTGATTCTAGTAACCTTCAGCGATGGAGCTTTACTGATTCCGGGAAAATGCGTATCTGTGAGGTGAGGTGGAAATGAACGACAGGAAACGTCTGGCAAACGCCGCCAAGCTTTTGGCGACAACCTTGGGGAATTTCTCTGCCATCAGTTTCGGCGTTGGCGTGTTTGAAAAGGATGCGACGGGCATTGTCGCCGGGGTATATTCCCGTATCTTCGCGCTCATCATTGCCTGGGGGGTGGGAAGATGAATACATGGGCCATCATGTTCATAGTGATTACGATTCTTGGCGTGACGGGCATTTGCCTTGCCCGCCGTAGTCGCGGCTGACAGAGTAAACGCGACGTGTTCAGGGCGGTCCTTCGGGGCCGCCTTTTTCGGTTCCGCGCTGCTGGCGGGGAATAAGCAATGTCCAGCCGCTTCCGGGTCGGCCATTTCCCTGATGCGCTCATGGCCGACTGTCGCCAGCCAGAGCCTGCTGGGGGCGGCTTTCGGACTGGGGACGGACTGCACGAGGCGGAGCAGGGTTTCCGCATCGCAAGCGCCGCCTTTTTTGCCCGGGGATATTGACGCCCCCCCTGATTGGGGGGAAGATGCCCCCATACTAATGATGCCGCGGCGGCCCTTTTCGTCGCATTCCCCTGCAAAACAAGGCGGTGCCATGAGAACGTTTTCCAAATCCATAAAGCTTGACAATGTGCTCTACGACGTGCGCGGGCCCGTGGTGGACGAGGCCGCCCGCATGGAAGAGAACGGCATGCGCATCCTCAAGCTCAACATCGGCAATCCCGCGCCCTTCGGCTTCAACGCGCCGGAGGAGGTCATCTTCGACATGCGCGACGCCATCATCAACTCGCAGGGCTATTCCGACAGCCGCGGCATCTTCGCCGCGCGCAAGGCCATCATGCAGTACGCCCAGATAAAGGGCATACCCAACGTCGGCATGAAGGACGTCTACACCGGCAACGGCGCGAGCGAGCTCATACAGCTCGCGCTCCACGCCCTGCTCAACAACGGCGACGAGCTGCTCATCCCCTCGCCCGACTATCCCCTGTGGACGGCCTGCGCGAACCTGGCGGGCGGGCGCGCCGTGCACTACATCTGCGACGAGGAGAGCGACTGGTACCCCGACCTCGACGACATCGAAAAGAAGATCACCGGCCGCACCAAGGGCATCGCCATCATCAACCCCAACAATCCCACGGGCGCGCTCTATCCCAGGGAGCTGCTCGAACGCATCGTCGAGATCGCCCGCCGCCACGAGCTCATCATCTTCTCAGACGAAATCTACGACCGCCTCGTCATGGACGGGGAGAAGCACGTCTCCATAGCCTCGCTCGCGCCGGACCTTTTCTGCGTCACCTTCAACGGCCTTTCCAAGTCGCACATGGTCTGCGGCTTCCGCGTGGGCTGGATGGTCTTCAGCGGCAACAAGGACATAGCCCGCGACTACATCGAGGGCGTGAACATGCTGTCGAACATGCGCCTGTGCTCGAACGTGCCGGGCCAGTCCATCATCCAGACGGCGCTTGGCGGCTACCAGAGCGTGAACGAGTACATCGTGCCCGGCGGGCGCGTGTACGAGCAGCGCAACTTCATCTGGAAGGCCCTGAACGACATCCCGGGCATCAGCGCGGTCAAGCCCAAGGCGGCGTTCTACATCTTCCCCAGGGTGGATGTGAAGCGCTTCAACATAACGAGCGACGTCACCTTCGCCCTGGATTTTCTGAAGGAGAAGCGCGTGCTCTTCGTGCCGGGCAGCGGCTTCAACTGGGCCAGGCCCGACCACTTCCGCATCGTCTACCTGCCCAGGCTCGCCATTCTCGAAGAGGCCGCGGAAAAGATGCGCGACTTCCTTTCGCACTACAGGCAGGCGTAGGGCGCCGTCGCTTCCGTAACCTCCCGTACGAATGCTGCAGACCCGGGCGGCCCCGGGAATGCGTAGGCGCCGCCCCTTGCGCTCGCCGCGCAGGGCGGCTATTGTCACGCCATGAGGGAGAGTGAACAATCACGGAAAGTGTCAGGCGAGATGGCGCCCCCCCTCGCGGTGCGGCCGGTCAGGGCGCGCGACCGTGAGGCGGCGAAGGCCCGCCTTGACAGCCTGACCAAGCCGCAGGGCAGCCTGGGCCGCCTTGAGGAGCTCGCCATGCGCCTTGCCGGCATGGCGGCCGGGGCATTCCCGCTTGCGGTCGCCCCGGCCCGCATGTTCACCGCGGCGGGCGATCACGGTGTGGCGCGGCAGGGGGTGTCGCCCTATCCGCAGGCCGTCACGCGGCAGATGGTGCGGAATTTTCTGAACGGCGGGGCCGCGGTGAACGCGCTGTGCGCCGCGAACGGCCTTGATCTGCGCATCGTCGACGCGGGCTGCGCGGGCGGGCCTTTCGCGGCCCATCCCCTCTTGATCGACCGCCGCATGGGCGACGGCACGGCCGACATGACGGCCGGGCCAGCCATGAGCCGCGAAACCTGCCTCAATGCCGTCGCCGCAGGGCGTGGCCTCGCGGCCGAGGCGGCCAGCCAGGGCTTTCGCTGCCTCGCCACGGGCGAGATGGGCATAGCGAACACCACCCCCGCCACCGCCCTGTACTGCGCCTGTCTGGGCCTTGAGCCCGAAACGATGGCCGGGCCCGGCACGGGAGCCGACCCGGCCATGATAGCGCACAAGGCGGCGGTCGTCAGGCGGGCCCTTGCCGTGAACGCGCGGGCCCTGTCAGCCGGGGATGCCGTGGACGCGCTCGCCTGCGTGGGCGGCTTTGAGATAGCCCTGCTTTGCGGCATCATGCTCGGCGCGGCGGAGGCCGGCCTGCCCGTGCTCGTCGACGGCTTCATCTGCACCGCGGCCTACGTCGCCGGACGCGCCATCTGCCCCGATCTTGCGGCCTACGCCATCCTCACGCACGCCTCGGCCGAGCCCGGGCACAGGCTCGCCATGGCGCGCCTTGGCGAGCGGCCCCTGCTCGATCTGGGCATGCGGCTCGGCGAGGGCACGGGCGCGGCCGTGGCCTACGGGCTCGTGCGCAGCGCGGCGGCCGTCTACAACGGCATGGCGACCTTTTCGCAGGCCAATGTGGACGGGAAGGAGGCGGTCGAGCCGTGAGCGCGGGCGACGGACAGGCCATGCCCCTTCTGGAATTGCGGGATGTCAGCCGCACCTTTTTCGTGCGGCGCGGCTTTCTGGGCGAGAAGCGTCTCTTACGGGCCGTGGACGGGGTGAGTCTTGCGCTTCATCCCGGCGAAAGCCTGGGGCTTGTGGGCGAATCGGGCTGCGGCAAATCGACGACGGGCCGGCTCGCCTGCGGCCTGCTCGCGCCCTCGGCGGGCAGCGTGCTGTTCGAAGGGCGCGAACTGCCCCCCGCCGGGGCGTCCAGCTGGGCGGCGGGGCGCATACAGATGGTCTTTCAGGATCCCTTCTCCTCGCTTGACCCGCGCATGCGCGTCGGCGAATCCGTAGGGGAGGCCCTTGCCGCGCGGGGCATGCCGCGCGATGCTGCGCGTGAGCAGGTCGAGGCCATGCTCGCGGCGGTGGGCCTGGCCGGCATGGGGGGGCGCTATCCGCACGAGTTCTCCGGCGGCCAGCGCCAGCGCATCGCCGTGGCCCGCGCTCTCGTCACCAGGCCCGGCATCGTCGTCTGCGACGAGCCCGTCTCCGCCCTCGACGCCTCGGTGCAGGCGCAGATACTGAACCTTCTGCGCGAGATGCAGGAGACCTTTTCCCCCGCCTATCTCTTTATTTCCCACGACCTCGCCGTGGTGGGCTTCATGTGCCCGCGCATCGCCGTCATGTACCTCGGCCGCATTGTGGAGGAAGCCCCGCGCGAGGCGCTGTTCGCCCGGGCAGGGCACCCCTACAGCCGCGCGCTTGTGGCGGCAGCCCCCGCTCTGGGCGGCGCAAAGCCGGGTGAGGACCGGGGCGCGGCGCTCGGTGCGAGCGAGCTGCCGAGCCC
>JAILMX010000119.1 GCA_024692205.1 Desulfovibrio sp. | reverse complement strand
CCTGGGTGGACGTCGAGGACGCGTGGAAGCGCTATCTGCACACGCGGGCCGACAGCCTCGTGACGGTCAAGCGCGTGCGCCAGCGCCTGTGGAACGTCAAGGACGGCAGCCTCGAAGGCTTGCTCGCCGACGAGGAAAGGCAGTTCGTCGTCGAAAGCCGCTCGCTCATCATCCTGCGCCTGCCGCGCCTTCTGAATGACGCCGGGCGCAGGGGGCGCATCGTGCCCTATTTTCTGGATGAGCGCGCCATCGAGATACAGGGCTATCAGGACTGGTGGATCTGCGAGCGCCTCCTGCTCAGGCGGCACGTGGTCTTCGTGGTCGCGGGCTTTCCCGCAATCGGCATGGGGCACGTCTTCCGCGCGCTCATGCTGGCCCATGAGATAACCGACCACAAGATAACCTTCGTCTGCACGCGCGAGAGCGAGCTCGCGGTCGAGAGCATCGCCAGAAAAGACTATCCCATCGTGCGTCAGGGCGATGAGGATCTGGCCCGGACGGTGCTGGGCCTGCGGCCCGATCTCGTGGTCAACGATTTCCTGAACACGCCGGTCGTCTACATGAGCGCCCTGCGGGAGGCGGACGTGCGCTGCATCAACTTCGAGGACGACGGCCCGGGCGCCGGGCTCGCCCGGCTCGTCATCAACGCCCTGTACGAGAACATGCAGGGGGACGAGCGCGTGAAGAACGGCCCGGACTATTTCTGTCTGCGCGACGAATTTCTGGGCGCGTGCCGCAACCCCCTGCGCGATGCGGTGCGCACGCTGCTCATCACCTTCGGCGGCACGGACCAGCAGGACTGCTCGCGCCGGGTGCTCGACATCGTCGAGCCCGTCTGCCGGGCCTTTGGCATCGCCATCCGCCTCGTGGCGGGTCCGGGCTACGCCCACAAGGAAGCGATGGAGCGCCATCTGAAGGCCCTGGGCAACCCCCTCGTGCGCTTCACCTGGGCCACCAACGTCATGAGCCGCATGATGGAGGGGGCCGACCTCGCCATCTGCTCTGCCGGCCGCACGGTGTACGAGCTCGCGCACATGCGTGTGCCCGCCATGGTGCTGGCCCATCACGAACGCGAGGCGCGTCACACCTTTGCCAGGCCGCGCAACGGTTTCGCCTTCGTCGGCCTGATGGACGCCGTATCGGACGCGAAGATACGCAATTATTTTCTGGCCATGCTCAAGCAGGACAGGCGGGCGCGCTACTGGCACAGACAGAACGCCCTTGACTTTACCGGGAACAAGGCGCGCGTCGTCGGCCTCATGCAGACCCTTCTCGACCGGGATGCGCCCTAGGCCGGTTTTCCCCCTAACGTTTCACGAAAGAGCACAGCATGCACACCGCCCTCAAAGGAAAGATAGTCGCCATCGTGCAGGCGCGCCTTGGTTCGAGCCGCCTGCCCCTCAAATCGCTCCTTTCCCTGCGCGATTTGCCCGTCATAGACTGGGTGACGCAACGCCTGGCCCGTTCCCGCCTGCTCGACCAGGTGATCGTGGCCGTGCCCGACACGCCGCTTGATGAAGTGCTTCTGCAGCACCTGCGCCGCAGGGGCGTCGCGAGCATGGCCGGTTCGGAGAATGACGTGCTCGACCGGTTCTGCACGGCAGCAAAGGCCACGCAGGCAAGCTACGTGGTCAGGGTGTGCGCCGACAACCCCCTCATCTGGGGCGAGGCCGTCGACCGTCTGATCGAGCGCTACGCGGAAGGCGGCTGCGACTACGCCTACAACCACATCCCCCGCGGCAACCGCTGGCCCGACGGGCTCGGCGCCGAGATGCTCTCAGCGGGTCTTCTCGCCGACATAGCCCTGAAGGCCAAGGCTCCATCGCAACGCGAGCATTGCCTGAACTACATCTGGGACAATGCGGCCGATTTCTCCATACGTACCTTTGACCCGGAGGAGAGCTGGCTGTGTCGCCCCGACCTCAGGCTGGATATGGACAGTCCGGAAGACTTCCGCAAGCTCGCGCTTCTGCCGCTTGCGCCCGGCATGGACGCGCGCGCCATCATCAAAGCCTGCGATGGCGTCGCCGAATGAGATCGGAAATCCCGCAAAACCGCACAGCATGCCGCGGCCGAAGGACTGCCGCAGCGCAGACAAGGGGGGGCCATGCCCGCACGATTGTTAGAGACCGCTTCGAAAGGCATCCTCTGCCTGGCTGTTTTCCTTCTCACTCTCGCCCTGCCGGCTTTCGCACGCGCCGACACATGGGCCATATACTGGTACCTGTGCGGCAGCAACCTTGAGACCAACGCGAACGCCGCGAGCAGAGACCTTCTCGAAGTGCTCGAAGCGGACCTTTCAAAGGACGTTTCCGTCATCATCCAGACCGGCGGCTCGAAGAAATGGGCCTCTGACGACTTCAGCGGCCAGCATCCGCAGCGTTGGCAAGTCAAGGACGGGGACATAGAGAAACTGGCGGATCTGCCGAAATCCAGCATGGGATCCGGCAAGACCCTGGCCGAGTTCATCCGTTACTGCAATGAGAAGCATCCCGCGGACCACCGCGTGCTCATCATCTGGGATCACGGCGCGGGCAGCGCGGGCGATTTCGCCAACGACGAGCTCTACGGCATGGAGGGCATGTCGCTTGCCGATCTGCGGAAGGTCCTCGCCGAGGTGTGCAAAAGCGACCCTGCCAATCCCCCCTTCGAGATAATCGGTTTCGACGCCTGCCTGATGGCCACCATCGACGTGGCGAAGATACTCCACGGCTACGCGCGCTACATGGTGGCCTCGCAAAACGCGGAGCCGGACGTCGGCTGGTCCTACGAGAAGATGCTGAACAGCCTGAGCAGGAAAACCTCCATGAGCGGCGCGGAGTTCGGGCGCATCATCTGCGACACGTACCTTGAGGACTGCCGCAAGGAAAACGAGGAGGACAGGGCCACGCTTTCGCTGACGGATCTTTCAAAGGTGCCGGCCCTTTCCGCCGCGTGGAACGCGTTCGGCATGGAGGCCATCGAGAAATGCCTCGCGGACGACAACCTGCCCGCTATCTTGGCCAGACAGGCCAACAATGCGGAAAACTACGTGAATTCCAAGAACCAGGGCTATTCGAACATGGCCGACATGGGTTCCTTCGTGCGCCGCATGCAGTCCCACATCGACGGCAGCGCGGGCCTTGTCCTCCAGGCGCTCGACAATGCCGTGCTCTACAAGGCGACCGGCCCCAACTGCAAGCCCTCGGGACTCTCCTTCTACTATCCCTATGATGGCGGCAAGACCTTCGGCGAGATGAAGAAAAATGGCGCGATCTCCTCCCTGCTCGTTCTGCAGGGGGTCATGCTCGGCAAGATGAGCGACGAGGAGATAGAACAGCACCTCACCGCCATAAGCAAGGAATTTGATGCTGAAAGTACCGGCACCGCCCTTGCCCAGGCGAACCTGCAAAGACCCCAGGCAGGCGCCGAGACGGTTCACGGGGAGATCTCCCATCCCGATGGGGGACACGGGACCGGTGGTTTCGGTTCTGGCGGGGCGTCGCATCCGTCCGGGAACGGTTCTTCGGGAACAGGTTTCTTCTGGAACATCGGGGGCATATTCGGAAACAGGGAGACGAGCAGCGAGCAGCGGCAGCAGCTCTTCGCCGGCGCCCTGCATTCCTTCATCACAGCCCTGAAGCCGGTGAG
>JAILMX010000039.1 GCA_024692205.1 Desulfovibrio sp. | reverse complement strand
TCGTGGAATATGCTGTTCAGAAAGGCCGTCTTGGCCTCGTTGGCCTCCTCGGCCTGAACCCTCGCGGCCCCGGCCTCGGCGGACGCGGCCTCAAGGCGTTTTCTGCTGCGGCGCGACGCTATGAAATACGCCAGGAACGCGGCGCAGATGACGAGAAGGGCGGCTGCGAGCATGCCGCTGATCCAGGGGAGGTTTTCATCCAGGACGTCCTGCCATGCGATGTCGTCCCGCGAGTTCTCGTAGGCGTGCATGGCGTTCGTCAGTTCGCGCGCGTCAAGCTGCTGCACGCCCCGTGAGAGAAGGGAGAAGAGCGTCGCATCCCCCTGGCGCAGGCCCATGCCGTAGGGGATGGAGTCCGTCAGTTGCATGGCGTTGAGGGAGCGGTATTTGCGGTTTTTGAGAGAGCGTTTCGCCCTGAATGCGTCGAGGATGGTCGCCCCCGCCTCGCCCTCGCGTACGGCATCCAGACAGTCCGGGGTGGAGGGCGCCTCGACGCGGCGGCTGCCGGGGTATTTGAGCCGCGTGAAGAGATCCTGGATGACATCGCGGGGCGACAGGGCGATGGTGTGCGTCGTGGCATCCGTGAAGGCGCCTTTGTAGATGAGGGTCGCGGGTGCGCTAACGATGCTGTCCGTCTGCGCGATGCCGTTGCGCTCGGCGTACCAGAGGTTCGTGCATACGGGGAAGACGGCGTCGACAACGCCTTTCTTCAGGCTGGTCAGCATGTCCGACCAGTCATCGAAGGGGATGTAGTTCACCTTCAGCCTGCCGGAAAGGCCAAGATGCCCCACGATCTGCCCCATCACGTCGGCGACGAGGCCGCGCGGCCAGCCGCCTGCGCCCGGCGTGTCGCTGAAGGGCATGTAGTTCCTGACGTAGCCTATGGTGATCGTGCCGTGATCCTTCACCCACCGCTGTTCGTCAGGGGAGAGGACGGCGTCCGCGGCCGTGTGCCTGTAGTAGGCGTTCCAGAGTTCCTGCCTGTAGAGGGGCGACTGCTCGTCCATTTTCGCGATCGCCCTGTTCAGGTCGTCGAGCAGGTCCGGCCTGCCGCCCCTGACGCAGAGGTAGACGGGGGTGTCGGCGATCTTGATGAGCGGCCGCAGGCGCGACCTGGCATCGACGTTGTTTTCAGCGACGGAAATGGCATCGAGTTTGCCGTCGAGAAGATCCGCGATGAGCGAGAAGCCGTCGTAGGGGAGGATCTCTATGTCCGCCCCGGTCCGCGCCTGCCAGTTGACCAGCTCGCTCATCATGTTCGTCTGGCGTATCGCGCCGACTTTCTTGCCCGAAAACGAGGCGATGTCATTGGGATCGATGGAGGCGTCGTCCGCCCTGACGTAGATGTAGTTGCGGTCCTTGCCCATGGGGGCGTCGGGGTAGAGCATTGCGCTCTTGCGGTCTTCGCGCATGACGAGGCCCGGGAAGACGTCGATCTCCCCCCAGAGGAAGCGATAGTACAGGTCGAACCAGTTGCCGTAGACGTATTCGTAGCGCCAGCCGGCGTAGCTGGCTATTTTCTGCAGGTATTCGTAGCTGTAGCCGCTCTTCGGGCGCGTGTCGTCGCCCTCGTTGAAGCCGAGGCTCTTGAAGTAGCCGACGGTCACGACTTTCAGAGGCTTGTTCAACTGGAGCGTGTCGGCCGCGGGCGCGACGGAAGAGAGGTAGAGCAGGGCGGCGAGCGCGAGACAGAGACCCCGCAGTGAGCGGCGTAAGCGTATGGATGCCATCAGGATGGCGCGGTCGGGCGTGTTCATGTGCGATTTCTAGAGAATATCTTTTTCCTCCTGGAATGGCAATAATCACGCCTTTTCGCCGTCGTTTTCAGCGGACGCGGGGCCGGCCTTCGGCGCGAAGGCCCGGCGGCGTTCGCGGGCGAGCGCGCGCAGGTCGGCAACCTTGTCGCTTTCATCGACGATTTCGCTGCCGAGTATCTCCTCAAGTACGTCCTCAAGCGAGACGACGCCGGCGAGCCCGCCGTATTCGTCGAGCACTGCGAAAAGATGCACATGCACCTTGAGCATCTGCCTGAGCAGCATGTCGATGGTCTGGCTTTCCTGCACGAAATGCAGGGGGCGCATCATGTCCGACAGGCGCTTCTTCTCCTGGTCTTTGGCAAGGCATTGGGCAAGGGTGCGCCGTTCGACAAGGCCCACGAGGTCCTCGTTGTCGTCGCCGTAGACGGGGATGCGGCTGAACTGCCAGATGCGCGGGTCTCCGCAGGCCTCTTCCACCGTCATGTCGTCGGGCAGGGAGAAGACGACCGTGCGCGGCGTCATGATGTCATAGACGCGCTTCTGGTCGAGGGAGAGGGCGTTCTTGACGAGATCCTCCTCAAACGGCTTGATGCGCCCCGCCCTGAGTGAGAGGTCCGCCGCGGCGCGTATGTCGTCCTCGGAGATCTGCGGGCCCTTGTTTTCGGGGGAGACGCGCCGCGTGAGAAAACTTGAGAGCCAGATGAAGGGGGCGAAGAGCCTGACGAGCAGGGCCAGCGGCACGGCGAGCCCCTGCGCGATGGCGGTCGCGTGGGCCACGCCGATCGTCTTGGGGATGATCTCGCCGAAGGCGAGGATGAGAACGGTGAAGGCGGTGGCGAAAAGGGCCATGTGCCCGGGGCCGAAGACGGCGAGATATGCCCCGCCCGCAATCGTCGCGCCTGCGGTGTTGGCTATGGTGTTGAGCGTGAGTATGGCCGCGATGGGGCGCTCGACGTCGATGCGCATCTGATACAGGATGAGCCCGGTGCGGCCGCCCGATTTGCGCAGCCGCTCCACGGCTGACCACGGCACGGCGTAGAGGGCCGCCTCCATCAGGGAACAGGTGAAGGATATGAGAAGCGCCAAAGCCACGGAAATGATGAGCGTTGCCATTCCCTAGAGCTAGCAATTCCCCCGGCTTCTGGCAATATGGGAAGATTTCTCTGATTGTGCTTGACAAGCAGGGCGCATGCGGCTAATACTTATGACCCATACGGCGTAAGCCGTCATGTCGCGGGGTAGAGCAGCTCGGTAGCTCGTCGGGCTCATAACCCGGAGGCCGCAGGTTCAAATCCTGTCCCCGCAACCAGAGAATTCAGGCACTTACAGAAAACCACTGTAAGTGCCTTTTTTCTTTCCCAACACCATTCCCAACACCGAAGGTAAAAGCTGATCTCCTTGTGAAACTGCCAGACTTACGCTCTGGACGAGGGAAGAAAAGAGTCGGCAGATAGTGTATGCAATTTTCTAGCTGACTCAACTTTCGGAGATGGTTTATCAAAAGCTATAAAAGAAAATTAGCTGAAATAATTGAATTTTATTGTTGCAGGGATTCCTTCTTAGTTGTATTGTTTTTGTTACCATACAAAACATTCAAAAAAGAGGAATCCCTCAATGGATATTATGAAAAAAGCTATTGATTGGCAATCGCTTTCAGGAAATTTTGAATCTAAATTCAGCCGATTTTTTAAACGATTCAAAATCGCAACTCTTGCACATGATGCCTATATTCATAAAACTAAAGGAACATCTGCCTTTTCTATATTTATAAAATTATTTCTCCTTCCATTTATAAAATCTAATATCTATCGCAATGTTGTTATTAATAAATCATCAGATGTAAAAAAAGATGCTATTTACGACTTCTTAAAATCATATAAATTTAGCTGGAGAAGATTTCTCCTAAAACTATCGGTATCTGTATTTGAATTTATTAATAATCTTACTGATGAATGTAGAGATTCAGTTTTCATCATAGACGACTCGACAATAGAAAGAAAACGTTCGAAAAAAGTCGAATTGCTAGCAAAAATTTATGATCATACTCAATCACGATTTGTTAAAGGCTTTAAACTACTAACATTTGCATGGTCTGATGGTGCATCATTAATACCTTTAGATTTTATTTTACGTTCATCTGCAAATTCTAAAAATCGATTTCATGAATCTACTAAAATTATTGATAAAAGAACGTGTGGTGCAATTAGACGAAAAGAGGCAATAACAAAATCTACTGATCTTATTGTTCCTGCGATAAAAAGAGCTATTGCTGCAGGAATAAAAGCTAAATATGTACTTATGGATAGCTGGTTTGCAATGCCTTCATTGATTTCAAAGCTTTCTAGCCATATTAATATTATATGCATGCTGAAGCGAACATCGAAAGTCTCTTATGTTTTTGAGGGAGAAACATTAAACCTTATGCAGATATACTCACAACTTCGAAAACGCAGAGGACGTGCAAAAATTCTCTCATCGGCAATTGTTTCCTTTAAAGATAAACTTAAAGCAAAAATTGTTTTTGTAAGAAATAGAAACATTAAAAGTGATTGGCTTGCCATAATAACAACTGATATCAATTTGAAAGATGAGGATGTTGTTCGCATTTACGGAAAGCGCTGGGATATCGAAGTGTTCTTCAGAACTGCCAAGCAACATCTCGAATTGGAAAATGGCTTCCAAGGGCGGGATTATGACTCTCTTGTCGCCCATACGACAATCGTTATGACCAGATATATCTTTCTAAGCATTGAACAACGCATGGCTACGGATCAAAGAACCTTAGGGCTCTTGTTCCACGCATGTTGCGAGGAAGCCGACGATTATACTTTCACTACCGCATTATGCCAGATCGCCTATATGATTGAGGAGAATCTGATGCGGAACCTTGATAATCAGATCAAAGATAACGCTGCGATATACCGGGCTTTTTCCGATGTGTTTCGTAGTTACGGCATAAATCTCGATTCTTTTTCCCATAATCATAAAGGAATAGCTCTGGCTAGCTAAGTCCGAAAGTCGAGGATAATAAAATAGTGGGTGATCAATGTATATCATGAAAGGTGATCAGCGTGTTGTTAAAACGGGTTCATAGATATCTGCCAGTGATGCTTTCCCGGCAAGCCCTGATTTCCGCCGGTGTGCCGCAAGCGACTATGCGGCCGCCGTCCTGCCCTCCGCCAGGGCCCATGTCGATCACGTAGTCGGCATTCGCGATGACATCCAGATCATGCTCAATCACGATG
>JAILMX010000002.1 GCA_024692205.1 Desulfovibrio sp. | reverse complement strand
GAGGGCCTTCTCCATGGCGGCCATGGTGTTCTCGCGGCAGTCGGGATAGCCGGAATAATCCGTCTGGCTCACGCCGGTGACGAGCGTGCGCGCCCCCGCTTTATAGGCGAGCGCCCCGGCATAGCAGAGAAAGAGCAGATTGCGACCGGGCACGAAGGTCGTGGACAGGCCGTTTGCGCCGATTTCGATGCTCTGCCCCGCCGTGAGGGCGTTGGCATTAAGCGCGCCGAAAGCACGGATGTCGATGAGACGGTCCTCCCCCAGCCTGTCGGCGTATTCGCCGAACTCAAGGGGGATGCGGCGCAGTATCTCCGCGCGGCAGGCAAGTTCCACAGAGTGACGCTGCCCGTAGTCAAAGCCCAGGGTCAGGACACGGTCATACCGCGCAAGAGAGTGGAAAAGGCAGGTCGTGCTGTCCTGCCCGCCCGAAAAGAGAATGACTGCCACGTTCATGGATTCTCCTTGATACGAAAGGGGGAAGAGGCGTTTTACAGAAGGCTCGCGGGCCGTGCCGCGAGAAGCCCTTCGAGCTCCCGCACGGCGGCCTCTCCGTCCAGCCCCTGACGGGCCGCCAGGCGGGGGAGGTTCTCCACGGCATCGCAGGGCCGCACGTAGAGCGGTTCGATGTCCGATGCCGCATAGTCGGCATGGCGGGCAAGCAGGCAGAGCGCGTCAAACGAAGGTGAAACGAGATCGGCGAGCAGGCGCACCGTGCCGGGCGTTCTGCCGGCCCAAGCCTCCGGCGCGAAGAGTGCGGGCGACCGGGCGAACGCGCTGCCGCACAAAAAGACAGGGGGCTCGGCATCCCCGGCAGATCCTTCCGCAACGGCGCGCACACAATCCTCAACCGCGACAAGGGCTACCCCGCCGGCCGGTTCGGGCGCAAGAGGCGCCCCGCGCGAAACAAAGGCACTGTGGTGCACAAAGCCGCGGCGCGCGTGTGTCGCGCAGTGCACACGTGCGCCTTCAGGCACATCGGGCCGCTGCGCCGCCGTTGCGGCGAGGCACTGCAGGTAATCCAGGCCAGCAAGCACGGCCCTGCCCGTGCGCCGCAGAGCGGCCGCCGTGGCGAGCACAAGGCGTATGCCCGTGAAGGAACCGGGGCCGCGCACGCAGGCTATATGACGAAAGGCGCTCGCCCGCATGTCGAGCGTCCTGCATATCTGCTGCAGGGCCGGCGCGAGGATTTCGGTTGCGCGATCGGGCGCGCGCCATTCCTGCGTGACGACGGCCCTGCCGTCATCCGCATCGACGACGGCTATCTGCAGCGCCCCCTCGCAGGCGTTCAGAATGAGATCGCGCTCGGCGCTCATGCGTGCTCCCCGTCGCTACGACTTTACAAGGCGCCACACGTCGTTGAACGTGGCGAGCACCATAAGCGCGATGAGCAGGAAGATGCCGACGCGCATGCCCCACTCCTGCATCTTCATGGGCACCGGGCGGCGGGCAAGGATCTCGATAATGCAAAATACCGCCGTGCCGCCGTCAAGCACGGGCACGGGCAGAAGGTTCAGTATGCCGAGGTTGATGCTGATGAGCGCCGTGAGCATGAGCAGCCCCGGCAGGCTCTGGTGGGCCTGCTCGCCGACGAGCTGGGCGATCATGATGGGCCCGCCCACCTGATCGAGCGGCACGACGCGCTGGGCCAGCTTGACGAAGCTCTGCCACGTCAGGCTTATCATGTCCCGCGTCTGGGCAAGGCCGGCCACAGCGGCGCGGAAGAAGGACTCGGGCTTCTTCAGCACCCTGCCCCCGCCGCGCACACCGATGAGCCAGGCCGTCTCCTCCTCGCCGAAAATGGTCTTGCGCGTCGAACGCTCGGCCGCCAGGGTCACATGCAGGGTCTCGCCCTGTCCAAAGGTGCCTTCGGCCGCGGGCCGCACAACCTCGAGATCCATGGGGCGGCCGTCGCTCTTGGCGATGGTTTCGCTCATCTCATCCCACGATTCGATGGTCTTGCCGTCTATTGCGGCGATATGGTCCCCGACCTTCAGGCCAGCGCGTTCGGCGGGGCTGTCCTTCATGACGGCGGCGACGTCGGCCTGAAGCACGGGCGTGCCCCAGCAGAAGGCAAGCGCCCAGCAGATCGCCCATGCCATGAGAATGTTGGCGATCGGCCCGGCCAGCACGACGAGCAGACGCTGCCATGCGGGTCTGAGCGAGAACACCTCCTCGCGGGAGAAGCCCTCGGGTATCTCGGCGCCCTCCGTCTCGCCCACAAGGGCGACGTAGCCGCCGAGCGGCACGAGCGACAGGGCGTATTCGGTCTTGCCCACGCGCTTTTTCAAAAGCTTGGGGCCGAAGCCAAGGGAAAACGTGGAAACGCCCATCTTGAAGGCACGGGCGACGGAGAAATGCCCCAGTTCATGAAAGAAAATCAGGCCGCCGAGAACGAGGATGACGGCTATGGTCGTGATCAGCAAGAAGAAACTCCCTTTTTCGCTAAGTCTCTGACAAAGGCGCGCGTCTTACGGTCAAGGGCCTCCACGCGCCTGAAAAGGCCCGCCACGGCCTCACGCAGGCGAACGGCGTCGCCAGCGGGCGCGACCGAATCAAGCGGCGGGCAGAAAGGTTTGTGGCCGGGCGCGTTTGCGGCGTGCGCGTCGAGCGCGGCCGAGATGAAACGCGGTATGTCCATGAAGGAGCAGCCGCGGTGCAGAAAAATATCCACGGCGACCTCGTTCGCGGCGTTGAGCACCACGCACATCCCCCCGCGCTGGCGCAGGGCGCGCAGGGCGAGCGCCAGACAGGGATAGGCCTCCATGTCAGGATCGGCGAAGGACAGATCGGCGCTTTTGGCAAGATCAAGCGGCGGCACGCCCACATCAAGGCTTTTCGGCCAGCACAGGCAGTTGGCTATCGGCAGGCGCATATCCGCCGTGGCGAACTGCGCGAGCAGAGATCCGTCATTCATGGTGACCATGGAGTGGACAATGGACTGCGGGTGCACGAGCACGCGTATGCGCTCAAGCGGCACCCCGTACAGATGGAACGCCTCGATGACTTCGAGGCCCTTGTTCATCATCGAGGCCGAGTCGATGGTTATCTTCTGTCCCATGCTCCAGTTGGGATGGCGCAGGGCCTGCTCGGGCGTAACGCTGGCGAGCTCTTCGGCGCTTTTGCCGCGGAACGGGCCGCCCGAGGCAGTCAGGACGAGATCCGCCACATCCTGCCCGTGCCCGGCGAGACATTGGAACACGGCGTTGTGCTCCGAATCGACGGGCAGTATCGCGGCGCCCGTGCGGGCGCAGATGTCGCGCACGAGCGAGCCGGCGAGCACGAGGGATTCCTTGTTGGCAAGGCATATCACCTTGCCCGCCTCGGCAGCCGCGAGCGTGCCGGCAAGGCCGGCCGCGCCCGTCTGGGCCGAGACGACCGTCGAGGCCTCCGTGAGTTCCGCAAGCTCGGCATAGCCCTCCGGTCCGATGAGGATGCGGGGCCGGTAATTGGCGGGCAGAAGCGCCGTCACCTTCGCGGCGCTGGCCTCGTCAAGGACGGCAAGATACGGCGGTCGGTATTTCGCGGCCTGCTCCGCAAGACGCGTCGCGTTGCGGGCGCACGAAAGCCCGATCACGCGGAAGAAGCCCGGGCAGGCATCCACGACGGCCAGGGTGCTGCGACCGATGGAGCCTGTCGACCCCAGGATCACAAGGGTGCGCGGCCGCTCATCGCACCAGTCGGCAGACGGCGGACCGGATATGAAATCGACGGACGGCCCGCCGCGGCCAGGCCAGAGAAGCGCCATGCGAAATCACTCTCCTATCCGAAAAAGCGGAACCACTGATCGACGACGGCCATCATGGGCATGGCGAAAAGCAGGCTGTCGGCGCGGTCGAGCACGCCGCCATGGCCCGGCAGAAGCCTGCCGGAATCCTTGACGTTGACGGAACGTTTCAGCGCCGATTCAAAAAGGTCGCCCAGCTGCGCGAAGGCATTGATGGCCACGCCGAAAAGGGCGAAGGCGTACCAGTTTGCCTTGCCGAAAGCGCAGCCGTAGGCCACGCAGAAGGCGACGCAGGCGACGAGGCTTCCGACAGCCCCTTCCGAACTTTTGTTGGGGCTGACGCGGGCCCACAGCTTGTGGTGACCGAACCGCGTGCCCGTGAAATAGGCCGCCGTGTCGGAAAGGGAGACGGCGGCGATGATGAAGAAAAGCTTGAGCGTGGAAAGGTAGGCCATGGGCAGAAGCAGAAGGGGCACATAGGCAAGCCCCGCGAGGAAGATTCCTCCCCCGGAGAAGGGGTTCGTTGCCTCATCGTCAACCACATCCCAGCGGAAAAGAAAGCAGAGCGCCACAAGCACGAAGCCGGCCCCGAGGCAGACGAGCGCGTCCTGCGGGCGGTGCATCCATGTGAGCACCACCATCGCCCAGCCGAGCAGGACGCCGCACACACGGGTGGGTATGCGTCCCTTCGCGCCCCAGAATAGGCCGTAGAATTCCCACAGGCCAAGGGCCGTGATCGCCAGAATGAAGATGAGCAGGGGCCAGCTGCGCACGCACAAGACGAAGACGAGCAGAGCCACAAGGGCGAGGCCGGTTATGATACGACGTTTATCGACGGCATGGTCAACGGCCATTGATTTGCTCCTGTGTTTTGCCGAAGCGGCGGGAACGCCCGGCATAATCGGTCAGTGCCGCGTGCAGGGCTTCGACGCCGAAGTCGGGCCACTGCACGGGCGTGAAATACAGCTCGCTGTAGGCGCACTGAAAGAGCAGATAGTTGCTCAAACGCAGCTCGCCGCTCGTGCGGATGACGAGGTCTGGGTCGGGTTGGCCCGCCGTGTACAGGCGCGCGGCGACCGTATCTTCGGTGACGTCCTCGGGTTTCAGCCCGTCGTGCAGGCACGCCCGTACGGCATTGACGATCTCGGCCCTCGCGCCGTAGTTGATGGCGAGATTCAGCACCATGTCGCGCCCGCCGGCAGTCGTCTGCATGGCATGGCGCAGGGCAGTGCGCTGAGGCAGGGGCATCCCGTCCACATCGCCCAGAACACTCAGGCGTATGCCCTTCTCCTGCATCAGGGGCAGCTCGCGACGCAGAAATTCCAGAAGCAGGCTGAAAAGCACGCCGATCTCGGCCTTGGGGCGGTTCCAGTTCTCGCTGGAAAAGGCATAGAGCGTCAGATGGGCAATGCCAAGCCTGCGGCATTCGGAGACGATGACGTGCACGTTCTCCGCGCCGGCCCTGTGCCCCGCCGAACGGGAAAGGCCCCTGGACTGTGCCCAGCGCCCGTTGCCATCCATGATGATGGCCACATGGCGGGGCACAGCGGGGGCAGATATGTTCTGCGTCATGAACGTCTGTTCCCGAAAGCCCTTAGATGTCCATGATCTCTTTTTCTTTGGCGGCGCACCGTTTGTCCGCGTCACCCACATACTTGTCGGTGAGCTTCTGCACGCTCTCCTCGCCCTTCTTGCGCTCGTCCTCGGAGATCTCCTTGTCTTTCTCAAGCTTCTTCAGGGCGTCGTTGGCATCGCGGCGCACGTTGCGCACGGCGACCTTGGCCTCCTCCCCGTATTTGCGCGAAACCTTGACGAGCTCCTTGCGGCGCTCCTCGGTCAGCGGCGGAATGACAATGCGCAGGATGCGGCCGTCGTTCACGGGCGTCAGCCCGAGGTCGGACTTGAGGATGGCTTTTTCGATCACGGCAAGGCCGCCTTTGTCCCACGGCTGAATGGTGATGGTGCGGCTGTCGGGCACCGCAACGGAGGCCATCTGTCCCACCGGCGTGGGCGTGCCGTAATAGTCGGCCTTGAGGCCGTCCACGAGGGAGGCGGATGCGCGGCCCGTACGCAGCTTGCCGAAATCGCGTTGCAGGGCCTCGAGGGCTTTTTCCATGCGCTCTTCGGCATTGAGAAGGATGGTGTCTATATCCATGCGAAAACTCCTTGCTGATTGGCGGTCAGAGTCGAAAAGATTTCGGCGGGGAAGGCTCAGTCGCCGACGATGGTGCCGACGTTCTCGCCCTGCATCACGCGGGCGATGTCGCCGCCGAACATGCGGCAGACTATGAGCGGCACATGGTTGTCGCGGACAAGCGCAAAGGCCGTCGCGTCCATCACCCCAAGCCGCATCTTGAGGGCGTCATCGTAGCTGATGCGGTCGTACTTGACGGCGTCCGGGAACGTTGCGGGATCCTTGTTGTAGATGCCGTCCACCTTGGTGGCCTTGATGATGGCGTTGCACTGCAGCTCCATGCCCCGCAGAGCCGCCGTGGTGTCGGTCGTGAAGTAGGGATTGCCGGTGCCGGCCGCGCAGATGACCACCCGCCCCTTGTCCATGTGGCGAAGCGCCCTGCGGCGGATGAAGGGTTCGCAGACCTCCTGCATGGTGATGGCCGAGAGCACACGGGTGGGGTAGCCCTGTTTCTCAAGCATGTCCTGCACGGCGAGCGCGTTCAGGACCGTGGCGAGCATGCCCATGTAGTCCGCGGAGGAGCGCTCCATGCCCTTGGCCGATCCGGAAAGTCCCCGGAAGATGTTGCCGCCGCCGATGACAAGCGCCATCTGAACACCCATTTCGAGCACGCCGCCCAGTTCCTCGCAGATTGCGGAAACGGTCTCGGGTGATATGCCCGTCTTCTGCTCCCCCGCCAGTGCCTCGCCGCTCAGCTTGACGAGAACTCTTTTGTACTTGAGTGTTGGCATAATCTCCTCGCATGATGAAATGAAGAAGACCCCGCAGGGCACGGATGCATGCAAACCGGAGCAAGCTTACCAGAAAAAGTCATTCCCTCAAAGCATTTTCCCGACGATCTCCCCGCCAGCCTCGCCAAGCGCCTGCGCGTGAGGGCCGGCCGGCGCCCCCGCAGAGGAAGAGGCGGTCCCGGGGACCGCATCCATGCGCTCAAGGGGCACGCTGTGCCCTATCTCATCAAGGGCGCGCTCCACAAGGGCCGTCATGTCTGGCGAAAAGACGACATCCATGCTCCCTTCCCCGGCATCGCGCACCGTGAAATAAGCGAGGTGCCCGTGCGCTTCGAGAAGAAAGCGGAACATCGCCATGTCGCGGGGCCGAACGCGTATCGGCAGTCGCGCGCTCTCCACGGCTCAGTACCAGCCCATGAAGCGAACGGCGATGACGAAACAGATTCCGAAGGCGAGCGTGACGAAGTAATTCTTGAAAACGCAGCCGACGACAATCGAGGGCAGGGCCGCCATCAGGAAGAGATTGTTGAACGACACGTCGAACGTGCCGCCCGAGAAGAAGATGTCCGGCCCGACCAAAGCCGCCATCACGGCGACGGGCACGAACGAGAGCCAGTCCTTCACGACCCTGGGCAGTCTGTCGCCCTTGAGCAGGGTTATGGGGATCACCTTGGGCGCCACGGTGACGAGGGAGGCAAGCAGGATGCAGCAGATGAGCGTCGAATGTTCCGTAAAAAAGCTCATGCGCCCCCCTTTGGGCCGTGCGTCCCGTCATCCGCCCCGACAGGAGCCTGCCCGTCTTCGGCATTCCCCGATGCCCGCGCTGTGCCTGAGGCCCCCCCGCTGTTCCGTCCGTACCTGCCGCAGCGCTGCATCAGCCACACGCCCAGGGTCGCTCCGGCGACCGTGGCGAGGGCGACGTTCCACTGCCCCATGCCGGCGCCTTTAAGCGCGACGGAGGCCCCGAGCGAAAAGAGCGCGATGACGATGTGCAGCCGGCTCACGCACTGCGGCACGAGCAGAGCCAGGAACATGGCCGTCAGGGCGTAGTCGAGGCCAAGCGGACGCACGTCATGCACGAGCTCGCCGCAGAAGGCCCCGACGGCGCAGCCCAAAACCCACGAGGACCACGTCGCGGTGTTGCAGGTGAAAAGCGTCGTCAGCGAAAGCGGAAAGCCCTTCTGAAAAGCCGTGACGTGCACGGCGAAGTTCTCGTCCGTCACGCCGAGCCCAAGCAGAAAACGCTTCCAGGCGGGAAGGGAAGAGAGCCACGGCGAAAGCGCCGCTGACTGCAGCAGATAGCGAAGATTGACAATCATGACCGCTGTCGCGATGGAGAGCGTGCCGACGCCCGCACCCCACAGGCTGACGAAAACGAACTGCCCCGAGCCCGAAAAATGGAGCAGGGCCATGCCGACCGCAAGTGACGGGGGAATGCCGTTCTTGACGGCCAGAACCCCGAAGGCGAAGCCCACGGAGATATAGCCGAGCATGATGGGCAGGGCGCGCCGCATGCCCTCGGCGGCGGCCGCCGGTGCGGAGATGGTTGTTGCCATGCAAGCCTCGAATAAACGCTAAGACGACGGCCCCCCTCTGTCGGAGACCGTCGTCGGATGGTTCCGTGAAATGCTTTCGACTACATGCCGAGCTGGGCCAGCATGTCGTCGATGGCGTTCTGCGACATACCGCTGTCAGACGGACCCTTGAGCTTCGACTTGACCTCGCGGTTCTGTTTGAAATCCTCCATGGCGCGGTTGGCTTCGTCCTTGAGTGCGGTGGCGTCCTTGGCCGGATCGCTCTCGGCGCCCTCCATGATGAGGCCCGACGTCACGTAGAGCTGGATGATCGTCTCCTCAATCTTGCCCAGGGCCGTGACCACGCGTTTGATGCGCTGGCCGGTCAGGTCCTGAAAGCTCATGGCCATGGTCATGTCCATGAGGTCGTCGCCGAGCTGCTTGTTGATCTCGTCCAGGCGGTCAAGCTGCTCCGGCGTGGCGGTACCGGCGCGCACACCCGCGATGATCTCAGCCGACTCGGCCTGAAGTTCCTGCTGTTTCTCCACAAGCCCCATGATCTTCATGGTGGCCTCTTCGGTCGCGCGGGTCACTTCCGTCAGGTCTGTCGTCGTCGCCTGGAAGAAGGCGCGGGCATCGCCGCCCTCCCCTTTCTGCTCCTGCGGCAGGTCTGACATCTGCTGGTATATGTCGCGGACGCCGTCCTTCATGTCATGGCTGAGCTGTTTGTAGGCGGCGCGGAAAAGCGCGTTCACGTCCACGTCGTTCGCGGCGCCGTCGTGCGATGCCGTCGAGATCTCGCGGTAAATGGCCTTCAGGCCGTCACGGATCTCAGTGCTGAGTTGCTTGTACACCTGCTCTTTCTGTATGGTCACTGCACCTGCCTCCTTGCCGGATGTCTGCGTCGTGGCTTAGCCGTTGGTCTTCAAAAAGGCCTTGGCCCGACCGGCTTCGGACGAATTAGGATACTTGCGGATGAGCTCCTGCATGCGGGCTTTGGCCGCAGCCTTCTGGCCACTCTTGCTGAAGCAGATGCCCTGCTTCAGATAGGCGGCGGGCGCGCGCGACGACTTCGGGTACTTCGTTATGATCTCGTTGTAGGCGAGGGCCGCGTCGGAGAACTGATTGCTCTGAAAATAGCACTCGGCCAGATAGAACTGGGCATCGGGCATGAGCTTGTGCGAGCTGTAGTTCTTGGTGAAATCGGAGAAGGAGCGCCGGGCCTCGGCGTACTTGCGGGCCGCGAAAGCGTTCTGGCCCGAATCGTACAGGGCCTGGGCGAGATCCTTCTGGGCGGCGGGGGCGGCGGCAGGCTGCTCTTCAGGGTTGGCCTTGCCCCATGTCGATTCGCTCGGCGCCTGCACGGGGCCGGGCGCTGCGGGCTGCGGGGCCGGGGCGGGCTGCCCCTGCGCCTGAGGCTGGACGCCAGCAGGGGCCGGGGCCGGAACCGCCGGCTGCTTCGGCTGTCCGCCCCAGGGCTGAACGCCTTCCGGAGTCTGCGCGCCTGCGGGCTGCTGGGCAGACGCTGCCGGGTCCGGGGTCAGCAAAGGATCCGCTCCCCCCTGGCCGGAAGCCCGCCGCATTTCGGCCATATTGTGCTTCATGTCGTTCAGCTCCTGGCGCATGGCCTGCATCTGATTCCACGCGTCGGTCTTCTCCGCCTGCAGCTGGCGCAGCTGCATGTCCTGCTGCTGCAGCTGCTCCTCAAGGCTCGGTCCGCTGCCGCCGCCGACGCAGCCGCCGAGAACGGCGCATCCCAGAAAAAAAATGGGGAAAGGGAGGAAAAAAGTCTTCTTCATGATGCCCTCGTTTTCAGCGTTGCACCCGGCCAAGTGCCTTGCATCGCCCGGTGAACAGATAGATGATGCCGCCGATGACCGGCAGCAGAACGACAAATGCGAACCACCCCGATTTCTGCTGCGGGGTCGCGAATTCATGCGCCCAGATGTGCCAGAGCGCCCAGAAGGTCGGTACCATGGGCACTGCCGCGACGAGCAGATGCCACCACGCAAAGGTCATGCCCTCTCCCCTTTTTTTCCGTCCCTGCACAGGACGATGCAGGCGAGGAAGGCGCCCAGGCAGATGGCGGAATCGGCGATGTTGAAGGCCGGCCAGTGCCAGTCACGCCAGTAGACGTCAAGAAAATCCACCACGGCCCTGAAACGCAGGCGGTCGAGCAGATTGCCGAGAGCCCCGCCCAGCACGAGGCCAAGGCCCGAGGCGAGCACACAGTCCTCATCGCGCATGCCGCGCACGAGCACGACGATGGCCGCGACAGCCACGAGGGTAGCCACGAGGAAGAGCCAGAACTGCCACTCGATGTCCGAGCGGTTGAGAAAACCGAAAGCCGCCCCCCGGTTGCGCACATTCACCAGATCGAAAAAACCGGGAATGACCTCCACCGGCCTGTGCATCGGTACGGTGCGCATGACAAGCCATTTGCTCGCCTGATCAAGCACAAAGGCGATGAGGGCCGTCCCCCCGAGTATGGCGTAGCGCCGCTTCACCGCTATCCGTCCGCGCCAGTATCGCCCATGGCGTTAATGACCCCGCTGCAACGGGGGCACAGCGTGGGATGGCTTGCGTCGGTACCGAGCTCGGTACTGTAGATCCAGCAACGCTCGCACTTCTCGCCATGCGCTTTCTCAACCCTGATCGCGAGGCCGGGAACCTCGGTGTCCACGCGGGCGTCGGCCGGGGCCTCGCCAAAGGGCGCTGTCACGAGCTGGGAGACGATGCAGAAGGCACGCAGGTCGGTATTCAGGCCCTCAAGGCGCTCGCGCAGATCGTCGGCCAGATACAGGGTGACGCGGGTATCGAGCGAGTGGCCGATGACCTTTTCGGCCCGCAGGGGTTCGATGGCGCGCGTAACCGCATTGCGCACGGCGCACAGGGTCATCCAGTCATCCCTGACCTCGTCGGGCAGAAGGTATCCCTCGCATGCCTCGTCCTGCAGGGCGAAGACCGTGGTCCCCCCCCCCTTGAGAGCCGCGGGCAGATGCGTGAATATTTCCTCGGCCGTGAAGGAGAAAACCGGCGCCATGTCGCGCAGAAGCAGGCTCAGGATGATCCAGATGGCCGTCTGCGCCGAACGGCGCTCGCGACTCGCCGCGCCGGAGGCGTAGAGACGGTCCTTCAGGCTGTCGAGATACATGGCCGAAAGGTCGGTGACGCAGTAGTTGTGCAGACCGTGGTAGACGCGATGGAACTCATACTCCGCATAGGCTGTCTGCACGGTTCTGTGCAGCCTGGCCGCGCAGTCGACGGCGAAACGATCCTGCGAAAGCATCGCGTCAAGCGGCACGAGGTCGCCGCGGGTCAGGTCGTTCACATTGCCGAGCAAAAAGCGGCACGTATTGCGGATGCGCCTGTAGGCATCCACAAGACGGCTGACGATCTGCTCGGAAAGGCGTATGTCTTCGCGGTATTCGACCGACGACGCCCACAGGCGCACGATCTCCGCGCCGTATTTGTCGATGAGCTGCTGCGGGGCGATGACGTTGCCGATCGACTTGGACATTTTGCGGCCCTCGCCGTCCACGACGTAGCCGTGCGTGAGAACGGCCCGGTACGGTGCCACCCCCCGCGTTCCTATGGCGGCGAGCAGGGAGCTGTGGAACCAGCCGCGGTGCTGGTCAGAGCCTTCGAGGTAGAGATCCGCGGGAAAGGAGAGCTCCGGCCGCGCCTCTAGCACGGCGGCCCAGCTCGTGCCCGAATCGAACCAGACGTCGAGGATATCGTTCTCGCGCGTCCAGTGCTCGCCGTGGCATTTCGGGCATTTCAGGCCCTTCGGCACGACCTCCTCCATCGGGGCCTCGTACCACCAGTCGCAGCCCGTGGGATGCTTTTCGAAGCGGTCGCAGATGCCGCGCATCCACTCGGCGTCGTTCCATGTCTCGCCGCAGTCCTCGCAACGCAGGGCCATGATCGGCACGCCCCACTGCCGCTGGCGCGAGATGCACCAGTCGGGGCGGGATTCGACCATGTTGTGGATGCGCTCGCGGCCCCATGCGGGTATCCAGCGCACATCCTCGTCGATACTCTTCAGGGCCTTTTCGCGCAGGCCGTTCTTTTCCATGCTGATGAACCACTGGGGAGTGGCGCGGAAGATGACGGGGTTCTTGCACCGCCAGCAGTGCGGATAGGAGTGGGCGATTTTGCCGGCATTGAGCAGGGCGCCGGTTTCCTTCATCTTGTCGATGACGACGGGGTTCGCCTCAAAGACGTTCATCCCCGCGAAAAATTCGACGTCCTTGTAATAGCAGCCGGCGTCGTCCAGAGGCGCGTAGATGTCCAGGCCGTACTTCAGGCCGACCTCGTAGTCCTCGCGGCCGTGGCCGGGCGCCGTGTGCACGCAGCCCGTGCCGGCGTCGAGCGTCACGTGCCCGCCCAGGATGACGAGCGATTCCCTGTTGTAGAAGGGATGACGTGCCTTAAGGCCCTCAAGGGCGCTGCCCTGCACACGGGCGAGGATCTTCGGCTCTTTCCAGCCGTAGACGGGTGCGCACTCTGACAGGCGTTCCTCGGCCAGAATGTACTGCCTGCCTTCGGCCTCGACGAGCACATACGTGAAGTCAGGGTGCAGACAGACGGCGAGGTTGCAGGGCAGGGTCCACGGGGTCGTCGTCCAGATGACGACATGCGCCCGCGCGGGATCGGCCCCGGGCAGGACCTCGGTCACGCGGGGATCGGTCAGGGGAAAGGCCACATGCACCGAAGGCGAGGTGACATCGGCATACTCAACCTCGGCCTCGGCCAGGGCCGTGTGGCACGAGCAGCACCAGTACACGGGTTTCTTGTCGCGCACGACGCTGCCCGTCGCGACGAAGTTGGCGAGCTCGCGCGCCGTGGCGGCCTCGTAGGCCGGCTTCATGCTCAGATAGGGGTCGTCCCAGTTGCCGAACACGCCGAGACGCCGGAACTCCTCGCGCTGTATGCCCAGCCATTTCGTGGCGTATTCACGGCAGAGGCGGCGCACCACGTGCACGGGTAAATCCTTCTTCTTGCCCTTGAGCTCCTGCTCGACCTTGTGTTCAATGGGCAGCCCGTGGCAGTCCCAGCCGGGCACGTAATGGCAGGCATAGCCCTGCATGCTGCGCGACTTGATGATGATGTCCTTGAGGATCTTGTTGAGGGCGTGTCCCATGTGCAGGTGCCCGTTCGCGTACGGCGGACCGTCGTGCAGCATGAAGCCGCCCTTGCCGCCGCTCGCCTGCTCCATGGCTTCTCGGGCATGGATCTCCTCCCATTTCTTCAGCATCTCGGGCTCTTTCTGCACGAGATTGGCCTTCATCGGGAAACGGGTGTCGGGCAAATTCAAGGTTTTCTTATAGTCGCTCATATACGCTCCAAAAGCGGCCGCAAAAGGGCTCGTGGTCAATCCTCAAGAAAAAATTTTCATAGCATGGACACGGCCGCTCGTAAAGTCAAAAGCGCCTCAGTCACCCGCTCAGGCCTTCGGCCAGACGACCTTCTGCACGTCCGGCCCCCCCCTCTCCGCTTCCGTCGGGGCGGGCTGCGCCGCGGCGGCGCCCTCCGGGGGCAAAGCCCCCTTAAGCACCTTTTCCGTACGCTCGAACAGGTTGGAAAGGATGGAGTTTGAGACGAGCATTCCCCGGCAGGTCAGGCGGAACCAGCCGTTCATGATGCGGACAAGGCCGTTCTCGTGCAGAGTCTGGACGAGCCGGCCGTGGTCACGCAGGAAATCGTGGCCCGTTAGCGCCCGGTAACGGGCGAGTTCGAGCCCGCGCGCGGTTCGCAGACCAAGCATGATCATCTCGAGAACGCGCACCATGGGGTTCAGTTCCTCGCGCTCCCGTTCCATGTCGCCCGAGCGAATCTTCCCGGCCCAGACGTTCTGGTCGGCCGGGTTCGTCCAGCGGAAGTTCCCGACGGTGGATGTGGCCGACGGCCCCAGGCCCAGATATTCCGCCCCTTCCCAGTACCCCATGTTGTGCCGGCACTGGTAGCCCATGCGCGCGAAATTGGAGATCTCATAATGGATGTAGCCCTGTTCCTCAAGAAAGGAAGAGCCCTTCATGAACATGAGGTTCTGGTCGCTCTCGGGCGGCACGTGCAGACGCCCCTCGGCGCAGGCTGCCTCCATGGCCGTGCCGGGCTCCAGCGTCAGCCCGTAGGCGGAGATGTGATCGGGCGAAAGGCGCACCACGTCCTTGAGCGTCTGCAGCCATTGGCGCACACTCTGCCCGGGCAGGCCCCACATGAGGTCGACCCCTACGTTGGCAAAGCCCGCCTCGCGTGCGACGCGCACCGCGTTCAGGCTGTCCCGCGCCTTGTGCGGGCGCCCCAGGGTATGCAGCAGGTCGCCGTCGAGCGTCTGTATGCCGATGGAAAGGCGGTTGACGCCCGCATCCAGCAGCTGGCGCGCCTGCAGGTCGCCGCGCAGGGATTCCGGGTTCGCCTCAAGCGTCACCTCGGCGCGGTCTTCCAAATGGAAAAAGCGCGCCACGCGGTCAAGGATGACCCCGACGATGCGCGGCGGCAGGAGGCTCGGCGTGCCGCCGCCGAAAAAGACGCTCTGCACGGAGCGGCCGCCGTACATGTCCGCCCAGCGGGCGATCTCCAGAAGCACGCCGTCGACATAGTCACGCACGAGGGGCGACGAGGCGGCGGCGACGTTCTTCCCGAGGGCCACGGAATGGAAGGCGCAATACTGGCAGCGCGAGCGGCAGAACGGTACGTGGATGTAGACGAGCATACTCTCTTTCCCGCATACGGGGCGCGCAGGGTTCCTCCGGTCCGCCCTTGGCAAAAACGCGCCGACAGGCTATAGTTCCAGCGGTCTTTTCAGGCCGCAAGGAGACCTCTCATGGACATACGATTTCACAATCTGGGCCCGGAGAAATGGAAGGCAGACGTGCTGCTCGCCCCGGTCACAGAAGATGGCGATATTTTACACGACAACCCCGAACTGGACAAGGTGGCCCCGTGGCTTGCCATAGCCCCGGCCAGACGCGACTTCACCGCAAAGAAGGGGGAAAGCGCCGTTCTCTACGGGCATCCCGCCCTGGCGGTGCCCCGAATCTTCCTCATCGGCCTCGGCCGCAGGACGGACTTCACCCTGGACACGCTGCGCTTGGCCATCGCAGGCGCCGTCCGGCGCTGCCGAGCGCTCGGCCTGAAATCCATCCTTCTGCCGGAGCCCCTCATCACGCGCCTGCCCGGCAGCGCCGAACGCCTGCTTGAGGAATGTGTCTTCGCCGCCGAGACCGCCCTCTACACGGGCGCCCTTTTCAAGAAGAAGGATGCCGAAGCCCCCGCCGACCCGGAATGCCTCGTCGTGGGCTTCAATGCGCAGACTGACGCCGGGCAGCAGGCCGTGCGCCGCGGCCAGTCTGCGGCAGAGGCCCTGCGCCTCGCCCGCGAGCTTGCCAACACCCCCGCCAATCTGCTCGCCCCGGCCGGCATGGCCGACCGCGCCCAGGCTCTCGCGGCCGAGAACGGTTTCGCCTGCAGCGTGCTGAATGAAGACGATCTCAGGGCCGAAGGCATGGGAGCGCATCTGGCCGTCGGCCAGGGCTCCGCGCATCCTCCCCGCCTCGTCGTGCTGGAATACGCGCCGGAGGGCCATGCCGATGAGGCGCCTGTCGTGCTCGTCGGCAAGGGCATCACCTTCGACTCCGGCGGCATCAGCCTCAAGCCTGCGGCGAAGATGCATCAGATGAAGAGCGACATGACGGGTTCGGCCACGGTGCTCGCCGCCGTCGCCGCCGCTGCGCGCGAGGCACTGCCCCGCCGCGTCATCGGCCTGCTGGCCATGGCCGAGAACCTGCCCGGCGGCTCCGCCACGCGCCCGGGCGACGTGGTGCGCGCGTTGAGCGGAGACACCGTAGAGATCACGAACACCGACGCAGAGGGCCGCCTCGTTCTCTGCGACGCCCTAGCCTACGCGCAGAAACACTGGCAGCCTGCGGCTGTCGTCGACATAGCGACCCTGACCGGCGCCTGCGCCGTCGCCCTCGGCGACGAGATCGCCGGCCTCTTCAGCACCGACGACGTTCTCGCCGAGCGCATCTCGGCCTCGGGCAAGGCCTGCGGCGAATACTTCTGGCGCCTGCCCCTGTGGGCGCCCTACGCCGAAAAGCTCAAGAGCGGCATAGCCGACATCTGCCACACCGGCCCGCGCGAGGGGGGGGCCATCAACGCCGCCATCTTCCTCAAGCATTTCGTGGCCGACGGCGTGCGCTGGGCGCACCTCGACATAGCCGGCACTGACTGGATGGAGGAGAAGAAGAATCCCCTCTGCCCCGCCGGCGCCACGGCCTTCGGCGCGCGCACGCTTCTCGAGCTTCTGCGGGGAGGTGTGCGATGAAGGTCTCTCTTCTCGGCGCAGGCCCCGGCGATCCCGGCCTGCTGACGCTCAAGGCGAAGCACGTTCTGGAGACGGCCGACGTCATCGTCTACGACGCGCTCGCCAACGACTCCCTCCTGGGATACGCACGCCCCGATGCCGAAATCATCTACGTCGGCAAGGTCGCGGGCAACCACGCCCTGCCCCAGCCGCAGATCAACCAGCTGCTCATCGACAAGGCCCGCGAGGGCAAAAACGTCGCCCGCCTCAAGGGCGGCGACCCCTACATCTTCGGCCGCGGCGGCGAAGAGGCGCTGGAGCTTCTCCGGGCCGGCGTGCCCTTTGAGGAGGTGCCCGGCATCAGCAGCACGATCGCGGCTCCGGCCTATGCGGGCATCCCGCTGACACATCGCGACTTCGCCTCCTCCGTCACCATCATCACCGGTCACGAGAACCCCGACAAGCCGGGTTCAGCCCACAACTGGCAGGCCCTTGCGCAAAGCGGCTCGACCCTCGTCTTCGTCATGGGCATGAAAAACCTGCCCGACATAGCCGCGCGCCTTCTTGAGGCGGGCCTCGCCCCTGACACGCCGGCGGCCCTCATCTACCGCGGCACCACGCCCAGGCAGCGCAGCATCGTCTCGCCCCTCAGCGATCTGCCCCGCGCCGCCGTCGAGGCGCGCTTCACCAATCCCTCCATTATCGTTGTCGGCCGCGTTGCCAGCCTGCATGACGAGCTGAACTGGTTCGAACAACGCCCCCTGCTCGGCAGAAGCGTTGTCGTGACACGCGCGCGTGAGCAGGCAAGCGGCCTTGCCGCCACCCTCACTGAGATGGGCGCCGAGGTCATCCAGTGCCCCACGATACGCATACGCCCGCTTGACGACTACAGCGCGCTTGATGCCGCCGCCGACAATCTCGCCCTCTACGACTGGATCATCTTCACCTCGGTCAACGGGGTGCGCCACTTCTGGCAGCGCCTTGAGGCCAAGGGCAGGGACAGCCGGGCCCTTGCTGGCTGCCGCATCGCCGCCATCGGCCCAGCGACGGCCGAGGCCCTTTCCGTCCGCGGCATACGGGCCGACTTCATCCCCGCCCGCTACGTGGCCGAAGGCGTCGTCGAAGGCCTGCTCGCCCGAACCGACGGCAGGGCCGACGGGCTCAGGATGCTTCTCGTGCGCGCCGAAAAGGCCCGCGACGTCCTGCCCGAAGAGCTGCGCAAGGCCGGCTGCGCAATTGATGTCGCGCACGCCTACCGCACCGTGCCCGACGAAGGACGCCGCGACGACGTTCTCGAACGCCTGCAAGCGGGCCGCCTTTCCTGCGTGAGCTTCGGCTCATCCTCAACGGTCGAGAACTTTCTGAAAATCGTTCCGGCCGAAACGCTGAAGGCCCATCCGGAATGCGTGCTCGCCGCCATCGGGCCGGTGACGGCCGAAACGCTTGCGAAACACGGCCTCACATGCGGCATACAACCAACCGAATTCACCATCCCCGCGCTGGCCGAGGCCATCAGGGCGCATTTCTCCCCTGACGCCACGGGCGCGGCAAACTGAAGCGAGGGAGTGCCATGTCCCTGAAGATCGCCATTCTGGCTTCCGGCGGCGGCACCAACGCGCAGGCCATGATCGACAAGATGCGCGCCGGCGTGCTCGACGTCGACATCCGCCTCATCGCCTGCAACCGCCCCGGTGCCAAGGTGCTTGAACGCGCCGAGGCCGCCGGCATACCGAGCCTTCTGCTCGACCACAAGACCTTCCCCGACAGGGAAAGCTTCGACCGCGCCATGGCCACCGCCGCCAGGGACAGCGGTGCGCGGGCCATCGTGCTGGCCGGCTATATGCGCCTGCTTTCCCCTGTCTTCCTCAAGGTTTTCGACGGGCCGGTGCTCAACCTGCACCCGGCCATTCTGCCGAGCTTTCCCGGCCTGCACGGCGGTGCGGATGCGCTGGCCTACGGTGTCACGATATCGGGCGCGACCGTGCATTTCGTCGATGAAAAAATGGATAACGGCCCGGTCGTCATACAGGCCGCCGTGCCCGTCAACGCGGGCGAGGCCGAAGAAGACCTCATGACGCGCATACACGCCATGGAGCACCGCATCTACCCGCAGGCTGTCGAGTGGCTTGCCGAAGGGCGCCTCTCCCTTGAAGGCCGGCAGGTTCATCTGGCCAAGGGCACCCGCCCCCGCCTCACCCCTGAGGGCGACTGGTTCGTCTGGCCGCCGCTTGAGGAAGGCTTTTGAAGCGCGCCCTTTCCAGAACGACAAAAAGCCCCGCTCGCGCGGGGCTTTCGTATCCATGGCTTACGGGCATCGCGCCCTTGTGCGCTGCTATAAGACCTCATGCTTGTTGACGCTCGCTATCCACATCTCGGAATTGCCGATCATCTCCACCATCTTGTCGGAGAGGCTGCGCAAATCGGGCTTGGCAAACTGGGCGTCGGCGCCGACCGTCTGGCACTTGCGCGCCAAAGACTCGTTGATCATTGAGGAAAAGATGGCAACGGGCAATTTTTTGAGAATGGAGTCTTCCTTGATGCGTTTGCACAGGTTGAGGCCGTCCATGAACGGCATTTCGATATCCGTGATGATGCCCTGTATGTATTCGGTGATGTCCTTGCCCTCGTTCTCGCTCTTGTCGCGTATCTCTTCGAGGTAATCCCACGCATCCTGTCCGTTAACCTTCTGAATGACGGTGAAGATGCCGTCCTTCTCGAACAGGGTTCGGACGAGCTCGCGTATGCTGTGCGAGTCATCCACCTGCAGGATGGTGTAATGGAGATCTTTCTTCCTCTCCTCATCCTCCGCCCGGCCGGTATTGGTGAAGGTGATCGCCATGCTGGGCTCAAGCTCGCCCACGACGGCTTCAAGGTCGAGAAGGAAGACGACGCGCTCCTCAAGGCGCACGACGCCGACGACGGAACTGCGGCTCATGTCCTGCAGAAAGGTTCCTGGCGCCTCGACGGATGTCCAGCTTAAGCGGTAGATCCGGTTGACGCCCGAGACGAGGAATGCCGTGAAGACATGGTTGAATTCCGTCACTATGACTTTCGAGTCTTCCTCGCCGCACACGGGGTCGTACCCGAGGAATTGGGCCATGTCGATCAGAGGCACGATGCGCCCATTGCGGTGCGAGAACGCCCCCTTGATGGCGGGATGGCGCATCTCGGGCATGGCTGTCACGGTCTGGGGGCGGATGATCTCCACGACTTTAGCCACGTTGATGCCGTAATGGGCCTGATAGCCGTTTTGATTGACATAGAACTCAACGATCTCAAGCTCGTTGGTACCTGATTCAAGCAGGATATTTGTCTGCGACATGATAACTCCGTCTCTTTACCGTACTCAGCCGGGCGGTTTGAACGCGCCCGTCTCGCGATTTACATTTGACTATATCGGCCCACCCTAGGAAAGCATTATGCCTGTCTTTGCAAAAAGCGTCCGTCCTTTCAGTTTTTTTGAATGCGCGGGGCCGACAGGGAGCGCACACCGGTGTCGCTTGTTTTTTCGCACAGTACGCTTTCGGCTGGAAATTGCAAAAAAAATACTTGCCAAGCTACCCGAAAGGGCCTATACAGAAAAATGCCTTTGCCGAGGTAGCTCAGTAGGTAGAGCAGGGGACTGAAAATCCCCGTGTCCGCGGTTCAATTCCGTGCCTCGGCACCAGAAAAATCAAGGGGTTACGAGAAATCGTAGCCCCTTTTTCTGTGCCATCGGGCCAAAATCGGGCCAATTGGCCCGATGGACA
>JAILMX010000207.1 GCA_024692205.1 Desulfovibrio sp. | reverse complement strand
CGTAGAGTGTCCTGCCGGGTTATCGCTCCGTGCACGGCAACTGCCGCGGCATGAGCGCGCCTGCGTTGGAGATCATGGACTGGTTGAAGGCCGAGCTCGAAGGATGAAAAAGGCCCCGCGCTTTTTCAGGGCCGGCGTTTCGGGCTCTTCGCCCTTTGACGCGGAACCGGCCTGACGCCTTCAGGCGGCGCGCTTTTTCCCTGAAACGCAGGCGGCGGCCGACGCCGCCGCGGAAACGCCTATTCCCGCCAGGCAGTATGCCGGGCTGCCCGCATATACCGAGGCGATGCCCAGCATGCTGCCGGCGAACATCCCCGACAGTATGAAGGCTTTGTTCGGCAGAATGCGTCCGGCGAACCACAGGCAGGCGAAGAGAGGAAAGACGACTCCCGGCACGTAGACCGCGTAGGCCGAGAGAAGAAGCCGTATCACGTCTTTCTGGCAGAATGCGATGCAGAGCGCGGCAATGCCGACGATCACTACCAGGAGGCGCATCCTGCGGATGCTTTTTCCGCGGAGCAGGTCGTTTTCAATGATGGAAGACACGCTCAGCAGACAGGTATCGGCGGAGGAGATCAGGGCGGAAACGAGTCCGAGAAAAAGCAGGGCTCCCGTTGCGGGCGGAAGATGGCCGAGGATGATGCCCGGCAGGGGATCGGCCGCGAGCCCGTGTTCCCTTGCCCAGACCCCGATGAGCGTCATCGGCACGGCAAAGAAAAGGAGGAGCACCGCCGCGGTCAGGGCGGAGCGCCGTGCTGTCCGGCCGTCTTTCGCGGAAAAGTTACGGGACAGGAGATCAGGCCCCAGAAAAAACGGCAGTCCCGTCACAAGCAGGAATGCGGCGAAATGCGAACCGGTGAACGTGCTGTTGAAAAATTCGATGCTCTCGGCGGGACGTTCGTTCTGCCAGAGAGAAACGCAGGCCAGCAGGACGCCGCCCATCAGCACGATGAACTGCATGGCATCGGTCCGCAAAACGGAGAACTGCCCCCCCGCCGCAGTGTAGGCTATCACGGAGACGCTTACGAGGAAAAGGGTCGCCGGACGCCATGGCTCCAGAATAAACGGTGCGAAGAGGCTCTCGAGCGCTGAAAACTGGGCCGCTATGATGCCGATCCAGCTCACGGCGATAATGAGGGCGATCATGAGGCCCGGCTCGCGCCCGACGGTTTTTCCCGCGAGCTCCGGCAGCGTGCAGATGTTGAGGGCCCGGGCTTTTTCAGAGACGAGGAAGCCTTGGAGAATGAGAAAGATGCTGCCGGCCCCCAGCCACCAGAACGCGGGGAAACCGTGCTTCGCCGCCAGGGTCATGATGCCGAATGTGGCTGATCCGCCGATTATGCTTGCCAGCGTGGACAGCGTGATCCAGAAGGAATTCTGGCTTCCGCCCGCGATCACGAAGTCTGAAAAACCGTTGATCCGGCGTGTCGCGCAGACGGCCATGACGGCAAGAGCGGCAAGATAGGGAATGAGGTACGGGAGCATGGCAACGCGTTCCGGCGGTGGCCCTTCTGCCGCGTTAGCGGTTGCCGAAGCCCGGTATGCGGTAGCGCTCCTCGAGGCGGTGCAGTATCCAGCTCGCCACGGTCACCATGGCGAGGTAGTAGAGGCCGACCGCGAGAAAGACCTCGGTGAAGCGGAAGGTGTCGGAGGCGACGACCTTGCCCTCGCCCATGAGCTCCATGCAGGTGACGAGATAGGCGAGCGAGCTGTACTTGATCAGGTAGACGATCTCGTTGCCGCAGCTCGGCAGGGCGCGTCTGGCCGCCTGCGGAACGACTATCCAGAGTATCGTCTGAAAGGTTGTGAAGCCGAGGGCCTGGGCTGCCCTGATCTGCCCCTGACGTATCGAGAGCAGGGCGCCGCGCACGTATTCGGACTGATAGGCCGACGTGCAGAGGATGAAGGAGGTGAGCGCCGCCCCGTACGGCTCGAAATAGATGCCGAGCTTCGGCAGGGCGTAGTAGATCATCATGAGCTGAACGGCGAGCGGCACGCCGCGCAGAAGCGCCGTGTAGGCGTTGCCGAGGCGCCTGAGCCATGGCGGGCCGAAGGCGCGCGCGCAGCCGAGGGCTATGCCCCCGGCGAAGCCGATGAGGGATGCCGGGATGATGAGGGCGAGCGACACCATGAGCCCCCGGTTGAGGGCGGGGAGAAGATCCTGGGCGAAGAAGGCCGTGTCAATCATGGCCTGCCTAGGCCCCCATGTCGAGCAGCCGCGTGCAGAAGTCGCGCGTGCGCGTGCCGGAGCCGTCGGCGAGCAGTTCCCCGGGCGTGCCGCGCTCGATGATGCGGCCCTTTTCCATGAAGAGGATCTCGGAGGCGAGCGCCCGCGCGAAATCCATCTGATGCGTTGCCATGATCATCGTCATGCCGTCCGCCGCGAGGTCGCGGATGACGGAGAGCACCTCGCCGACGAGTTCGGGGTCGAGGGCCGAGGTCGGCTCGTCGAGCAGTATCACCTTGGGATCCATCGCGAGCGCCCGCGCGATGGCGACGCGCTGTTTCTGCCCGCCGGAAAGCTGCG
>JAILMX010000205.1 GCA_024692205.1 Desulfovibrio sp. | reverse complement strand
CACGCCCTGCGCGACGGCAAGACATTCCTCTCCCACGGCCGCGTCTCCGAGGCAGAGGAATGCTTCGAACGCGCGGAAGGCAATTTCCATGACGAGGTGGATCTTTTCGCGATGATAGCCCGCGCCTACCTGCAGGTTGGCGAACTGAACCGGGCGATCGGCCATCTGCGCAAGGGCCTTAAACTCGCACCGGCAAACGCCGGACTGCGCGAACTTGCCGATACCTGTCTCAGGCTCAAGCAGCAGGCAGGCAAATAACCTCCTCGGCCTTCACCAATCCCGACTTCGCCGTTACAGGTTTCGCTCGCGGCATCCAGCGCCGGTGCTTACTCCTGTCAGAAAAGCAGGCTCCCTATTGATTCATTAAAGCGATCTCGGGACCGTAACGCGTTGGTTTGCCCGCCCCCCGTCAAAAAAACGATGCGTGACGCCCCTGAGCGCCGTGCATGGGATCCAGAAGTCTCACTCCTTATTCTAACAAATTGTTAAAAATTCGCTTTTCAACTTTGGCATTTTTTTTGCTGGTTGCAGTTCGGAATAGGGTTTCCGACGAATAGGAATCGGAACGCCGTTTGGGAGGAATCCATGAGCATGACCGAAACGAACTGGCTGATACGCCCCCCGAGCATAGCCTCGCAGAACACGCGGGCCGCCCAGCGCAGCGCCGCACGTCCTGTAGGCGCCGACAGGGACTTCGCCTCCCTTCTGCCCATGCAGGAGGTCACGGGGGATGCCCCTTCCGAACAGCCCCTGCGCCGAAGGACGGACGGTCGTGAGATCCCGATGGCCCGTCCGTCTTCTCCGGCGGCGGCAGGAAGTGGGAACACGCCCGCGCAGGCAGCGGTGGACGGTCAAAAAGCCGGCGGCACGGCTGACTCGAGAAAGGCTTCCGCACAAGGCGTTGCTGATGCGCCGGCGAAGAGCCCGATGAAAGCGCAGCAATCCATGCCGCGCGTTGCTCCGTTGCCCATGACGGGTGCGAACCACCTCGTGCTTGCCGGACGTACGCCGAGCGAGCTCATGCGCATGCAGCTTTTTAACAGGGCCCAGCAGGATCTGAGGCAGACGCAGGCCATGTCGGGCCTCATGCAAAGCCTCGGCGGCTCTGGCTCCACGCTTGATCTGGCCCGCAGCATGGGCGCCGCGCGCCATCTGCGTAACGTCACGGGCAACGACGGGCAGTTCGGCGCGCTGGGACTGGGCGACCTTCCCCCCGCATCCTGCCCCACCCGCCGCCGTGCGGCGCGGCCAAAGTCTCACGCCCAACCCTCAGGCATAGGAACACTCTGCGCCCGCTTCGAATCGGGCAAGGAAGGCATAGCCGCAATCGGTTACGACGGCACGGGCGGCACGAGCTACGGCAAATACCAGATCGCATCCCGTGTCGGCAGCATGAAGGATTTTCTCAGATTTCTCGACAAGGAAGCCCCTGACATCGCGAACCGTCTGCGCAAGGCCGGCCCGGCGGACACAGGCTCCCGCAGGGGGGCCATGCCGGATGAATGGCGCGCCATCGCCAAAGAGCAGCCGAAGCGCTTCGAGGCTCTGCAGGAATCCTACATCGTTGCAAGCCACTACCAGCCAGCGCTCAATTCCATCATCGAACGCACGGGCCTTACCGAAGACAGCATCTCCCCCGCCATGCGCGAGGTCATCTGGAGCACGGCCGTGCAGCACGGACCCGCCGGCGCGGCGCGTATCTTCGCGCGTGCGGACAAGGCAAGCGGCAAGCCGACCGATCTCGCCTACGAACGCCGTCTGATCAACAACGTCTACGAGATACGTTCCGGGCAGTTCGGCTCGTCAACGAGCGCCGTGCGCAGGGCGGTGCAAAACCGTTTCCGTGAGGAAAAAGCCATCGCGCTCGCCATGCTCGACGGCAATCCTAATAGGAACATCGCGTGACGATTCTCTCACCGTATCCGTAAAGAGGGGCCGCTGTGTCTTGTGATGTCATCATCGTGAACCTGACCAGGCTGGGTGACCTTTTGCAAAGCCAGCCGCTCATTCAGGATCTGCACGACAGCGGAAAAAGCGTCGGCCTCGTCTGCCTTGAAAATTTTGCGCAGGTTCTGCCTCTGCTCGCGCACGTGGACCGTGCATGGACGATTCCCGGCGCGCGTCTTATGGCTGAGACGGACCGCGACTGGAAGCTCGCCGCGACCCATGTGCTCTCCTTCGCCCGGGACATAAGAAAAGAATGTTCTCCAAAGCATGTCATCAACCTGACGGCGACCTTGTCAGCGCGCCTGCTCTCGAAAATGCTCGCCCCCATTCCGGACGCAGTCCTGGGCTTCGCCGTTGACGCCGAGGGCTACGGCGTTGACAAAGGCTTCTGGCCCGCTTTTCTGCTCGGCACAACCCTCAGCCGGAAAAGTGCCGTCTTCAATATCGTTGACATGTTCCGTCGGACGGCGGACCCTCTGATTTCCGAAGAAATCCATCGCAGGGACGGCCTGTTCCGTCTCGTCCGCCCAGACGGAAAGGCGACTTCCACCGCAGCCCGTCTTCTGCGTGAGGCCGCCCGATCGAACATGCCGCCTGCGCGCGGCTACGTTGCCTTTCAGCTCGGCGCAAGCAACGACATGCGCAGATGGCCCGTCGCGCACTTTGCAGCACTCGGCGACATGCTCTGGAACAAGGCCGGCCTCTGCCCGGTGCTGACGGGTTCAGCCGCCGAAAAGTCCTTGGGGGAAAAATATGCGGCGCTTGCGGAGCACCCGCACATCAATGTTCAGGGACGGACTGATCTGCCGACCCTCGGAGCCCTTCTTCTCAAAACGCGCATGCTCGTCACGAACGATACAGGCACGATGCATCTGGCTGCCGGACTCGGCATACACAGCACGGCATTCTTCCTCGCAACGGCCCAGCCGTGGGACACGGGCCCCTATTTGGACGACTGTCTCTGCCTTGAGCCCGCCATGCCCTGCCACCCCTGCGAATTCGGCACGGCATGCCCAAACGCCAACGCCTGCCGCAGGGTTATCTCCGCCGAAGGCGTAGGGCGCGCCATTCTTACACGCCTGTCGGGCATGCGCTGGGAAAGCGGCGTCGGCGATGCCCTGAAACGCGAGGCGCGCATCTGGACGAGCTGCCGAAAAAAGGGCCTTGCCGGCTTGGAAAACCTCTCTGGCTATGAAGATGACGACCGAGCCCTCTGGATGCTGCACCAGAGGCTTTTCTGGCGCCAAATACTTGACAACGACGCATCGCCGAACCGCAGCATGCGCATCCCCCCCTGCTCCGTGCACTTCCAGGGCACGATTATCCCCCCGCTTGAGCAAGCGTGGCGCATGCTGAAAGCCATAGGTGAAAATGCAGCCATCGTCGGCAAAAATCCCTTGGCGAACAACCTGTTCCTCCGCAATTGCGACCGCCTGCAAACGCTTCTGCACACCACCCCCGCCCTTGCGGGCATGTCGCATCTCTGGCGGCATGTCTGCTCCGAAATGGGTGGCGAGCTCGCGGCCTTGCAAGAGTTCCTCTCCCGATTTGAAAAAAACCTTTCTGTTTTCATTGAGAATATCAGAAACGGCACGCATTGTGCATAGATTTGAGTACGCATTCGTGCGGAAACATTTACCCTCGTGGGGATAAAGGAGAGAGAACATGATTATCGTTGACGGCTGCAAAAGCGAAAAGGTGATCAGCAATTTTGCAAATCTTGAGGAAGTCCTGCTCAACGTCATGCAGGAAGAAAAAATGGAAGACCGCGTCGTCACCGACGTTCTGGTGAATGATGAGCATTTCTCGGAGATTTATCCGCATCAGGCAGAGGATCTTTCGAGCAGCGACATCAAATCCATTGAAATCCGCACCGTACCGGCCTCGCAGATGGCACTCGACATCTCCGGCGAAATGCACAAGGTTGCCCAGCTGATGCTGAGCGGGTCCCGAAACGTGGCACGGCTCTTCCGGGAGGCGAGTGACGGCGACGCGCTCGAGCTTCTTCAGGATCTGCTTGACGTGACCCGCGACTTCCTCAACATGGTCAGCGACCTGCGCACCCGCTATCTCAATGGGGCCAACGCCGAATTCGCGGAAAAGACGCAGAACCTTTCCGACCTCATTTCCGAAATGAGCGACGTGCTCGCCAACGAAGACTGGGTTCTGATGGCCGACCTTCTGGAATACGAGCTCGCACCTCAGTGCGAAGATTGGGCGGTTGTGAGCGACCATCTGCACAAAGAGCTCATGGAGCGCTTCGCCCAGTAGCAATAAAAGCCAAAAAAGGATGGACGCCATGCAGCTGAACAGGGGAACGGCCCTTCTCGATGATGCCCTCGATCTGGCCCGGCAGGAAATGAACGCCCTTGACGACGGGCGGTACGAGGATGCCGTGGATCTGGCCACGAAACGCAGCCATATGACCGCCACCGCGTGGCAGTGCTACGAGCCCGACCAACGGGAGGATTACCGCGTCCGCATCATAAAGCTCAATGACTTTCAGAAAAGCCTGACGGCCACGGCACAACGTCTATATAACGAAGTCAGAGCCTCGCTTTCCCGTTCGCGCAGCGAGAAACGCCGCATGCACGGCTATCGCATGGCTGTGGGGCAGGCACTCCAGTAAGCACCCGCTATCAGCACAGTACGGGCGGTCCCCCCGGGGCCGCCTTTTTTGCGCCCGAGAAGGATTCCCCCGGCTGTGCGTGGCGGTGAAGAAGTGCTAGGCCCCTTCGTGCATGGCGCGGCGCACGGATGCCACCTTACGGCCTATGTCCTTCGCGCCCACCAGTTCGGAGACGAGGGCGCAGCACTTCGCGCCATGGCGGGCGACATCCGCTATGTTGTGCTCCTTGATACCACCTATGGCGACGAAGGGGAGCTCAATGTTCTGCGCCACCCAGTCGAGATACGCGAAGCCCACGGGGGCGACCACATCCTCCTTTGTCTGCGTGGCGAAGATGGGCCCGACGCCTATGTAGTCGGCCCCGTTCCTCACGGCGGTCACGGCCTGCTCAGGCGCATGGGTGGAAACACCTATGATCATATCCGGCCCGACCAGGCGGCGCACATCGACGAGGGGCAGATCTTCCTGTCCTATGTGTACGCCGTCGGCACCCACGATCATGGCTATGTCTACATGATCGTCTATAATGAAACACGCACCAGCGTTCTCCGTCAGTCGGCGCAGCAGGCGGCATTCGTCGAGCATGCGGGCCGGACTCAGCCTTTTCTCGCGATACTGCACAATGCGGATGCCGGCACCGAGCAGCGCGCGGACTACGTCTTCCACCGAACGGTCGAGGGAAAGGCGGGAGTCCGTCAGGGCATACAGGTCTGTCTGTCCGGGCAGAACTTTCGGCATGGTGTTGTCTCCTTTCAATTTCGGCAGGCCGCGACAATGCGGCGTAAGCAGCTTTTCACAAGACGTCCTGGCGCGAAAGACGTGTGCGAGAGATCGACCGGAAAACAAAAATCCACCGGCCGCCATTCTTCGGGCCGACGCAGGGGGTACTCCGCACGCCAGCCAGCAGCGGCGCTGCCTTGCGCCAGACGCCGCGCAAGCGCCGCCCCAAGGGGGGTGTCTGCTGGCGCAAGGCCGAGCGCGGCGAGAACGGCCTCGTCCAGGGCCACGGCCGAATCGCTCGCCCCCAGGAGGCCTAGGGGGTAGGCCAGACCCTTGCTCGGTCCCGTCACGTGCATGGCCGTCACGCCGTCGGCGACACCGGCCACAGGGGGGAGCACGGCCCAGAGCGCCGCAAGACAGTCGGCGAAGAAATCCGGATCCCTGCCCTCGCGCGCATGGATAAGGGCTTTGGAGAGGCCGCACACGCAGCCGAAGCAGTTCTTGACGGCGAGACTTGCGCGCATCTGGGAGTGGGCCTTGACACGTGGCACGGAAACAATGACGTCCGCCTCGAGCGCACGGCGGGATATTCGGAACCGTGCCTTGCCCGAGGCAAGGGACAGATCGGTCGCCACGGGCTCATCCATGGCGCACACGGCAAGCCCAAGAGGCCGCAGGGCTTCTTCAAGCCCGATCTTCCGGGCCACGACGGGGCCGCGCCCAAAACCCGGCGAATCAGCCACGACGACCTGGGCCCCGCGCTCAAGCAACCACGCACACACGGCCGCGACGACGGCGGGCGAAGTGCAGGCGAGCGACACGGGGAGCAGAAGGTTCGGTTTGACAAGCACACGGCTCCCGGCCCGTACGACGATTTTTGAAGCGTCCAGCACGGAGCGGACACCATCGGCTATGCCGGGGGCGCTGTAATCAGCGCAGCGCGCAAGGGCTACAACCGTGCGTCGGTTCTCCATCTGCGGTTTCGATTCTTCTCCATCCATCATCACACTATGACGGTACGGCTGATTTTTGTAAAGCAGGGTGCCGCCTGTGGGCTTTTCTTTCGTGGTGATTTGGCGTATTTGCAGACTTTGCGGCTATGATCACGCCGCCTTTTCTCCGTCTCTTCTTCAGGATGGGCTTTCATGCGCACACTCTTCTCCCTTTGCCTTGCGATATTCCTTTTCGCGGTGACGCCTTTTACCGACGGTTGCCCCGACCTTGTCTTCGCGGCACCCAAGGCCGACACGCCCTCAAAAGACGCCCAAGCGAAGACACCGAACAAGGACAGGCCAGCGGCCGGCAAGGATGCCGGTAAGCCGACGGAACCGAAAGAGCAACCAGCCGCAACCATGCCGGAGGAAAATAAAAGCGGGGAAGACAGCAAACAGACCTCCGAGGAAAACGTTTCCGCCATCATCGACAGGTTCATCTCGCTTTTCGACATCATCGAGGAAAAACGCGAGCAGGCTGTGGCATGGGAATCGGCATGGGCGAACCAACACTCCATGCTCGAACGCTTCCGTGCGACGGCAAACGCCATCGACGCCGACTTCTCGGCCAATGCCGCGGGCCTTTCCATCAAGGTGAAGTCGCTCGACGACGAGGCCAGGCGTCTGCTCGTGCTCGCCACATCTTACAAGAACTGGGCGAACCCGATGGAAGCCGTAGACCGCCGCATCACCTTCTGCATCGAGGAGATACAGGCTCTTCTCGAACCGCTCACCGATTCCCACTCTCAAATACAGAAGCGTCTTGACTGGCTCAACACGCTTGCTGACGCCCTACCGGCGGATCTGCACGAGGGGGCTTCAAAGAGTAAGGATCTCAAACGCTATCTGACCGATGTTGACCAGACGCGCAGGAAGCTCATGGACGTTCTCGCCCGCCACGACGCAGCGATGAGTCCGGCGCTGGCGCTCATCAAGCGCCTGCAGGAGGCGCAGAAGGAAATAGCCGACAGGATGCCCACCCTCTGGGAGAACTACTACGTCCAGAAACCGGTGGAGTGGCTCAACTACAAAGAAACATGGGCCAACTTCTTCCGACATATGAAATGGGCCATCGCCGGCATGAAGCTACGCATGCCCGTAGAGATACCCGTCACGATGAGCCAGTGGGCCACGGCCGGCGTGCGCTTTGTCATAGGACTCGCCTTCTGCTTCGTGGTCTGGCTTTTCCTCTATCACAAATGGCACAAGAACAAAGAGGACGGAGTTGAAAGGCACCTCTTCCGGGTCAGCCTGCCTTGGCTCTTCCTCGGGCTTTCACTTCTGGCGAGCTCATACACGGCCTCAGGGGATTTCTTCCACTGTTTCCTCGCTCTCGGCAACATATGCATCATACTGGGGCAGACCCTCCTCGCCTGGGATCTGCGTCTTCTGGCCCACCCGGAAGTGACGCGCCAGCCGGCCCCACTGCTCAAGCTCATGCCGCTGACCTGCATAGCCTACCTCCTGCTCTATCTGCCGATCATCCGCTCCCTGCTGCTCATATTCTGCATCATCCTCTTCACCGCTGTCATCATCTGGCGGCGCTACTGGCCCCCGCTCAGCATCGCCCCGCTTGAGATGGAGGGGAGCATCCGCGCTGCCGACGGCGTCGTCCTGTGGACATGCCTCGTTATCGCCCTCTCCGGCCTGCCCATCATGAGCCTTGTCACCTACCTGTTCTTCGTTTCGATCTGCACGGCCATCGAGCTCAGTCTGGGCAGCATGTCGCGCATCAGCTACATCAACGAGAATCTGCCGACCGACGGCATACACGCCGTCATCGCGAGCCTCGTAGTGGCGCTCGCCGCCCCGATCGTGCTCGTGCTCGCCCTCGTTTCGGTGCTGCTCTGGATCGCGACCCTGCCAGGAGGCATGGTGCTCGTCAAGGGCTACGTCTTCGGGAACGTCAGCATCGGTTCGACAAGCTTCAACCTGCTGCAGGTGCTTCTCATCATAAGCGTCTTCTTCCTCACGCGCGCGGCGATCATAATGGGTTCACGCTTCCTCTCGAAGCTTCCGAACCGCGGCCTCAGAATCGACAGCTCGCTCATCCCGCCCATGCAGACGGCGTTCACCTATGCGGCCTGGGCGGTATTTGGCCTCTTCGTGCTGCGCTTCCTCGGCATGGAGTTGAGCAACCTCGCGGTCGTCGCCGGCGGCCTCTCCGTCGGCATCGGCTTCGGCATGCAGGCGATCGTCAGCAACTTCATCTCAGGCCTCATCCTCATCTTCGGCCGCCTCATGCAGGTGGGCGACGTGATCGAGGTCAAGGGCATAACGGGCCGCGTGTGCCGCATCAACGTGCGCGACACCATGATCCAGACAAACGACAACG
>JAILMX010000176.1 GCA_024692205.1 Desulfovibrio sp. | reverse complement strand
TGGTTTTTGGTATTTGCTTGCCACGAAGAGCTTCAAGAATGGAAAGTTTTCTGGTTACCATAGTTCGCCTCCTGTCATGGAGGAATCTTACAATACTGATACAAAAAAAGCGAACAATTTTTGGGATTAAATCAGTACGTCCCTAAACATACAGCCCGTTACTGTCGTTAATTTTCCGTTTCTTGCCCCCGCCTCCTTCCCTGGCGAATTTCTGGAGTTCTTTGACTGTAAACATGGCAACCTCTTGATTAGACGTGAAAAACGCACGATGCCGTCACTGTCCAAAAACAAGCGAAGATGCCGTCAAAAATACCCACATTTGAGCCTATTGCAACCGAACGAATACGGACATATACGAACGAATACGAACAGAAAAAGTTAAGCCCCGCAAGGACTTATATCCATTACGGGGCTTGTTTCAAGGGCATTGTGGTGCCGAGGGCGGGACTCGAACCCGCACAGCATTTGCCACTGCCACCTCAAGACAGCGTGTCTACCAGTTCCACCACCTCGGCACAATTAGTCTTTTTACACGAAACTCGTAAGCATTGCAAGAAGAATTTAAGCCCTTTTAAATTTTTATCCTTGTTTGCGCCCTATGCAGATATACGCGAAACCTCGTCTCCCCATTGCTGCGGGCGAATAGAGATTTCTGCCGTCAAAAAGGAGTGGGGTCACCAGCAGAGATTTCAATCTGTCGAAATCAGGGTTGCGGAACTGGTTCCACTCAGTGACGACAAGAAGAGCGTCGGCACCTTCGCAGGCCGCATACTGCTCATCAACAATAGAAACGTTCGCATTGCCACTGAAGATGCGACGGGCGTTCGCGGCAGCTTCGGGGTCGAAGGCTCGAACTGTCATGCCGGCGGCGGTCAACTCGTTTATTATGGTTATGGCCGCCGCTTCGCGCATATCGTCGGTATTGGCCTTGAAAGCCAAGCCCCACAGGGCCAGCGTCTTGCCACTCACGCCGCCCTGCGGTGCGAAGTAATCGGTTATGCGTTTTGCCATGTATTGCTTTTGGCGTGCGTTGACGGCCTCGACGGCGTTGAGAAGCGTAGGCTCTACCCCGGCGGTATCGGCGGTCTGAATGAGCGCCTTCACATCCTTGGGAAAACATGAGCCGCCGTACCCAACGCCGGGATAGATGAACTGGTAACCTATGCGGGAATCCGAACCGATACCCGTGCGCACTTCGCGCACGTCGGCACCGACTTTCTCACAGATTGTCGCGATCTCATTGATAAAGGATATCTTCGTGGCCAGCATGCAGTTGGCGGCATACTTTGTCATTTCGGCGCTGCGAATACTCATAACGATGAGCTTTTCGCGGGTGCGTGCGAAGGGTGCGTAGAGTTCACGCATGACGGCTGCCGAATCTTCGGATTCCGTGCCGATGACGACGCGGTCTGGTTTCATGAAATCGGATATGGCGTCGCCCTCTTTGAGAAATTCCGGGTTGGAGACAACATCAAAGGGAAGCTGAAGACTACGTTTCTGCAGTTCTTCGCGGATGATGATTCGCACGCTATCCGCAGTGCCGACAGGCACTGTAGACTTATCAACGACAATGAGGTTCTTCGTCATCTGCTGACCAATTTCACGCGCCACCTGCTTGACATACTGCAGATCGCATGAACCGTCTTCCTGTGGAGGCGTACCAACGCAGATGAAGACGCAATCGGCCTGCTTCAAGCCTTCGGCAAGACAGGTAGTGAAGAAAAGCCGCCCGTCGGCGTGGTTACGCTGGACCATAGGGGCGAGGCCTGGCTCATAAATATGCACGGAGCCAGCGTTGAGCCGATCCACGACTGTGGGATTGACATCCACACAGGTCACGGAATTGCCCATTTCAGCAAAGCAAGCGGCACTAACAAGCCCCACATAGCCAGTCCCAACAATACATAGTTTCATGAAGAACCCCTCAATATCCGCCAGAACGCCGCTTGACGCGTTAAAGGCGAACAGGCAATAATTAAATTAATGGTTTTTTATCTATGCCATTTTCGCCGATTAGGCAATATGGCATAATACGAGGATTTTTTGATCAGGGAATCAGCATGATCGTGGGCTTTGGAACGGATATCACCGATATCGAACGACTGACAGCTATCTACAACAGGTACGGTCTCTCTTTCTTGCGGAAGATACTAACCCCTGCAGAACTGGAGGTCGGAGGGGGCAGACATCTGCTCTCCTATACCGCAGGCCGCTTTGCCGCCAAGGAGGCCACCGTCAAGGCCTTGGGAACGGGCTTCGCTCTTGGGATAGGCTTGCGGCACATTGAGGTGCTCAACAATGAGTCGGGAGCCCCTTTCCTTGCGCTGAAAGAAGCGGCTCTGAAACGAGCCCATGCACTCGGCGCAAGGAAATTCTTTGTATCGATCAGCCACGAAAGAAGATATGCGGTCGCCACGGTCATCCTAGAGGGGGATTGAATGCGAGATCCAACGAAAACCTTTCTTGATACCCTCATGCCGCTTCCCGCTCCCGACGAGGTTCGCAGGTGGGACGAAGATGCAGAATCTCTTGGGATCCCTCCGCTTCTGCTAATGGAAAACGCGGGGGCCGCCGCTTTCCGCGTGCTTTTAAGACATCTTCCGGATCTGTCCGGCAAGCGGGTATGGCTTTTCATGGGTCCGGGAAACAACGGCGGAGACGCAGTCTGCCTTGCCCGCTATCTGCATGATGCCGGTGCGGATGTTCTTGTCCTGCATACGCACCCCTTAAAAAAATCCGTCGGCGCTGCCGGAAGGCATGCCCGCATGGCGAAAAATGCTGGCGTACGCTTCTCTCCGGCCTATTCGCCATGGCCAGGCGACTTGCCCAACTGCATCGTCGACGGACTGCTGGGCACGGGTTTCCACGGCGAGTTGCGAGAAACCATAAAAAACCTAGTGCACAAGATTAATGCCGCAGGGAAGGATCGACTAGTCCTCTCTCTTGATGTTCCGTCAGGACTTGACGCTCTCACGGGGCTGCCCTCGCCAATTGCTGTGCGTGCGGACATCACGGTGACCTTCGCGGCGGCAAAGCGCGGCCTGCTTATGCCGCGCGCCAACACGTGGGTCGGAGAACTGCATGTCTGTCCCATTGGTATACCGTCCGCTATCCGCACAATGACGCCGAGCTCTTCATATGCCCTGCTTCCCCGCTCGCTTGACGCTTTACCGAGCCTTCCGGCTGAGACTCATAAGAACAATTACGGACATATCCTCATCATTGGGGGCGCTTTCGGCCTCGGCGGTGCAGCCCATCTCGCCGCACGGGCCGCGCTCAGAACTGGGGTCGGACTTGTCAGTGCTGCGGCCCCGAAAGCATCACTTGAAGATATCAAGAATGGTTGGCCCGAGATAATGACTTGCCCAATTTCAGAGAAAAACCAATGGCCTGAGAAGATTCCTCCAGCGCTGTCGGAACGCATTCGCCGGGCAAGCACACTCCTGATAGGCCCCGGCATGGGCCGGGATGCATCAGCCGCTGGATTTCTTAAACTGATCCTTGAATACCCAACCCGCCTACCTGCGGTGATTGATGCCGATGCTCTCATGCTTCTGGCGAAAAATCCGGCATTGCTTGACTGCATACGTATGGAAGACATATTGACCCCACACCCAGGCGAAGCGGCCGCCCTGCTTCAATGTCAGACCGCAGACGTTCAGGCCGACAGGTTTTCAGCATTGCAGGCTTTGTGCGGGTTGCAGAGGGGGGTTGTCGTGCTGAAAGGCGCGGGAACCCTTGTGGGGCAAACGAGCTCCCCTCCATTGATCTGCCCTTGCGATATCCCTCAGCTGGCTGTCGGCGGTGCTGGTGATGTGCTTGCGGGCTGCATTGGGGGTCTTCTTGCACGAAACGACATTTCCGATCTGAAGGCTTTTGCCGTATCCGGCATGGGCGTTGTCCTTCATGCACTCGCCGGAATGCGGTGCGCCGCGAAATACCCCGCACGGGGTCTTTTAGCTTCTGAAATCGCGGATGCCATCCCCAATATTTTGGCAGAGTCTGGCACGAAAACAACATTTGAAGGGTGGAACTGGATTTGTTCAGAACCGAATTAAAATCGTTTGATGATACGATAGAATTCGGCCTCTTGCTGGCTAAAGCCGTGCTGCGGCACGGTATCCGAGCGATATGCATGACAGGCGGGCTCGGTAGTGGCAAGACGACGCTGACGGTTGCTCTTGTCCGATCATTGCCCGGCAGTGAAAATGCAGAGCCGGCAAGCCCATCCTTCTCCATTTGCAACCGTTACCCGACAATCCCTCCTGTGGTGCATTGTGATCTGTACCGCTGTGGCCGAAACATCCCCGATGAAGTTCTGGATGCTCTTGATGATCCCGCATGTCTTACCATCATAGAATGGGCGGAGTTTCTTCCTTCTTTTACAAAGCCCGAAGAAACTCTGGACATTAATTTGAAGGCATGCGACAAAAAACATCTCTTGGAACTGAATGGGAATGGAATCTGCGTTTCAGCCCTTATGGCCGATCTTCGGCGGAGCCTACCCTGACAGACCGTTTGCGGCAGTTTGTATAGTAACACTGGAAATCGCTATGAAAATCCTTGTACAGAAATTTGGCGGAACTTCTGTGGCGACGCGTGATGCCATGCAGAAGGTACTGAATAAAGTAACTGACGGCCTCAAGCGAAGCGACAAGGTCATAGCCGTTCTTTCCGCACGGGCCGGAGAGACGAACAAGCTCCTTGCCCTTGCCGACGAATGGTCCATGACGCCAGATTCAGCCGAGTGCGACGCCTTGGTTTCCACCGGAGAGCAGGTGTCCATCACCCTCTTCACCATGTTGCTTAAAGATGCCGGCATCCGCGCGCGATCCCTTTTAAGCTGGCAGATACCCATTAAAACTGACAGCGACTTTGGCCGCGCCCGCATCCGATCCATAGACAGCGGCAACCTTCGTTCCTATCTAGAGTCGTATGATGTCCTAGTCATAGCTGGCTTTCAGGGCTGCACTGAAGATAAGCGCATAACGACTCTTGGCCGCGGGGGCTCCGATACGTCGGCCGTAGCCATCGCCGCCGTTCTGGATTCGGCGGAGTGTGAGATATATACCGATGTCGATGGCGTTTACACCACTGATCCGAACATCTGCTCCTCCGCGCGAAAGATGGATCGCGTCGCCTATGATGAAATGCTCGAAATGGCCAGCATGGGCGCCAAGGTGCTTCACATTCGGTCGGTTGAATTCGCAAAAAAATACAAAGTACCGGTGCGTGTGCGATCCACGTTCAGCGATGATCCGGGCACCTTGGTCACACAGGAGGATTCAAGCATGGAAGCTGTTCTCGTTTCCGGCATTGCCTATGATAAGGATCAGGCGCGCGTAACCTTGCGTGCCCTGCCCGACGTACCCGGTACTGCAGCGGCCGTATTCGGCCCCTTGTCCGAAAAAGGCATTCTTGTTGACATGATCGTACAGAACACGAGCAATGACGGGCATACGGACATAACCTTCACCGTCTCCCGGAAGGAATTGCCGCAAACACTTGAACTCATGCATACGATTGCGGATAAAACCGGTGCAGCGGAAATTCTGCATGATGTTAACGTTGCCAAAGTTTCCGCGATAGGCGTCGGCATGCGTAACCATTCCGGCGTTGCCGCGCGTGCTTTCGCTGCTCTCACGCAGGAAGGAATCAACATCCTCATGATCAGCACCTCCGAGATTAAAATCACTATTCTCATTCAGGAAAAATATGTCGAACTCGCTGTGCGCATCCTCCATGACACCTTCGGGTTGGATTGGTCCATCGACTAGCACTGTGCGTTTCTGCTTGCGATAGGTTTCCGAGAACTGTATGGCTGCAGTAAAGATATCGGTCAATGATCTGCGACCGGGCATGTACATTATTGATTCAGGTCTTCCGTGGCTTGAACACCCCTATCTGTATGCTGAGGAAGGACTAATTCGTTCGCTAGATCAAATTTGCGAAATCTTGAAGCAAGGTTTTAGCGAAGCCTACTATGATCCAGAGCGTTCGCATTTTGATCCGCCTCTGACGGCAAATGATATCAATAAGTTCACGTCGTCGCCTCTCGAGCCTCCTGCTCCCAAAGTCTCCCTTTCCCAAGGCTTGAAGAAGGCTCAAAAAATCTATGGACAATGCGTTACCCAGGTGCGGAAATTCCTTTCCGATGCGCGAGTCGGCAAAATCGAATTCGAAGAGTCAACGCCATTGGTGACTGGCATCATCGAAGGACTCAACGACAATGCTGACGCGCTTGTTTCGCTTTCAAAAATCAAGACCTACGACGAATATACCTTCACGCACTGCGTCAACGTAGCTGTTTTGTCGGCTGCCTTCGGACGTTTTCTTGGCATAGAGGGAGAGCGACTTCACCGGCTGACTGTCGCGGGATTGTATCACGACATAGGGAAGATGCGCGTTCCTGTCGATATTTTAAATGCCCCGAGGAAACTGACGGAGCAAGAATTTCAAATTATGAAAATGCACACTCTTCTGGTCGATGAGTGCCTACCCGACCCAAAGAGAATAGACCAGGAAGTATTGCGCGGCATAAAAGAGCATCATGAGAAATACGACGGCAGCGGCTATCCGCGTCATCTGGCCGGTGATGACATCAGCCTTTTCGGCCAGCTGATCTCCATTGCCGACATCTATGACGCACTGTCGTCGGTGCGCGTCTATAAAGATGCCATGCCTCCGCCGAAAGCGCTTTCGCTTATGTTCGAGATGCACGACAGGTGCTGGAAACCAACTCTTGTCGAAAATTTCATCAAGATGATCGGCATCTACCCGGTTGGAACTCCGGTCAAGCTGACGCGCGGTTTTGTCGGAGTGGTGACGAAATCCAATCCTCAATTGCCGCTTCGTCCTGCTGCCGTGATTGTTCAGAATCCCAATGGCCAAGATCTCACGCCGAGAATTATTGATTTGTCCATGAACCAGAATATTTCGATAATGCATGCCCTGTCCCCCAAGGAGAAAGCCGCCGCGCATCTGGATGTTCTTTCCATCCTCACGGACAACGACATCAAATGACGCGTCTTGTTCTCTCACTTGTTCTCGTTTTCGCCAGTATTTTCTCAGGGTATGCTTTTCGTGTGCATGCTGAAAACAAACGCGGCATTTCCGAAGCTTCTCTTTGCGCTATGCGCAACCGGCTGCAAGTGATTGCGTTTTTTGCCCTGCTGCCTCTATCCTCCATGATTTCCCTCTGGGGCCTTCCGAGCCCTACCCCCCGATTGATGCTCCTGCCTTTTTTTGGCATGGGGGCATGGCTCCTTGGTGGATCGTTGGCACTGTTTTTTGCGAAGCTCCTCAAAAAATCACCTGACAAGGCCGGGAGTCTTTTCTGCTGCGGGACCTTTTCAAACATAGGAGCAGTCGGAACGCTGGTCTGCACTGTCTTCCTTGGTGAAGCCGCCATCGCTTTGGCCGCTATCTACAGGTTGTTCGAAGAAATCGTCTTCTACGGATTGGTATTGCCGATCGCACGCCGCTTCAGCCTGAAGGCGACGCAATCTGTGACTGAGGATGGTGGCAAAAAGCAATTCCATTTCAGCGCCGTCCTTCTGGCCATACTGGCGGCGCTTCTTCTGGGCATCCTTCTCAATCTCTGCGATTTCTCCCGCCCCCCTGTTTTAGCCGGCCTTGCAGCGCCCTTGACCCTTGTCGCAACCTGCCTCTCACTCTTCGCAATTGGCATGGGACTGCGCTTCTCGCGCCTTAAAGGGTACGCCACTGATGCATTCTGTATCTGCCTGATCAAATTCTTCTGTGTCCCTGCCATTCTCGTGCCTCTGGCCGTTCTGGCCGGCTTCGGCACAATCGACAACGGCCTTCCCCTAAAGGTTATACTCATCCTTTCTTTCATGCCTGTGGCAATGAATGCCCTCGTTCCCCCTGCCCTATTCTCACTCGACCTACATCTGGCAAATGCCTGCTGGATTTTCAGTACCCTTGCTTTATGCCTTGTTTTACCGACGATATTTGCTATTATGCGGTTGCTGTAACTTCATTTTTCACAGATCGGTGTATTTTTAGAGTCTTCAAATCTGTGAAAACACGCAATGGGAGGTATGAATGACTCGCTTTTCTCTGCGTTTCCTTGCCCTGTCTCTAGCCATTTGCCTGATGTCGGCCGTGGGTGCAAATGCCGCCTATAAGAGCGAATATAAACTGAGCGTTGTGCCCGGGCCGAACTCCGGCTGGGCGAAAAGCGCCATGTTTTTCGCCGATCTCGTGAAAGAAAAAAGCCAAGGGCGAATCAACATCAAGGTTTACCCCGCCGGCCAGCTCATGGCAGGAAAACAGACTTCTGAATTTCTTCTTCTGCGCAACGGTGCCATTGATTTCGCCCTTGCCTCAACGATAAACTGGTCGCCCCAAATCAAGGAACTCAATCTGCCCGCCATGCCCTTCATGATAGCTGCCCAGCCCGACCGCTATAAGGCGATGGATGCCATCATGGCCGGCAAATCCGGAAAAATAATGATCGACGCGGTTGAGAAAAAGGGGGTCAAATTCATCGGGTGGGGCGAAAATGGTTTCCGTGAGATGACGACGAGCAAGGGCCCCATCACTTCCGTGAATGACCTCAAGGGGCTCAAGATACGTGTGGTCGGCAGCCCTATTTTCATAGAAACCTTCCGAGCGCTCGGTGCAAACCCTGTCAGCATGAACTGGAGCGAGGCGACCACAGGGTTTCAGCAGGGCGTCGTGGATGGACAGGAAAACCCCACAAACGGCATTAACATTCCACTGAAGATCTGGACCTACCACAAGTATCATTGCGACTGGCATTATCTCATTGACCCCCTGCTTCTTTGCGCAAACCAGTCAGTCTGGAAGAGTTTCAGCCCCGAAGATCAGAAACTTCTTGAAGAATGTGCGAAGGAAGCCGAGAAGTACAGCAAGGCCCTCTCCCGTCTCGGTATGGATGGCGGTGCCGCGAAGGCTTATCTTGCGAGCATCAACAAGATGCCTGAGGTAACCGACGCCTATGCCTGCATGGAGCAAAACGGCATGACTGTCAGCCGCCTCACGCCTGAGCAAATCAAGTCATTCTACGATGCGACCGCGCCCGTCCGCGCGAACTGGATCGACAAAATCGGCAAGGATTTGGTCAAGGCCGCCGAGGAAGATATGGCCGCCGCAAAATAACTGCTTGATAATCACGTTACATGAATACGAAGCCGGAGGGAGAAGTATTCTTCCTCCGGCATCTGTTCATCGGAGTTTGCCCATGTGGCATTTTTTAGACAAACATTTCGAGGAACTGCTCGGTTCAATCATGCTGGCAGTAATGGCTCTGATCGCCTTCGCCAACGTCATAGTGCGTTACTGCACGACCTTTTCCCTCGCTTGGACAGAAGAGATCACCATCAACTTCTTCGTATGGGTCGTGCTGCTTGGAACGGCGTGCGCATTTCGCGACAACACCAATCTGGGGATGAGCATCCTTTACAGCACACTGCCAAGGACCTGGCGCGTACTCTGCTACTGGCTCGGAATACTTCTCTGCGTGGGGTTTTTCGGTGGGCTTTGCTGGACAGGCACCCTTGAAGTGATTGATGAGATAGAACTTGAATCGCAATCGGAATCTCTCGGCATACCTGTCTGGTGGTATACGATCGCAACCCCCGTATTTTCGCTGCTCATAATTTTCCGCATGGCTCAGCGCGCCCTGAAAGATCTGCGCACGGGCAACTATTAGGTTATGCCGCTATGGAAAGCTCCTGTCTCCATGACCCCTCGTTCTGGCTTTTTATCTGCTTTCTGATTCCTCTGTTACTGAAGGTACCGATAGCCCTTGCCCTCGGATTCGCCGCCATGCTCGTCGCATGGCAGTGGGACATGGGCCTGAATATGCTTTCCTACAACTTCTTCGCTGGCGTCGCGAAATTTCCCCTGCTCGCCATACCGTTCTTCATTCTTGCCGGCTTCATAATGGAACGGGCCGGTATAGCGGCCCGCATCATTAAGCTTATGGAAACGCTTACCGGCAGGATGACGGGGGGGCTCGCAGTCGTCACCGTAGCCGTCGCAACTTTCTGGGGTGCCGTCAGCGGTTCCGGCCCAGCAACGGTCGCCGCCCTCGGCCTCATCCTCATCCCAGGAATGGCCGCCGCCGGATATGACAAAAGCTTCTCCGCCGCGACTGTTTCGGTGACTTCAGGCCTCGCCATTGTCATTCCGCCGAGTATTGCCTTCATCGTCTATGGCGGCATAGCGAACGTATCGGTCCCCGCCCTTTTCGCTGCGGGCTTCGTTCCCGGACTCATCGTCGCCGGCTTCCTAGCCATTACCGTTCTGATCATTTCGCATAAGCGGAACTATCGTGGCGGCGAACCCGACATCAGCATATGGAAAGCAACAAAAGAGGCGTTCTGGGGTATACTCACGCCGGTCGTCATACTCGGCGGCATCTACGGCGGCGTCTTCACCCCTACTGAAGCGGCCGCGATAGCCGTTTTCTACGGCCTTTTCGTCGGCATATTCATCTACCGCACAATCAGCTCCCTCCAGATGCTTTTTGAGATCTTCGCATCCAGCGTCAAGTCGACTGCTGTTGTCATGGTCGTCGTTACCTGCGCCGGACTTTTTTCATGGGTCGCTTCGACGGTGGGCTTAGTTGAAAAAGGTTCCGCAATACTTCTCGGCTTGTCGGACAATCCCGTCATAGTCCTCTGCATGATAAACGTCATTTTGCTTATGGCGGGAATGCTTCTTGACGCCATCTCGATTTATTATGTTTTCCTGCCGTTCATGCTGCCCATCATGTCGCATTTCAACTGGGATCCGATCTGGTTCGGTGTAATGATGACAGTCAACTTGGCAGTAGGTCAGGTCACCCCGCCTCTCGCCGTCAATCTCTATGTCGGGGCGAACATCAGTGGCCTGACAATGGAGCAAATAAGCAAGGCGGCCACTCCTCTTATTCTCGCTGCCCTGCTTGCCCTTGCCGTGATAACCATCTTCCCCTTCCTGTCGACTTTCCTCCCCAATCTTCTCGGGCTGTAGGAAGGCTACAACAGTTAAAGGAAACCCCAACTCAGAGGATATACCGGCTCAAATCCTGATCGGAACGCACATCTTCTATGTGCTCGCTGACATATTTTTGATTGACGACTATGCAGGCTCCAGTCATGGAAGGTGCTTCGAACGATATGTCAGCGAGAATTTTCTCCATAATCGTGTAAAGGCGGCGGGCACCGATGTTTTCGGTGCTCGCGTTTATGTCTTCAGCAAACGCGGCTATTTCATTCAAGCCGTCCTCCGTGAAGTCAAGACGTATGCCCTCCGTGCCGAGCAGAGCAGAATACTGTTTTGTCAGGGCATTGTCAGGCTCGGTCAATATGCGAAGAAAATCATCACGCCCAAGGGCCTGCAATTCAACGCGAAGAGGGAATCTGCCCTGAAGCTCGGGTATCATATCCGAGGGTTTGCTGAAGTGAAAGGCTCCCGCCGCAATGAAAAGGATATGGTCCGTATGGACAAGCCCGTATTTGGTATTCACCGCGCAACCTTCGACAATAGGAAGCAAATCTCTCTGCACGCCTTCACGGGAAACATCGGAATTGCGATTCTGACCAGAACTAGCGATTTTATCAATTTCATCGATGAAAATGATGCCACCCTGCTCCACCCTTTCTCTGGCTTTTTCAACCAGTAATTCCTCGTCTATCAACCGATCCGTTTCTTCTTGAACCAAAACTGAAAAGGCGTTTTTCACCTTCATTTTTTTCAGGTGTTTCTTCGGTGGGAAAGCCTTGCTGAACATATCCTTGACCTGTCCCCCCATTTGCTCCATGCCAGGTATGGCGAATACATCAATACTGGCTCCACGGGATTCTGTGACTTCAACTTCGACTTCTCGCTCATCGAGAAAGCCCAATCGAAACTGCTGTAAGAGTTTTTCTCGTGTTGAAGCGTGATCGACGACTCCGAAGGAATTCGGAAGTAACAGATCCATCAGGCGGCTTTCGGCAGCTGACTCCGCCGTTTTTTTCACACGGGCGTTTTCTTCGGCGCGAAGCAGGTTTATCCCAATGGCCATCAGGTCTCGCACCATGGATTCGACATCCCTTCCGACATAACCGACTTCAGTAAATTTTGTAGCCTCGACCTTCAAAAAAGGGGCACCGGATAGCTTGGCGAGTCGACGGGCGATCTCGGTTTTGCCCACTCCCGTGGGACCAATCATCACTATGTTTTTCGGGGCTATTTCGTCACGCATATCCTCTGGCAATTGCTGGCGCCGCCAGCGGTTGCGCATGGCGATAGCAACCATTTTTTTCGCTTGATTTTGGCCTATGACAAACTTGTCCAACTCTTCCACTATCTGTTTTGGCGTTAACTCGCTCATAATTTCTCCTTATTCATTCACTTGACACTACACATTATTGAACATCATACTGATTTTGTACAGAATCAACATTTTATGCAAACAAAAAAGTTAAGGCCCCAAGTGACTTGGGGCCTTAATGTCTTACTTATGGTCTATTGCTACTTGAAGGCCTTCTCGAAATTCGGAACGACCTGCTTTTTACGGCTCATCACGCCGGGCAGCCAGACCTCATTGCCCTGAGGCTTGGCGCCGAAGGCCTTTTCAACGACGGAAGCATCATCAGAGCAGATAAGCATCTGGGAACCTTCTTTCATGATGTCGGTCAACAGCAGGAACACGCTGTGACGCCCCTCAGCCTTGACTTTTGCGATTTCCTCCTGCAGGGCTGGTTTGACCTTGTCAAGGATGGAAAGGTCAACGACTTCGAGCTGACCGATGCCGACCTTGTTACCGTTCATGTTGAAGTCTTTGTAATCGCGGAAAACAAGATCCTTGGCGGGGGTGCCGTCAACGGCACTCTTCACCTTGAACATCTCAAGGCCGAGGGAAGTGACATCGCTCACACCGGCGATCTTTGCGAGCTCTTCAACGGCCTTCTTGTCATCCTCAGTACAGGTGGGCGATTTGAAGATGACGGTGTCAGACAGGATGGCGCAGAGCATGCCACCGGCGATGTTGCGGGGAATCTCAACGCCGAAGTATTTGTAGAGCTTGGTCAGCACCGTGCACGTGCAACCGACGGGAAGGATGACAGCTTCCAGAGGGGAAGACGTGGTCACATCACCCAGCTTGTGGTGGTCGAAGATGCCCTTGACGACGGCGGTTTCGATGCCCTTGGGGGCTTGAGCAAGGTCAGAAAAGTCAACGAGGAATATATCCTTGCCGGCCACATCGGCAATGACCTTGGGAGCGGTCAGCCCGAACTTTTCAAGGACAAATTTGGATTCAGGAGTGGGATCGCCTTGCGCGGCGGCGACGGCTTCGATACCGCGCTTGTTCAGGAGCTCTGTGGCGGCGAGAGAAGCGATTATGCTGTCTGTGTCGGGATTCATATGACCAAGAACTAATGTGGACATGGGACTTTCCTCCAAAGTAAATCGAAAAATTGCGGCTTACGCCGTATTTGTACTCTTTAGCACAAAGTAGCCTAAATGCCAAGTGGGAAGAAACGAATGGGACAAATAAAATTGATGAGAAAGTATCATGTTACGCCATCGTGAAAAAAATCATAACTGTTTTTTGGGGAAATCTTCCGATGAACGAAGATGTGCGGCATCATAGGCCTGTATAAGTTTCTCTAGGCTTACCTGCGTATAGCGTTGTGTTGTCGTGAGGCGCTTATGCCCAAGGAGTTCCTGAACGCTCCGAAGATCTGCCCCGGCCTCAAGAAGATGCGTCGCGTAGGCGTGGCGCAGGCCATGCGGGGATATAGAAACATCCAGTCCGACTTTTTTGCAGGATGCATCAACAATTCTCTCCGCTTCACGTCTGTTGAGGCGTCGTCCCCGCGCCCCGACAAAAAGGGCTGTTTCCTCCGGGTTGGCTATGTCCGTTCGGATGCGCAACCACTGGCACAAGGCTTCACGCGATGTCGAAGACAAAGGGACGAGCCTTTCTCGCGAGCCTTTTCCCAAAACCCGCAATACAGTGGTATCGCGTGAAAAATCTGCCACATCAAGTGACAGAGCTTCGGATATCCGCAATCCGGAACCATAAAGGAGTTCGATCAGGGCGATATTGCGTATCTGAAGAACGTCATTCTCCCCGTTGCTTTTGAGAAGAGCAAAGATTTCATCCACGTTCAAAACACGCGGCTGGTGCTTGACCTGGCGTGGGTTATGCACACCTTCCGTCGGATTACAAGGCAGCTTGTGGAGTTTGATCAGCCAAGAAAAAAATGAGCGCACGGCAGCCATTTTGCGGGACATTGAGCTCTTCGCCGTCCCAAGATGGAAAAGCCATGCGAGAAAAGCTTGAATATGCTGTTTTTCAACGGATGTTGGTTTGCCGAGGTCTGCGCCCACCCGCCTCAAAAAACCGGTTAACTGAAACAGATCAGAACGATACGCTCCAAGAGTCGCTTGTGATGCCCCTTTTTGGACTTCCATCCACAAGAGGAACTCCGAGATGAGCACGTCCGATGCCCTTTTTTCGGCAGAGATCAATGTGTCATCAGCAGATGGCTTCAAAGCGCGCCCCGGAGAGACGTTTGATACAGCCTGAAAGCTCAAGCTGGAATAAGAGGACGGAGAGATCCTTTGAGGGAATATCAAGGGCCGCCGTCAAAGAATCGACCTGCAAGGGTCCGTTCATTTGCAACTCTTGCAGAACTCGCTCCGCATTCTCCGAAAGCTGTGTAGACTGTTTTCGTTCACACGTCTTAACGCCAATTGCGTCAGCATGGATGACGGAAGGGCTGGCGGGGGGCGGCGGAGAGTCTCCGCACACTCTTTTTTGAAAGCACAAAGGATGGTTAGCGCCGACGGACTGCGCAATCCCCCCATCCGTCACGGCACAGGAATAGGTATCGCATGTGTCAGACGAGCTCAGGAGCGGGCCGAAATCATGCAGGAGCGGTTCGAGATCCTTCAGTATGTCTTCACCGTTGAAAACGGCCTTGGCGCCTTCTCTGACGAGTTCCTGACAACCAATGCTCGACGTTTCCATCGCCGCACCGGGAACGGTATACACCTCACGATTCTGCTCCAAAGCAAGTCTGGCTGTAATGAGACTACCTGAATGCTCGGCAGCTTCCACGATGACAACCCCAAGCGACAATCCACTGATTATGCGGTTTCTGATAGGGAAATTTTGCCGCAATGGGGCGGTTCCCGGGCTGAACTCGCTGACAAGAAGCCCCTTTTCCAGCATCCTCTTGAAATTCTTTTCAGCGGACAAAGGGTAGATTCTGTCGATGCCGGTTCCTAGAATGCCGATGCTGCGGCCGATACAGTCCAAGGCCCCTGCATGGGCGGCGCTATCTATGCCTTCAGCCATTCCCGCTATGACCGTTATACCGCATGAGGAAACCTGACGCGCGATCACCCTCGCAACTTTTCTTCCCTGAGGCGTAGCCTTGCGGGAGCCCACGATGGCAACACAGGGGGATGCGAGAAGCGAAACATCCCCTTTGAGATACAGCAGAAGTGGCGAATCCGGCAATTCGCGCAAGCGTTGGGGATACATCTGGTCATTCCAGAAAAGCACGGTTGCATCAATCCGTTGCGCCCGATCCCACTCTTCCTTCGCCTCAATCCGCCATGATCCTGTGTTGAGCTCGGCTATTACGTTTTGCGGGATGCCGCACGCATTCCACTCCCTCTTGTTCTGAAGCGCGCCATACGCTGAACCATAGGCCCGAAGCAGGCGATTCGCCAACCGAGGTCCCATGCCCCGGCAGTAGCGAAAAGCCAGTGAAGCCCAGAATTCACATCGATCTTTTTCCTCAAGACCGGATAATTGCGTTATGGGCCGCACAATCGGTTCAAAATCCACTAACGTGCCATCCCTTTTGCACGAAGACGCCCTGCCGCCTCTGAATTCGGAAAAAGCTGGAGCAGCTTTTTATAGTCCTCGGAGGCTTCCTGTTTTTTGCCGAGCTTGCGATTCGTCATGCCGGCCTTGAGAAGCGCATCTGCGTTTTTATGGTGCCGCGGGTAGTTGCGATTGACGGTTTCGAACTGCTTGAGAGCTTCGCCATACTTGCCCTGAGCATAATAGCACTCGCCTATCCAGTATTCCGCATTAGCTGCATAACGTCCCTGGGGAAATTGCTGCAAAAAAGAGCGAAATGCCTGTATTCCATCTTCGTTTCGCCCGGAGCGCGCAAGTTTCAGGGCCGACTTGTATGCGGCTTCCTCTCCCACGCCAGACCTGGGGCGGGACGCAAGCGGCGTTGGCGATTGCACGGGAGGTGTTTTGACCGGCTGAAGGTTTTGCTGCGGCTGCTGTTTTTCCTGTGATGCGGTCGCAGGAAGAACGGGGGCTGATGCTTGTGGCAGCGCTGGCGCCGGAACCTCGGCAGGATTCAGGGGCACATTGGAAGACGAGGAAGCCTCCTTTATATCCGCGGGGTTTCGCTCAGCATTTGAAGCGGGTGCATTGGCTGACGGCGGTAATGCCGGTTCTGGCTGAAGGGAGGGAGAATTGGAGGCTGGCAGGGATGCGGAAGATGATGCGGTTTCGGGTGAAGAGGAAGGCGGCATCTCCATGCGACCAGATGGTCCGGCGGTTGGCATGGACGTCCTTTCAGTTTTTGCGGGCGTTGATTTGTTCTGATCCGTATTTTTCCCGGATTGTCGCGGAGGGGGTGTCGGATCAACAACTCTATATCGCGGTGCAGAAGTTGCAACGGGAGCGGGAGATGCCTTCTCCTGAGGCGAGGAAGACGGCGTCGTCCCCACGGTGGGCGCTGCCGGAGCGGGGCTTAGCGTTGACTGCAGGGGAACGACCGTCATCCCTGTTTTCTTGCCGTTTTTGGAGCGAACCTCGTACACGCGGTTGTTAAGGATTGCCACCTGACCATTCAGGGCGGCGACGCTGCTCTCCAAGGATTGCAAACGCTGCTCAGTCTCGTGCTGAATCAGCTTCTCGCGGTCTATTTTTGCATTTTGCGAAGCCGGCGCGCATCCGGTCAGGAACAAGAAGGCAATGCACACTGCAGGCAGACGGACTTTTCTGTTCATGGCGAAATCCGAAAGGAAGGATTGTTAAAGGATTGCGGAATTTTTATGGATGTCCCCCAAAGCACGCCATAAAAATTGACCTTTGGCGAATTTTACGCATAATTGCTCAAAGCGCAAGGTGAATTTCCGCTTCGCCTTTTCAGCCAGCCCGACCAAAAACGATACAGGTTATATTTATGGATATGCTAAACCATTTCCTTTCGGAATACCCACGCATACAGGAATATCTGAAGACGTTGGCCACACTTCTGCCTCTGCTCGGGATGTTCGCTTTCGCTGGCATAGGCTTTCTGGGAACAGCCGGAAGAATACTCGCGAAGAAACGCAGGAGGACGTCCTATGACAAAGGAGCCCGTCAAATTGTTTTCTTAGGGCTTTTCCTGGGATGGATTCTCGTCATCGGCGTACGCCTTTGGCTTTTCTATATGCAGAGGCAAAACGATCTTGAAAACATTCCTCCCCTCTTCACCGAGATGGTGTGGATTCTTCTCGTCGCTTCAGTACTCACCTTGAGCCTGTACTACGCCGTGTGGAAACGACTTTCTAACTACATGGTATTGCACACATTTCTCGGCATTCTTTCCAGCACATTAGGGCTCGCCGCCACTCTTGCGACCTTGAGCCTTGCTAAGTACGCAACTCTTGTGAATTCGGCAGAAAGCATCCCTGAGCTTGAAATGCTCATGCCGTCATGGACCTCGTGCTTCTGGCCGCTTTCCATCGCCGCTATCCCTCTCTGCCTGACAATGCCGGCCGCTTGTGGAGCGATATGGTTACTCCTTATCCGCAACCATGAAGATTTCGGAAGGGATCACTACAATACTATGCTTTTGTGGTGCGCCAGTTGGGCGCGAACCGCATGGTGTTTTGTCTGGTTACTCTTTTGCCTTGCCGAGGGAGAATTATTGTGGCCGATGGCAAGCGCAAACGGCTTGGAGAAGATGACGGCGTTGATCCACAGCGGCTTGCTTGTTCTGTGGCTGACCCCTGCCATTATTTGGACGATAATACGCCACAGCGCTTTCCCCCTGCGCCATAAGATGACATTTCTTGCAGCGTTCCTCATTGCTGCGGCATTTCTCGTACCTTATCTGGAGGTTCTATTATCAGTATGAAGGTATTGCCGTTTCCAGGCATCAAGAAAAAGCACAGCTGTTTCCGCCTCACTAAGGGGACCCTTCCGGGCTTTGAGCGAGGAAACCGCCGTTTCTAATGAAGAATGGGGGCCAAGGCCTGTTTCCAGAAGAAAGGACTCCATGACATTAGCGAGTTCAGCCTGATATGGGTTTTGCTCCTGATGTGTTTCGACACCAATAGGCAGCCCCCACCCCACAGAGGATTCGATTGATGCGACAAGGGTGCGCATGCGATGGACATATGTGTGCTCTTTGAGAACTCTTGCCAAAGCTTTTTCTCGGTACTGCTCTCTTTCCATAGGATGGGAAAGGAAATAATCAATTTTTCTGCAGCAATCTTCCATATCGTCAAAAGTAACAAGTTCGTCACTTCCAAAAAGTTCCCCCATAAGACTTCTTTCATCCACCAGCTGAAATGCTTTCATGGCAGCAAGCTCAAAAGTCCTCGGATTGACGAAATCTCCATGGCTGACAAGCTGTTCTGTATGCACACTTGAATGCAGATTGATAGTGATCTTTGTTGCATTATATATCTTGATGCTATCTTCAGGGGATATTCTTTCCCCATTTCTCTGTATGTTTTTTGATAAGAGTGTTTCTCCCTCCCAATCAGACCCCCAAATTTTAAAATTTCTCCCGGCAAAATGCCGAAATGCTAAGCGTCTATTTGGATAACCAGCGCCAAGAAATGCAATATCTGCACCAAATTCCTTTTTTTCGTCATTTGTAAGCTGAATAGATTTATGGAATGAAGGATCAGCAGCCAAAGGCAAATAGACGAAATTCTCTTGCCCTATTTTTCGTAGCTCTGTAAAAAATGGTTCCTTTTGGATAACAGCGAAAACATCATAGAGTTGAGCATATATCTTCCAATAATTAAATATGGAATAATCTTCAACAAACCACATTGCTGTCCTTATCCCACTATTTTTAAGACGCAATAAGATATTTCTATCGACAGGTGCCTGCGCCATTGCAAGGACAAGGTGCGGTTCAAAAGACTCAACATGTGCAAGTATCGCCTGTGAAACGATATGGATAAACGAATTTTCAATTTTGGCAAGGCTTTCTGGGGGCAATTGCAATTCTTTCAATCCTGTGAATGCCGAATACATCACTGGAGATTCAAAACAGCGTACCGTATGCCCGATCTCTCTGAGTGCAGCGCAGCAATACCGGCCAATCGGCAGAGAGCCTCCGTACATGGGAAGAATGACGAGAATGCGTAGGGATCTATCATTCATCAACAGTATCTCCTTGTGGGAAGCATCCAATTCAAGTCTTCGATGGATTTTTCATATGTATGTTTTCGTACCGACCTATCGCAATCGTATGTTACAGATCGCGTCACGTTGCCTGACAGAAAAAATCCATCAGCTATCAGTTCGCGATTTACGGCGCGTTCATCAGCATTTCTGTCATGACCGGCGATCAGGGAAAACACACAGCCCAGAGCGTCGAACCCGCTTTTCCATAACTGGATTCCTTCTTGAACGGGGCACCTGCCCGCGGAAAAATTGGAATTCTCGGCAAGGGCAACGGAACGGAGGAAAGCGTTTTCTTGAAGCAAGTTCAGACATCGCATTCCCTTTGAGCATGGGGCAGATTCAAGACACGGCGCACAATCCGGGGCTGCTTGCCATACGGTATGACCGTTTCCGTAGGGGCCCGTTTCATGGCACCAGGCAGATGAAAGAAAGAATGCTTTGACAGGTACGCCAAGATGTGCGGCGAGATGCATTGTCCCTGTATCCGGCGTGATCACGGCATCGAGGCCGTATACGGCATGAAAAAGCCCATCCCAATCAGTTTTTCCCGTAAGATTACGAACATGAGAGAGAATCGAAGATGGCAAAAACCGCAACAGCTCTGCGGCAGCCTTTTGTTCTGTCCGAGAACCAAGCAAATACACCTGAGGCCCGTCCAAAAGCGAAAAATAAATTTTAACGATGCCGGCAAGAAGTTGTGCGGGAAGCGAACGTCTTACCTCTCGGCCGGCCATGACTATCCCGATCCCCCGCCCTCCCCCTTTGGCCGTGGGGTTGACTGAGCTGGCTTCCACAGGCCGAGAAGCGAATCCTCCCCAAAAATCAACAAGGTTCAGCGGGGATGAGCATCTTTCTCTTGTCATAGAGAAAATAAGCCTCGTCCAATGAGATCGCTCAATTCCACCGGAAAACGACGCGGCAGGTCGGTAGCCGACCACCTGTTCAGTTTCGAAATGGCGGCAGAGAGCAGCGGTCATCTCTGAAAAATTACAATTATACACTGAAGTTATTGTCTGCGGAGTGCATTGCTTCAGAAAAGCGCGCATGTCAGCGATGTCATCCACAGTAGGCTTCGTATGAAAAGGAAAACCGGAAACCTGAGCCTTGGGATAAAGAAGCGAGGCAAGCCGGGTCAATGCTCGGTCTACAAGCAGGCGCACACTGCCTCGTGCTATAAGAGTCTGAATCAAGCGTTTGGTTTGAACCAGATCGCCGAAGCGCGCTGCCTGTATAACAAGATACTCATTCATGCTTGCGTCCGTTTCATTCTTCATTAGCCACAGGATTGAAAGACTTGCTGGAAGAAAATTAGGCTATTACGAATGATGGCGCAAGCTTTCGGGGTAATCCTCGGCTCCGCCCGTTTGCCTGTTCAGCGCTTTTGACATATCATGATGAAAATACTGGAAATGAATCCATCTCGACCGGAGGTCTCCATGAGTAAATTTCTTTTCCTCGTGAGCCTTGCCGTACTGACGGCATGCTCCCTTACCGCGTGCACCCTCGCCGGTCAGCAACGCGGCGTTGTGGACGGCCGGTATGTTTCGACAACCAGGCCCGCAATATCGGTAGGCATACAAAATTCACTGCCTCTCACTGCTGCGGGACGAGGCAATGCCTATCTCAAAGAAGACGCACCCATCGGCGGTTTGCCCATCGATATATGGATTGCCACATACGGGAATGCACAAAAAAAGGCGATGGCCGTCATAGCCCAGGCTGAAGTGCCGCCGAACTGGTTCTGGGACGGCGACATGAGAAGACCTTTGAGCATCAATGAACGCGTGGAGGTCATAGACGGCCAAGCCTTTCAGGCATGCACCTTCACGGAAAACATATCGCGCAGTCCATTCGGCCGCATCGCCTCCTCTGCCACAGATAGTGGGCCTGAGGTATGGGTAGTGCGCGCATTCGCCACCCGTTTCAACGGCGACAGAGATAAGATTATCCTTGAATACAGAGAGCCCTTGCCTACGGGGATTACAGACATCGGAACCATGCCTTATGGCATGGGCGGCTTTATAGCCGAATTTGAAGAAAGGGCCAGAAAGATCTTCAGCATAGGCCTGCCGCCGAAGGAAGTCATTATTCCTCAGACATTCGCTCAAGGGATACAGTGGCAATACATGGGCAAAAAGTTCCTCGGCACGGCATCAAGAAACGAACGGCTGTATTTCGACTAGCCGAGAATCCACAGCCGTCCGCCCCAAATCTCAAAAAGAGCGGACGGCTGTGCTTATGTTTTGTTAAGTTTGGAACGCACCTGGCGGCAAAGGCCCATGAGGGCATCATACTCATGCCGCTTAAGGCCTGCCCGGCTGAAAAGGCGCTGCCAGGGTAGAAAGAAGTAGTCGGGATTATCGCCGTGCAGACAATCAAGTTGCAGGAGCATCGCCTTGAAGGCATCAAAAAGGCGTGCCATTTCTCCGGCTGTCATTGATGCTACGCGCGGTGTGGCTATGTTTTTCCCTCTATCCCTCACCGCGCAGGCGAACTCGTAAAGCACCAGCAATACGGATTGCGCGAGATTGAGCGATGACGCCACCCCATCCGTCGGGATGGTCACAAGCCTCTGGCAAGCGGCAATCTCGGCATTATCAAGCCCGCGGTCTTCAGGACCGAAAACCACCGCGATTTTTTCATCCCGCGATAGAGCCTCGGCGATTTCAGTCGAAGCCTGACGCGGGGACATGATTTCACGACGCCAACCTCCCGTGCGCGCTGTCGTGCCGACGACAAGATTGGCATCGCAAACGGCATCAGCCAGCGAGGTGTGAATGAGTATGCTGTCAAGCACTTGCACCCCTTTGGGGGTCGCAAGGGGAACGGCCTTCTCCCGTATCCAGCGCTCCGGTTCGACAAGATGCAGGGCCGGACAGCCCATGTTCGCGCAGGCCCGTGCGGTCATCCCGATATTTTCAGGGAAACGTGTTTTCACCAAGACGACGCGAACAGCTTCAAGCAACATGTCAGCACACTGTCACGGCCAATTGTTCCATGAGGCGCGCCATCGCCTCGAGTTGCAACGAGGGTGATGTCGGTTCGGATGGCCAAATACGCCGAGCGGTGAGGGCCAACATGGTCATTCCGACCCCGCATTTGCATACGGTGCCCAACAGGCGACCGAGCATGGCCCCCATGGCAGCTTCAGATGCCTTTTCAGCTGATTTTCCAGAGCAGATCTCCATCAGGAAGCAACCGAGCCACGCGCCGCCCATTGCGCCTAAGAGGGCTCCGAGCCCCCAAAACAGAGGAGCAAGAAGCACTGCTCCTATGAAGGCGCCAATCATCCCGCAAAAAGTCCCGGAAGACGTTGAGCCATATCGTCGCGCCTTTACTATCTGCATGCCCCATTCGAGCAATTCGCCGATTACCGCCAAACCGATAAGGAGAACCCAGAAAAAGAGTCCGAGATTCTCGGCAAGAGGATGACACCATTTCCACAGGGCGACGAATGCTACCAGTATCCAGTTTCCGGGCAGACCAAACACATTGAGGAATATGAGAATGCCCAGAAAGGAAAGGAAAAGACACGCCAGCAGAGAGGCCAACGAAAACGGTAAAAAGTCCATCATAGGTCCTGCCCGCTAATGGGGATTCCTCAGATCTTTCACTCGCACTGCCTTTCCTTCAGCAAGGGGAAGCGTGTTGCTTTCCACAAGCTCGATGGTTGGCGTCACAAGGATCTCATCGCGTAAGCGCCTTGCAATCCTCGACTGAATATCGCGCAATTTGCGCATGTCTTCCACGAAAAACTCTTCCCGTATCTCGACTTTGACGCGCAGAACATCTCCTAGGCCGTCATTTTCAAGCTGTATCAGGTAATTCTGACCAACCTCCTTGAAAGTCATGATGACCTGCTCAATCTGCATTGGGTAGATATTAACCCCCTTGACAATGAACATGTCATCGGCACGGCCGACTATGCGATCCATGCGACGATGCAGCCGTCCGCAGGCACAGGTTCCAGGGATAAATCGTGTGAGATCGCGGGTACGATAGCGAAGAATGGGCATACCCTGCCGACACAGGCTTGTCATGACAAGCTCGCCCACTTCACCATCGGGAACGGGTTTTCCTGTTTCGGGATCGACGATTTCAGGAATATAGGCGTCCTCCCAGATATGCAGACCGTTTTGTTCCGTACATTCAAAACCAACTCCTGGGCCGTTCATTTCGGAGAGGCCGTAGGAATTGTAGACCTTCATATCGAAAAGTTCTTCGATTCTCCGGCGGAATTCCACCGTATAGGGTTCCGCACCGACGAGAGCTATTCGTAAGGGCAATTCCCGAGGATCCTGCCCCATTTCGCGGAGACGCTCGCCGACAATGAGCGCATATGAAGGCAGAATGTGTGCCACGGTCGTATGGAAATCCATGGCCAGCTTGATCTGGCGCAGTGTATTGCCCGCTCCGGCGGGGATCGTCATGCATCCGAGCCGCTCAGCGCCGTAATGAATACCGAGGCCGCCGGTGAAAAGACCGTAGCCGGACATGTTCTGAAAAACGTCTTCCTTCCGAACGCCGACCATATACATACAACGGGCCATCAGGTTCGCCCACGCTTTGATATCGTTTGCAGTGTGGCAGATGGCGACTGGCGTACCGGTGGTGCCGCTCGAGCAGTGCATACGGATGATGTCGCGCGTCGGTACAGTCAAAAGCCCCATCGGATACTGATCACGGAGATCCTGTTTCGTTGTGAAGGGTATGCGCTGAATATCATCCACAGATCGAATGGATTCAGGCGTGATACCAGCCTCATCAAGTCGTTTCCTATAAAAATCACATTTTCTCGCCTGAGCTATTGTCGAACGAAGTCGCGTCACCTGAACGTGTTGAATGTGATCTCTATTCCACGCTTCAGCGGCATCGAAGAATTCCATGATACAAAACCCTCACTAAATGTTATCGCAATGGGCCATCCCCCAGAGAAGCCCGAAACAACCGGCGAGCAACATATCCCCGAATGGGGCAACGAAACTGCCTAATCCGTGAAAACGATCCCGCTGCGGACCAATGATGAATGTCGGCTCATACCCCCCGGCATCGGCGCACGGAGGGGCATAGGCCGTGCCATGGCCGCCTGACGCTTGTACTAGTTCCGCCGGAAGCCAACCAAGACGGAATTCATGCAGATCCTTTTCAAGATCTTCCTTGGTTCTCATCACGGTGTGATGCTCGTAAAACGCACGCATCTCACCCCGATACACCAAAGCGGCTACTATATGACTGTTGCCGGCATTGATAAGGGTTATTCCCTGTCGGAAGGAGCGCTCTAAAATCTCAGGAGCACCCAGAAGGCCAAGCAAAGCAGCTATAGCGGTGTCGGCGACAGGGCCTCCGGTTGACTGCTGAAGCGCCCTGAGGCGAGTCAGATTGTCTGGAGCTTGCGTGTAAATCCAATGCGAGGGCACGAGGTCGACGGCGATCAAATCCATCCAAGTCTGCATGCGCCCGGCGCGGTTATCCTTGGGGTGCAGTCCGTGATCCTGAACTGAAGCCAATACCTGACGGGGAGCAGGTAATTCCGCCATACGCAGGAAGGCAGCCCAATAACTCGAAGAATAATCGGCAAGCTTAACGGGTACCGCCCCCAAGGGAGGGATTTCTGAGAATCGGACACCGAGTTTCTCAACCTGATCGGGGTCGTCATTGAGGGATCTTGAGGCCTCACGCGTTGAATACACCTTAAGACCGGCTGCGGCATGTTCCTTGACGGCAGATGCAAATTCTCCGCCCATATTTCTGCCGTAAAGCCAAATATCAGCTCCCTTTTGCGTCAACTGACGTATTCTGCCGGCAAGCGTTCTGGCAGGTGAGGGCAAAACGAACCTGGGCCAGTTATCGCAACCTAAATCGGGACAGGCAAGGAGCACATTCTGCGAACCGCTTCCAATATCAAGGCAGAGAACAGGCCCCTGTCTTTGCAGATATCGTCGTACGATCTCATCCATCACTCATCCTCTGCAAAAACGAAAAGATAGAAAAAGGCTTGCAATAAATCGCATCGCAAGCCTTTTTTTATCAAGTATGTCAGCTATCAATCATTTATTTCGCGCGACCGGAGCATTGCAGCCTCCTGCTCGGCGAAATCGGCGAAACCGGAATGGTGCAGGGCGTCAAGAACGGTTTCTGACCAGTTCCACGTTGCGTAGATAACCGGCTTATGGAATGTACTTCTGAAACTCTGCAGTTCAGAGCGGTAGAATTCTTCCTTCGGGGTGTCAAGGTGCTCGCGCAACTGTTCATGCCGACGCTGCATCTCACCTTCGTACCATTCAAGAATATCCTGCGGCTCTGTATACTTCTTAAGAATATGTCCGTAGCCGTTCTTTTCCATAAGATCGGAAAGCCGCTTGTGATGCTGGAGGGAAAGCCATTCACCAAGTTTTGAGGTCGGAATGTTTTCAGCCTCGACTGCGGCGATGTCATGGACGGTCTGGCAATAGGTATCTGGAACGACAGAGGCTGTGGTTATGCCAGCGATGGCGACAAGCCCGCGAAGGATAAGGCTGTTCGACACCCCCTGACCGCAGAAACCGACCTTTTTGCCGTATCTCTGCCCGGTGAATATGCTTGAGAGGATAGCCCAGACAACAGCGGGGTCTTCCTCATCATAGATATGAGCAAGACGGGAGTTGTCACGGTCCGTCGCGAGAACCATCTGCGTCATATCATTCGAGCCGATTGAGAAGCCGTCGAATTCGGAAAGGAACTGATGCGAAAGAATAGCATTGGACGGGATTTCAGCCATCTGAATGATCTTGAGGCCATCCAGACCGCTCTTGAGCCGATGTACCTGCTCAAGGTATGTGCGCATAGACCGAGCCTCCTCGAGTGTTCGCACGAAGGGAAGCATCAGGCGCAGGTTCGTGCCGCCGTAGACGCCGCGTGCCAGCTTGAATGCCTCAAGTTCCCAGTCAAGTATGTTGCGCGAAACACCGCGGTAACCCAGCATGGGATTGGATTCCGTATGTTCAAAGAGATTGCCGCCGATAAGGTTGCAGTACTCGTTACTCTTGAAGTCGGTTGTGCGGTAGGTGATCGGCTTGCCATAAAAAGCCATGGCGAACAGGGCCAGATTCTGGGCAAGAGTCTGGACGTAATGCTCCTTGCCGGTACGGAAACCGCGCGACTTGATGATGTCGCGGATACGGTTCACAAGGTTGCTGAGATCGTCCATCTCTTTCTTTATGCCGGTGCGCAAGGCGACTTCTTCGCGTAGATGGCCAATGTCGGCGAGAATTTTGGTGACGAAAGGCAGGTCTTTGATGCGCTGGACATGATCCTCAATCGTTGCCTCGATCTCCGCGACACGCTTCGGAGTTTCGGGATCAGACGGGGAAAGAGCGTTCAGCTCCTCATCATATCCCATGATTATGCGAACATGGTCCGAAAGCACGTTTGTCGTCTTGAGGATCTCGATACTCCGGGATGCCAGCTCAAGATGATGGTCAATCTTGTGATCAATCTCGCGCATCTTCCGATGCTGAAGAAGTATTTCCTCCGCACTCTGGTTCGTGTCCTGATCGGCCAGTTTTTCAAGTTCGGCTGTCAGCCCGGTCACTTCTCCGACGTACTCACGGACATTGAAATTGAAGGTAATAAGCCCGACAGCCATCTGCTCGCGCAGGACCTTCGACAGGCGATTCTGAAGTTCATTAAGCTTTTCCTCGACGACACCGTCAATCTCACCGCTGTCGAAGGCTTCAAGAGCCTGCGGATGAACGGCGATGTTGCCGAGCATGAATTCCGCCCGCAACAGACCGACCTCGAACTGAGGGAAGTTGCGCAGCCGGGAAAGGAAAAGCGCCTGTCCCACATCCGCCAAGATAAGACCGACCTTGGTCTTCGTCTGGGGCAGCTTGGCGACGTCGATCTCGCCGCCGACTTCATGAAGGGGAAGCAGACCTCGGTAGACGCGACCACGGGTGCCGTCGACGGTTACTTCGCAGCCGTCGAGAGCGCGAAGAACGTCAAGGTGCTGAATGCCGATGACGGCTGCTATGCCGAGTTCACGCGAGGTGATGGCCGCATGGCTCGTATCGCCGCCCACGTCGGCCATGATGGCAGAGGCGACGCGCATGCCCGGAAC
>JAILMX010000120.1 GCA_024692205.1 Desulfovibrio sp. | reverse complement strand
TCGCAGGCAAGCTTGCCGTCGACTGTCGCGCGGGCGTTCATCTTGCACATGCCGAGCTTGAAGCGCATGCCGTCGCAGAAAAGCTCAAGCCTGTCGCCGGGCACGACCTGACGGCGGAACTTGACGTTGTCGAGCCCTGTGAAGAGGAATATCTTGTCGCCCATGTCCTGCTTGTCGGAGAGGGCGAGCAGACCGCCCGTCTGGGCCAGGGCTTCAAGGATGAGCACGCCCGGCATGATGGGCACGCCCGGGAAATGGCCCTGGAAGAAGGGCTCGTTGAAGGAGACGTTCTTCCAGGCGCGTATGTGGGAACCCGGTACGCATTCCACCACCCTGTCCACCAAAAGAAAGGGATAGCGGTGCGGCAAAAGGCTCATGATACGGTGTATGTCCATAGTCTGGACTGTATTTTCTTCTGTGCTCATGGATGAGGCTCCTCCGTGTCGCTTTTTGCGATGAACCTACAAAAAAAACCCTCCGTCCGCAAGGACGGAGGGGCTTGAAGCCGGAAAGCTGAAAAGGCTTACTTCTTCTCGTCTTTCTTTTCGCTCTTCTTGGTCTTGTAGAGCTTGTCCACTTCGGCCAGGACGGCATCGGTCAGATCCATGGAGGCGTCGGCATAGACAACGCCGCCGGCGGTCAGGTCGACCACATAGGTGAATTTTTTCTCTTCGGCGACATTCTTGGTCGCCTCGAAGATCAGGGTGACCATCTGCTGGCGCATCTTGACTTCATCCTGCTCGACGCGGCGCATAAATTCGCGGGTCTTCTGGTCGAGATCCTGCTTGGCGCGAATGAAAGCGACGCGTTTGTCTTCGCCCACCTTGGGATTCTTGAGGCCCTCGGCCTTCTTCTTCAGGGCCTCGCCCTGCTTTTCGAGCTTTTTCTTCTCATTGCCGTACTTGTCATCCATCATCTTTTTCATGGCTTTGGCAGGCTCGCTCTGCGTTGCCACCGTCTGCATGTCGAAAACGCCGATTTTGACCGCAGGCGCTGCGTCGTTGTCGGCGGAAAATGCCGGGCCAGCCATCACCAGACTCGCCATCAGCGTGGCGGCCAGAACAATACTACGCATGAAAAAATCTCCTTCCCCAATAGCGGAATCAAGTGGTTTAGAAAAAATTTAGATTTAGATAGCACCAGCTTCATGAGTCGTCAAGGAATTCCCTGCCACATGCCTGTGCAGAAGGCGGTCTCGGTAGGCGAGTATGCCTTCTGCAAGGCCTTCGGCAAGATGCAGCCTGTAGCGCTGGCTCTTCAGGCGCGCGGCCTCGTCCTCGTTCGTGCAGTAGCCGATTTCGACGAGTATGGCCGGCATCTGGGCCCCTATGAGCACATGGAATGGCGCGGACTTGATGCCGTTGCTGCGCGCGGGCGTCTTGCTCCTCTTCAGGCGTGAGATCGTGAGCCGCTGGACGTCGTGCGCGAGGCGCTGAGATTCGTCTACACGGGCGTTCAGCATGACGTCGGCGAGAACCGTCTGCATATCGCCGAGACGCCTGTCGCTGCCCGCGTTCTCAAGAGCCGCCACGCGTGCCGCCTGCGGGCTGCGTGCCAGATCAAGGTAATAGGTTTCTATGCCCTGCACGCTCGTGTCATCGTTGGCATTGACATGCACGGAGACGAAGAGGTCGGCCTTGGCGGCATTGGCTAGGGCCGTCCGCCGGCTCAGGGGCAGGGCAATGTCCTCCGTGCGGCTGTACACGACCTGAAGTCCGTTCGCCTCAAGCAGGCGACCAAGCATCTTCGCGACGTCCAGCGACACGCTCCGTTCGAGGATGCCGTTGTGGCTCGTTCCGGGGTCGCGTCCGCCATGGCCCGCGTCAATGAACACCGTATGCACGGAGAGGCCCAGCTGGCGCGCCATGTCGTTCACCTTCGTCCCCCGCACCCGGTCACGGCTGATGGCGGGGAGGGCCGGCTTCTGCTCAGCAGCGGCTGCGAGGCTGATGTGTATGCCGTTCTTTTCATCGCGGCGTATGGCGTATCGGCTATCGCCGCGCAGATCGAAACGCAGAACCGAGGCGTTTTTTTGCGGGGCGATGCCAATCTCGGTGAGCAGGCTGTCGCGTATCTTGACGCCGCGCCCGGCGTTCTTTGAAACCTGTACGCCGTTCAGGCTGACGACTAGCTGCGGGGCACGCTTCGGGCCGACCTTTTCAATCCTGGCCTGCCATTCAGCTGGGGCGTTCATTTCCAGCAGGATTTCAACGCGGTCCCTGGAGGGGGAGTTCCAGGAAATACCGTTCAGGACAGGGCGATTCGGCAAAGCGGCTGTGCGTCTTTTCCCCGCTTCGGCTTCCTTGGCGAGCATGGTCTTAGCCTGGGCTGTCATGTCCCCCGCGGGATAGGTGGCAATGATGCGCTCGAGCAGAAGGCGTGTATTCTCGTGGCGGTCGAGCTTCTCAGCGTTGATGACGGCCGCGCGCAGAAGGGCGTCGTCGGCCAGAGCGCTCTTCGGCCAGGTGTCCGCGACCGAGACATAGAGATCCTGAGACTGCGCATGGTCGCGTGTGAGGCCGGAAGCGGCGGCGATGGCGTCGTTGCAGGCGGCCGCACGGTATTGAGCCCCGCCGCCTATTGCCTGGAGGGGGGATTTTTTCGAGAGATTCGTCATCTTTTTGACAGATGTGGCGATCAGGAAGAATTCATTCTGCAGTGCCTGCCACGGCTGGCGCAGGCGGGAGCGCGACTTGTCGTCAAAAAGCGCTGCCATGCGCTTCTTTGCGTCTGCATAGCGTGCGGGAATATCCGCTGCGGGGATGAGCGCGATGGGCGTCTTTGCGAGAGTGCGGCGCCCGGCATCCCTTGTGTCCTGCGGAGGGGAAAGGGGCACATCCTCCCGGACTTCGCGCGAAGCCGCCCTGACCGCCGGGCCCGCCTCTGAGGATGTTTTGCCCTTTCCGGCTGCGGTGATCACGCGTTCGAAGGCTGCGGCATCGTCTGCCATGTCGCCGTCCGGGTACTTTTTTTGAATGCGGCGCAACAGGGTGAGCGCCCCCGCGTCATCCTTGAGCCAGACGGCACGCATCTGCGCCGCGCGATACAGGGCGTCGTCGGCGAGGCAGCTCTTGGGATGGCGCGCTGCGACATCTTCATAGCAGGCTGCGGCCCTGTGCATGTCCGCCGCCCTGTAGGAGCGGTGCGACAGCTCCTCAAGGCTTTCGGCTGCTCGGAAAAGCGCCGCCGGCCTGTTCGGCCATGCGGGGTCGCATTCGTATATGGCCTTGAATTCGCGTATCAGATCCTCCCATGGCTGGCGCAGGTTGCCCCGCTTCGCATCCGCCCTGAGTTCGTCTATCTGCTTTTTTGCCTTGACGTAGCGCTTTTCCGTGGGCGGCAGAGCGCTGTAGCTCGCGTCATAGCAGAAGACGACAAGGAGCATGAGCGCCAGAACGAAGCCCGCAGGGGGGGCGAAGCGCCTCCACGCGGCGATATTTCCGGAGATGCTTTCTCGTGACTTTTCTGCCATGTTTTTCCTGCCTTTCGCCTGTTCGGGCACGGGGGAAACCCTTCCTTTGGCGGATAATTCTTCTTTTTTGCGAGAAAAGCAAGTTCCATGCCAGCTTGCGGAACAAAAAAAGCGGGCTCCCGAAAGGGAGCCCGCCGTCAGAGTCTGCACGTCCCGGCCTAGAAGAACTGGCCCATGCTGAACTCGATGCGGCCGGTTTCCCTTTCTCCGTCGTAGTCCTCGCTCAGGGGGTAGCCGTAGGCGAGGCGCAGATCGCCCATGGGGGAACGCCACCGCAGCTCAAGACCGACGGAGCAGACGATGTACTTGTCGACCTCTCCGCCCATCGTCTTGTGGTCTATGTTGAAGCCGGCGTCGAAGAAGGGCACGATGGCAAGGCCCAGGTCCTTCTGGAAGGTCCAGATGTATTCGGCGTTGAGCAGGCCCATGCGGTCGCCGCCGATGGTCTCGTTGCGGTAGCGTTTGTCGCGTGGGGAGAGGTCATCGTACGAATACCCGCGGATGGTGTCCATGCCGCCGATCCAGAAGCGTTCGAAGACAGGCACTTCCTTGTCCGTGTTCTGGAAGACACCGCTCAGGCGTGTGCGCAGGTGGAAGGTGTTCTCGGGATTGATGGAGACGAAGCCCTGCCAGTCGCCGGTGACCTTGATAAAGTTGTCCGAGCCCCCGAGGCCGCCGCCGCCGTATTCGGCCCACAGGCGGGTAATCGTGCCCTTTGTGGGCTTCTCGCGCGAATCGGTCGTGTCCCGCGTGATGCGGGCCGAAATGGCGCTTGTCCAGTTCGTGCCCTTGTAGTCGCGGATGTAGGGCGAGGCATCTTCATACACGTCGGAGAGGTAGTAGCGCTCAAGCCTGTAGGCCACGCCTACCGAGGAGTATTCGCCGATGGGGTAGGCGAAGCGTATGGTGTCGCCGGCGGTCTCCTTGGTGAAATCGTCCCAGTACTGCCGCGTGTAGTAGAGGTCGTTGCCGAAGGACAGATCCGTGTCATAGAGGCGGGGGTTGGTGAAGGAGAGCACGCCCGACGTGCGCCGCCACGAGAAGAAACCCTGCAGGGAAAGATGATAGCCGCGGCCGAAGAGGTTGCGCTCCATAATGGCTGCCGTGACGCCCACATCGTAGTAGGTGGAGTAGCCGATGCCACCCATCAGGGAGCCGGTGTTCGTCTCCTTCACCTTCACCTTGAGGTCGACCTCGTCCTCTTTGCCCGTGGGGATGAGCTCCGTGTCGACAGCCGAGAAGTAACGCAGGCGGTTCAGGCGTTCCGTCGAGCGGCGCAGCTTCGAGCCCTCGTACATATCGCCGTCGCCCAGACGCATCTCGCGCAGGATGACGTTCTCGCGCGTCTTGTCGTTGCCCTCAACAAGAAGGCGGCGGATGAAGACGCGCTGCTTCTTCGATATGGCATAGGTGATGTCGACCTCGGGGCTGCCGTCCTCCGCCTTGTTCACGCGGGTGTCGACCTCGGCATAGGCGTAGCCGAAGTCGGTGTAGAAGTTCGTCAGTTTCTTCGAGTCTTCCTGCATGACGGTGAGCTTGAAGTATTTCTTTCCTTCTTCAAGCGCATCCATCTCGATGATCTTGCGCATGTTCTCTTCGCTCTCGATCACATCGCCTGCGAAGTCAACCTTGCGCACCTTGTAGCGGTCGCCCTCATGGACAGTGAAGGTCACGTAGATGCCGTCGTCCTTGTATTCGATGTTGGGCGCGGAGACCTGGATGTCGACAAAGCCCTCGTTCAGGCCGAAGGCCGCGATGGCGTTGGTGTCGCGCTCAAGGTATTCTTCCTTCAGGACGCCTGTGCCGGTGAAGAAGGAGAAGATGCCGCGCGGCTTCAGAGCCATGTACTTGTCAAGGTCGCCGCGGTTGATCTCCTTCAGGCCTTCGACGTTGACTTCCTTGATGTAGAGCTTTTTGCCCTCATCGACATCAATGACGAGCACGGCGCTGCGGTTGTTGTTGCGGCTCTCCAGGCGGTAGTTCGCCTTGGCAAGGTAGTAGCCGTCCTTATGGTACAGCTCGGCGACCTTCTGCATGTCGTCGGCGATCATCTGTTCGTTGAGAACGCTGCCGGCCTTGGTGCTCATGGCGGCGAGCACGTCTTCCTGGTCGAGCTCGTGCGCCCCGTCAACGCGTATGCTGTCGATGCGGGGCTTCTCGACCACGGTGAAGACGAGCACCCGGCCTTCCATGGTTGCCTGCACGTCGCTGAAATAGCCCATCTCCCAGATGCGCTTCACTTCCTCGTTGATGGCGTTTGCGTCAGGGGTGTCGCCCTTGCGCAGGGTGAGTCGCATGAGGACCGTGTCCGGATCCATGACGTTCATGCCGCGAACCTTGATGTCCTCAATGCCGCCTCGTGAGGGATCCATGCGGCCCATGGGGACGAGATTCTCACGCGAGACCGGGGCCGTTGGCTGCGGTTGCTGCGCGGAGGGCCCCTGTCCGTTCCCCCGCGCCGCGGGCGTGGCGCCCAGAACCTGTGCGGCACGACCGGCCAGGGTCGCAGTGCACTCGGGAAGGGCCGCGAGCGAATCACGCTCGAAGGATTCCGGAACGGCCTGGCCTTCGTTCACGGGTACAAGTCGGGTCTCCATGCTGAAACCGCCGCCCAGCTGGTTGAAATTGCCGTAGATGACGAGATCGGCGCCGGCCTTGCGGCCCATCGCGCGGGCCTTGGCGAGGTCGATGCCGCCGCCGCTCTCTCTCAGCAGCGCGCGCGCGCTTTCAACGGGCACGGTCTGCATGCCCTGGCCGTTCAGCTGAGAGATTATCTGCCGGGGAATGTCGACGGATGCGTTCGGCATTTCGGGGCCGGCCGCGGCCTGGAAGGGCAGGACGAGGACTTTCTGTCCGCCCGGGGCCGCCTGGGCCGCCGGAGCCGTCTGCACGAGGCAGATGGCGAGAAGCATCCACAGGGCTTTCAGAAGGGTGTTACGCAAAGCTTTTCTCATACAGCGCTCCCGCTCTCAGTTCCAGACCGCGATCCATCATGGCGGCCAGTTCCAGATTGTGCGTTACTATGA
>JAILMX010000089.1 GCA_024692205.1 Desulfovibrio sp. | reverse complement strand
TACAGCGCCTACTTCGTCGACCTGTCGCCCGACCTGCAGAACGACCTGATCGCCCGCACCGATCACGACACCATCTAATGTCTAACAGCGGGGAGGGGGCTTCCCCCTCCCCGACGCATGAGAATCCGCTGCGCAAGGGGTACGCATGAGCACTTTTGAAGACAGAAAGGTCGCCGGAATGGTTTTCAACATTCAGAAGTATTCCGTCCACGACGGGCCCGGCATCCGCACGGTCGTCTTCGCCAAGGGCTGCCCCCTGCGCTGCCGCTGGTGCAGCAATCCCGAATCCCAGTCCCCCCGTCCGCAGATGGCCTTCAATCCCGGGCGGTGCATCAGCCCCGCGAAATGCGGCTACTGCATTCCGGCCTGTCCCTCCCGGTCCATTACGGACAAGAACGGCGCGATCGACATAGACTGCGCGCACTGCTCCGAATGCGAAAGCCTGGCCTGCACCGCCGCCTGTCCCGCGCAGAGCCTCATCACCTACGGAAAGAAACGCACCGTCGGCGAAGTCCTGGACGTCGTGGCGCAGGACGCGATCTTCTACTCGCGCTCCGGCGGCGGAATGACCATTTCGGGCGGGGAGCCTCTCTTCCAGAGGGAATTCGCCGTGACGCTCCTGCGCGAGGCGAAAAGGCGCCGCATAAAGACCGCCATCGAAACCTGCGGCGCCATACCGTGGGAGAACCTGGAGGAGGCCGCACCCCTGCTCAACCATGTTCTCTTCGACATCAAGCATACGGACAGCGAAAAGCACAAACAGGGCACGGGGCAGGGCAACGAGCGCATCATCGAAAACCTGAACAGGCTCCTCGACACCTTCCCCGAACTGCCCGTGACGGTGCGCACGCCCGTCATACCGGGCTTCAACGACGACGAGGAGACGGCCCGCTCCATAGGCCGCCTTCTGAAGGGCCGCAGCGTGGCCTATGAAGCGCTGCCCTATCACCGTCTGGGAACCCAGAAATACATGTTTCTCGCCCGCGAATACCCCATGGGCGACGCAAAGCTTCCCGCCGACGCCGCCCCGCGCCTTCAGGCCATCGTCGACGAGGACCGCGGCGCGCGTTGAGCGCCAAAGACATGGAGAAAAAACGCATGAAAATCATCGACTTCCGCTTCAGGCCCCACACCGAGGCCATCCTGAACGGCATCAAGAACAGCACGATGTTCAAGGCGTGCTGCGAGGCCAGCGGCTTCGACAAATGGCAGGCGCAGACGCTTGACCGGATCGTGGCGGACCTGAAGGCCCGCGGCGTGGTCAAGGCCGTCATCACCGGCCGGGACTGCCGCACGACCTACGGCTTCCCCGACAACAACGCGAGCGTGCTCGAATTCTGCCGCAGCTATCCCGACATGTTCCTCGGCTTCTGGGGCATCGATCCGCACAAGGGCATGGACGCCGTGCGCGAAGTCGAGAAGGTCGTCAGGGAATACGGCATGAAGGGCATCGCCACCGATCCCTATCTCGCCCACATCTCCCCCTGCGAAGCCCGCTACTATCCCGTCTACGCCAAGTGCTGCGAGCTCGGCGTGCCGGTCTTCATCACCATGGCGCCCCCGCCGCAGGTTCCCGGCGCCGTGATGGCCTGCACCGATCCCCGCGACGTCGACGTGGTCGCCCGCGACTTCCCCGAGCTCAAGATCGTCATGAGCCACGGCGGCTACCCCTACGTGCAGGAGGCCATCTACGCCTGCTACCGCAACAAGAACGTCTACATGGACATCTCCGAGTACGAGGCCGCGCCCATGTGCGAGACCTACATCAGCGCCATGAAGACCATGATCGCCGACAAGGTCGTCTTCGCCTCCGCCCACCCCTTCGTGGAGCAGGGCGAATGCCTCGCCAACTACGCCGCCATGGACCTTTCCGACGAAGTGCGCGAGAAGGTCATGTTCCGCAACGCCGCGAAGGTGCTCGGCATCTCCGTGGCCTGATCGGCCCCGATTCCCGCCCCGGCGCAGCGGAAAAGGCCGTCCCAAAGGGCGGCCTTTTCCGGTAAATAAGGATTACCGCCCATGATGAGCGTCTTTCTCGTTCTCGTCTGCCTTCTGGTCGGCTTCACGGCCGGCAGCATGAGCCTGGGTGGCATCCTGCTCATCCCCCCGCTGCAGTGGTTCGCCGGCCTCACCCCGGCGCAGGCTTCGGCGACGGCGCTCTGCAGCTTCGTCTTCACGGGCCTCTTCGGGGCCTGCCTGCACTGGCGCAACGGCAGCCTTGAACGCGACCTCGTCGTGCCGCAGTGCGCCGGCGCGCTCGTCTTCTCCTTCCTCGGGGCGCTCACAAAATACCTGCTCGGCCCCGTGACGCTCAACAGAGCACTCGCGGCGCTCATCATCCTCTCGGGCCTGCTCATACTCAAACCTGTGCGCACGATAACGGCCCTTGAAAACCCGCGCG
>JAILMX010000105.1 GCA_024692205.1 Desulfovibrio sp. | reverse complement strand
CCATGGGCACCGGCATGGGCGCAGACCTGCTCTGCAACACCGACGTCTTCTGCTTTGCCTCGCCCTTCTACGACAAGGAGCTTCCCCCGAGGCTCCTGCACCCGCGCAGGGTGCTCGAGGGCGTGCGCCGCGGCGTGGAGCACGGCGGCAACAAGTCGGGCATTCCTACGGTCAACGGCTCCGTCATCTTCGACGAGCGCTACCTCGGCAAGCCCCTCGTCTATTGCGGCACGGTGGGCCTGCTGCCGACCGAGGTGAACGGCAGGCCCGGCTGGCAGAAAAAGGCCAACGTCGGCGACCTCATCGTCATGACGGGCGGCCGCATCGGCAAGGACGGCATACACGGGGCGACATTCTCCTCCGAGGAGCTCCACGAGGGCTCGCCGGCCACGGCCGTGCAGATAGGCGACCCCATCACCCAGCGCAAGATGTACGACTTCATCCTGAGGGCCCGCGACCAGGGACTGTACACGGCCATCACCGACAACGGTGCCGGCGGTCTTTCTTCCTCCGTTGGGGAGATGGCGGAGGACACGGGCGGCTGCGTCTTCGACATAGCAAAGGCCCCGCTCAAATACGACGGCCTGAAGCCCTGGGAAATCGTGCTTTCCGAAGCGCAGGAACGCATGACCCTCGCCGTTCCCCCGGATAAAATCGACGAATTCACGGCACTCGCAAAACGCATGGATGTCGAGGCGACAGTTCTCGGCACCTTCACCGATTCGGGCTTCTTCGAAACCCGATACGCCGGTCGCATCGTGGCCTCCCTGCCCATGGAGTTCATGCACAGCGGTGTTCCGCAGCTTCAGCTCGAAGCCGTATGGCAACCGCCTAAGACGCAGGACGGCCGCATTGAGGTTGCCAGCGCCGATGAGGGTGCTTTCCTGAAGCGGATGCTCGGACGCCTCAACATCTGCTCTAAGGAATACATCATCCGCCAGTATGATCACGAGGTGAAAGGAGGCAGCGTCATCAAACCCCTCGTCGGACTTCTTCGCGACGGACCCTCGGACGCGGGCGTGATTCGGCCGATGCTCGAATCCGACGCCGGCCTCGTCATCAGCCACGGCATCTGCCCCAAATTCAGCGATTACGACACGTACTGGATGATGGCGAACGCCATGGATGAGGCCGTGCGCAACGCCGTCGCCGTCGGCGGAGACCCCGACGCCATGGCCGGCGTGGACAACTTCTGCTGGTGCGACCCCGTGGTGAGCGAAAGCAATCCCGACGGCCGCTACAAACTGGCCCAGCTCGTCCGTGCGTGCCGGGCGCTCCGGCAGTTCTCGCTCGCCTTCAGGCTGCCCTGCATCTCCGGCAAGGACTCCATGAAGAACGACTACAAGGGCGGCGGCGAACGCATCTCCATCCCGCCGACCGTGCTCTTCAGCGTTCTCGGCGTCATTCCGAACGTCACCTGCACACAGACCTCGGACTTCAAGCAGCCGGGCGACCACATCTACCTCATGGGCGGCACCTGGCGCGAGCTCGCCGGCAGCGAGGCAGCCTCCGAACTCGGTATCGATTGCAGCCGCGTACCGTGCATCGACGCCGGCACCGCCCGTGCCCGCTACCGCGCACTGCACGCCCTCATGATGCAGCGCTCCGTCTCCGCCGCGCATGACTGCTCAGACGGCGGCCTTGCCGTTGCCCTTGCCGAAATGTGCATCGGCGGCCGTCTCGGCGCGGAAATTGATCTGGACGCCGTCGCCGCGATGGAACCCATGACTCGGTCGGAACTGCTCTACAGCGAATCCGCCAGCCGCCTTGTTGTCACCGTCAAGCCTGAGATGACGGTGCTGATGGAGTCAATTGGCATGTGGCAGGTCTGCCGCCGCATCGGCACCGTAACCGACCACGGCAGGCTCACGGTAAAGAGCGGCTCTAGCCCAGTCTTCGATGAGAGCGTGGAAGAGCTGGCTCACGCCTTCAAGCGCACGCTCAACTGGTAACGCATCCATATGGCATTGCACAGAAAGCCCCGAGCCCTCGCTCCGGGGCTTTTTCACATCGCAGGCATGTATGCAAAGTTTCTTATCCCGCTGAATTTGCATCTTTTTTCATGATTTGCCAATACGAGCAATCAATGCTATAAACAGTCTGTTTACAGGCATCCCCGGGCGTTGGCCGCCCCCAAAAAGCGGTTCCGGGGTCAGGGTCGCAAGGGATGCGGCCCGGCCGTCGCGCCATGTTCCTGCATGTTACGCGCGACGTTCAGCCTTGACCGCAACAAGGAACTGTTATGACGTATCTGCGATTGCTTACTTTGAGTCTGTGCCTTCTGTTCGGCATGGCACTTGTGGCCCCCGTGACCGATTGCAACGCGAAATCAGCCAACCGGTCACACGTTTCCCGATCCAAAGACAAAAAATCCCAAGGGCGTTCCGCCCGTTCTCACGCATCCCGCACCAAGCATCACCAGAAAGGCAACGAGGTCATCTCTTCCCGCAAAGAGGATTCCCCTTCTCTCAGCAGCCGTGACGTATGGCTTGAGAATGCCAAGAGCGGCAAGACTTTCGGCGGCCTAGCATCCTGGTACGGATCCGACTTCCACGGGGGCGCGACGGCGAGCGGCGTCAATTACGATATGTATACGTTCACGGCGGCGCACCGCACCCTGCCCATCGGCACCGTCGTCAAGGTGACCGACCGCGGCAACGGAAAAAGCGTCATGGTTTGCGTGACTGACCGCGGTCCCTACGCCAAAGGACGCGTCATAGACCTCTCCTATGCCGCGGCAAATCAGCTCAACATGAGGAGCCGCGGCATCGGTCATGTCGACCTTGAAGTGGTCAGTGATGAGAAAGGCACTCCCCTGCTCGAAGGGCAGGCATATTTCATCCGCTACAACGCGGCCCACGGCATGGAGAAAGTTGGCCCCTTCGCGGCCTTTGCCGACGCTGCGGCCATGCACGAAGCTCTGCGGCAGGCCCACCCCGAAGCGGAAGTCGTGCTCGACTCCTTTAAAAATTAACATCTTGGCGGGTTCGCGCCCGCCCCTGCACGATGAGAAAAGGGCTCTCCGTTTTTGCGGGGAGCCCTTTTTCATCTCTTTTTCTCTGAAAGACGAAAGAGAAGTCACTTCGCTAATGGCCTGTTATGCCGTATTTCTTGAGCTTGTATTGCAGAAGGCTCTTTGAAATGCCAAGGTATTCCGCGGCTTTCACCTGCACGAGATCAGAACGCACGAGCGCACGGCGAATGAGGGCGGCCTCGAT
>JAILMX010000036.1 GCA_024692205.1 Desulfovibrio sp. | reverse complement strand
AGCTTGCACACATCCACAATATTCACCAGATGGCCTGCGGATTCCGCACCCTCGGCGAACGCCGCGACCATTGCCTTGGTGTTGCCTTTTGGACGGGGGCTTCCATTCAACACTAAGATTTTCATGGCAAAACTCTCCTTTTAGCAAAACGGCCAGCCCGGCGTGGCGTTATGCCTTGTTGAAAGCGCTTTTGGGCTGTCGGCAGCGGGGGCATTTCCAATCATCGGGAAGATCCTCAAACCGTGTGCCGGGCGCAATGCCGTGCTCCGGGTCGCCCTTTTCGGGGTCATAGCAGTGGCCGCACACGGAACAGACATACTTGCCTGTGGCCTGCTTTGTTGCGATGCCGGCTGGCGGTATGACTTTCGGCGGCGCATTGAGATTGACCACGCGTCTGGCTTCCAGATTCTCGTATCCAAGGGGGGTGTGGGTTGAGCAGTAGACCGTGGGATGCTCGCTGATGAATGCGCGCACCTGATTCAAGGTGTCGCGGGCCGCGGCTTTGTCCTCATAGATGATGGACAGCTTGTTGGCGTACAGGGCCTCGTCAGAATAGGTGACGTCGCCGTGCATCATGTAAAACAGGCCGTCATCTTCCGCAATGATGATGCTGTTGCCCTTAGTGTGCCCCCTGGCTTTGATGAAATACACGCCGTCCGCGATTTTTTCGTGCTCAGGGAAATTATGGAACGGTCCGTCCTTGTACGCGACGCGGACGATAGTATTCCCCTCCAGATGCAAGGCGTCAGCGTCTTCCGGGCCTATGTATATTTTTGCGTTGGGGAAGCTGCGCAGCTCGCCCGTGTGGTCGGCGTGCTTGTGCGTCACCAAAATTTTGTTGACCTGCTCCGGCCTGTAGCCTAGGTCGGCGAGGGCAGACACATAATCCTTGATGCGCGTTCCCATGTATACCTTGGTTTTTTCATCGGGCACGGCATCTGGAGTTTCCTTGGGCATTCCCGTATCAACGAGAATGACCTCGCTGCCTGTGTCAATGAGAAAGTTTTGCAGGGACGAGCGATACCGTACGGAAGCGTCAAAATGGTCTTCGCCATCCTCGCCGCCCATGAAAAAGGGTTCTGTCATGAAGCCATTTTCATATAATTTGACCGCCTTGATCAACATGGAGGACCTCCTGCCTGTCGTGGTGCCGGAATCGTTGGAAGCCGCGGAGCAAACCCCGGCTGCCGGGAAACTCATGGCCGCAGTCGCGGCCAAGGACGCCTTCAAAAAAGTTCTTCTGTCCATGCTCGCTGCCCCCAAGTTTTGTTCTGCGTAGCGAAAGTAACGCGGCGCTGCTAGAGGATTTTCACTCTGAACGGTTCTGGTTGAACTGTCCGCGGGTACCGGACAGCCGGAACGCCCAGCAGCATGGTATAGCACAGGGCGTATTCTTCCGGTATTTCCAGCAGGGCAAGGACTTCAGGAATCTGCAGGGCAGCGTGAAGCGCCAGGCCGCACCATACCGCGCCCAGACCAAGGCTTTGGGCGTACAGATCGACGAGGGTCAGTGAGATGGCCGCATCAACAACGCCGTGACAGGGGGGGACCGTCCGTTCCTTTTCGGAAGCCACCGCGATCATGACCGGCGCACCCCGGTAGATGATGTCCTCGCCGCTTGCGATCTTCTCCCGGTAGCGTCGCAGCCCCGGGGAATTGACCTCGCCGAAAAGAGCCCCTGTTCCGTAGGTGGCCCGCCTTATCGCCTCCATTTTTCCTCTGCTCCTCACAATGGAAAAATGAAGGCCGTTCGCATTGCTTGCGGTCGGCGTGAAAGGCAGCATCGCTTGTATTTTCGCCAAAATCTCTGACGGGATGCCCTCGTCCTTGAAGTGCCTCATGCTCCTTCTTGACTGGATCAGCCGCAACAACGCATCGCTGTTGCCGTAAGCGGTCGGCAAGGAGTCTGCAGGGTTCAGGCCTCCGAAGGACAGCGCACCTTCTGGGCAAACCGCCATGCAGTGCTGGCAGGCAATGCACAGGCCCTCCGCCCCATCCTGATATTGCGGCGTTTGTTCGCCGCCGAATTCAAGGCAGTACATCGGGCAATCCGCGACGCATAGGCCGCAGTGAACACACTTCTCCCTGTCCACAGTTATCTTGCGTTCCATGGTGCGCCCCCCCCTGGGTTGTTGAGCCGACCATCAGTACGTCGCCGTCCTTCGGGCCATTCACATGACAAATTCGGAATAGCCTGCGCCAAGAGTGATCTGGTGACTCAGCCCCGCCGTGCGCATAGCTGCTGTGGCCTACACATCCTTCAGGCGGAACACGCGTTTCGGTTGTCCACAGACAGGGCAGACATAGTCTTCCGGCTCGCCGTCCAGATCGCCCACATATTCGTAGCCGCAGCAGGCGCACACATAGATTGTCTTGCCTGCATCGTTCAGCAGTTCCGGGTGGTGCTTCTCCAGTATTTTTTTCAGCAGCGCACCGTGGTGTCCCTCCTGCTTGGCGAACACCTTCAGCTCATCGGCGGCCTCGGCAAGCCCGGCGGCGCGAAACTTGTCCGACAAATCCATGAGCTTTGCCTCTCCGCCTGTTTCAGCCGCCATAAGGCCGCGCACCATCCTCCAGAACTCCTTGGGGTATTTGGCATTCAGGGTCGCATAAAAGCCGGAGTGGACGGCTTCCTGATTTGCAGCCTCAATGAAGTCGGCGACAATATCGTCATATCCCTGTTCCTTTGCCAGACGCGCCAGGGCGTAATACATCATCACACCGTGCGCTTCGCCCAGAGCCAGCGTTTCCGCCATCTTTTCCAAACTTGTTCCCTTGGTCTGTCCATGTAAACTCATCGTAGATTCCTCCAAGTATGTCCCCAGATAGCAAATCAATGTGACTTCAATGTGACTTTTTGGGCATATTGTCGTTGAAATTGAGCGGGAGGGTGACGATCATTTCCGTTCCCTGTCCGGCAGCGCTGCGGCACTCAATTGCGCCGCCAAGACAATCCACGGCCTGCTTCACGATGGACAGCCCCAGTCCGTGTCCGCATTCCTTATGTGATTCCTCACACTGATAAAAGCTGTTCCAGATGTGTTTCTGTTTTTGGGCCGGGATGCCGATGCCCTCGTCACGAATGCTGACAACGAGGGAGGAAGCCTTCATGCTGCCTGTGACATGCAGTGTTGTTTGAGGAGATGAGTATTTCAGCGCATTGTCGATAAGGTTCAGCCAAATCTGCTCCAGCAGGTCAGGATCGCTCGTGATGGTCATGGCCTCCAGCCGAATGTCCAAGGAAAGTTCCCTGTCCGAGAATTTTTCCGACAGCAGGATCAGGCAGTGCCGGATCTGCTCATCCACGGCAACGAATTCACGCCGCATGACTATATTCTGCGCTTTCAGCCGGGAGAGGCGCAGAATGTTTTCCGACAACCGTGAAAGGCGTTGCGCTTCCCTGTGCACGAGGCCGAGATATTCCTGCCGCTCCTTGTCATCAAGGGCGTCTTCCATGAGGATTTCCACAAAGCCGATGATGGAGGAAAGGGGCGTTTTGAATTCGTGGGAAACATTTCCCATGAAATAGTTCTGCATGCGCTCCATGCCTTCCAGCTCCCGCACCATCCTGTTGAAATCCTTGATGAGGGAGTTCGCCTCGGCGATGCCGATGCGCCGGTTCGGAAGCGCTATGCGTACTGAAAAATCCCCTGCGGCCACACGGCCTGCCGCTTCCGCCAATTCCCTTGCAGGACGGATATAGCACCCGGCGACCCATGCCAGGGCGAAGCCGCACACCAGCAGGGTGAGCACGCTGCAGACAATGTGGGCCAATGGCAGGTTCTGGGCAATGCCGGTAAACCGGTCAAGAGCGTGAACGAAGAAGCCGGACAGCACGCAGCTTGCGCCGAGTGTCAACAGGGTGGAGAGCGCGAAATGGAGACGTATGGGCAGGATGATGCGTCTCTCACGGAAAAGCCTCCGCAAAAAGTTCATGACCGTTCCCCCTGCGCGAAGACAGCCTTGTAACCGAGCCCCCTAACCGTCTGAATGGAAAAATCGGGATTTCCGGCGAATTTTCGGCGCAGTTTCTTGATATGGGCGTCAACATTGCGGCTGTCCGTGTCCTTGTCAATGCCCCAAATCTCGTCCAGAAGTTCCTGTCGCGTGAAGATCTTGTTCGGCCGGTTCAGGAGCTTGAACAGAAGGTAAAATTCCTTGGGCGGCAAATGTTCCACAGTATCGCCGGTCTGGACGGTGAGCGACGCATAGTCGAGAACTGTGCCGCGTATGTCCAGGCGTTTCTTGTTCACAAGCTGGGCGCGGCGCAGAAGAGCATCCACCCGCAGCAGCAGTTCGCGCAAGTGAATCGGCTTCACCATGTAGTCATCCGTACCGGCTCGAAAGCCGCGTTCCATATCCTCCATCTGATTCTTAGCCGTGATCATCAGCACCGGCACGTTGATGCTGGCGTCGCGCAGCGTCCGCGTTAACGCATAGCCATCCATGTGCGGCATCATGACATCACTGATGATGAGGTCGATATGCTCCTGCTCCAGAACGGAAAGGGCGTCGAGGCCGTCAAAGGCGGGAATCGGCCGATACTGCGCCTTCGTGAGTTTGGCGCATATCATTCGATTCAGAGCAGTGTCGTCCTCAGCGACCAATATGGAAAACATAACCGCACCTCCTGATTATCCTTCAGCAAGTTTCTACA
>JAILMX010000031.1 GCA_024692205.1 Desulfovibrio sp. | reverse complement strand
TGCCATGCACGGCCTTGGCCTGATGTATGAGAAGGGCGAAGGCGTGCCGCAGGATCTGCCTCGCGCCGCCGCGCTGTACGAAAAGGCAGCTGCCTTGGGTGACGCGAAGTCGCAATGCAGTCTGGGCATCCTGTACGCGACCGGGCAGGGGGTGCCGCAGAACCATCCGCGCGCCCTTGATCTGTTGAAGCGCGCCGCGGCGCAGGGAGTTGTCAGCGCCGACCAGTGGCTCGGTCATCTCTTTGAAAACGGCCTTGGCGTTACGCGGGATTTGGAAAGCGCGAAGACGCATTACGCAAGGGCCTGTCTCAAGGGCAACCGTGCCGCCTGCGAGGGCCATGAGCGGCTGGAGTCGACGGCCAAGAGCGGTCAGGCCAAAACGAAGTAGCAGAGAAAAAACTGTCGTAAAAAAGGCCGCCCCCGTGAGACGGAGGCGGCCTTTGCGTACACAATCGTGTGTTGGCTAGGCGTTGGCGGCGCGGAGCATCTCCTCAACGCTGCTCAAAGACGGGGTCGCTTCGGCGGCGTCCATGCCGCACAGACCGCGCACGGCCTGCATGAGCATATCGAACTGCAGGGTCATTTCGCCCTTGCCGTTGTTGATGACGCAGTTGTCCCCGCTGACAGCCAGCCGGTAGGCATGACGGGTGGTCTGCTGACCGCATTTGCGCACGATGTAGTAGACCTGATCGTTGGTGTCGGTCACATAGAGCTTTTGACGAGTGAGGGCGTTCTGTTCCTCATCGAACCAAGAGCACTCAGAGAAGAGCCGGCCGCGAAAGGTAAAATCGGCGCCGTTGTCTTGTTTAAGGCAGATGTCTTCCAGATCTTTCTGCACGGGATCCCTCACTGTCTGAAAAAATACACGCCCCAGCTGCACGGGGAATCGATTATTTGACCTTATACTTTTCACCCTGTCTTTGTCAATAAAGGCAACAACCGAACAGCAAAAACACGAGGAATTTTTTTTGATTTTTCCATCATGCTGAAAAAACAAAAGAAAAAATGAAAATTTCAGAAGAGGATTCTTGCGGTTTTTTAGAAAACTTTGTGAAAAATGCATGATTCAGGCTTTCGCATTGCGGTTGAAAAACCAGTGATAACGTGAGGCGTCGCAAAGAAAAGCAGGGAGGACAGATGGGCAAAAGGGAGGATCGTCAGCGTCACGGGCGACGAGCGGCGGCAAAGAGGGCGTAGCAGCGCGCCACGGGCGATGCGGGATCCATATCGCCCAGATAGCGTCCCGTGGCTTCGGGAACGACCGGCGCTGTCGCGGTCTTGCGATTGTCTGACGGTCGGGCGGCCTGTCCTTGCAGGGCGCTTTTGCCGAGCAGAAGGGACACCTTCATATCAGTGAAGAAGGGCCCGGCCATGAAGGCGTTGACCCGGTCGAGGATCTCGTCCTGCTGAAAGCGTATCTCCTGCAAAAGCATGGTGTCTTCGCAGCCGATGAGCAGGGTGGAATGACGGTGCCCGAGCGGAAGGGCCACGGAGGCGAGATCGTCGCCGAGCACATAGGGCCAGCATTCCCACAGATGAACGAGACGCATCTGCTCCTCGTTGGCGCCAAGGTCGCGCAGGACAGCATCGATGCCCTCGGCGAGGGAGACGGCTTCCGGCGACGGCTCGCTGAAGTCGCGCCAGCGCCTGCGTCGGCGTGACGATGTTCGGGAAAAGCCGGTCTTGACCATATCAGGATATTCAGATATTTATATCAAGTAAATTTGATGTAAGGAAACGCGAGGTCTCATGGTTCTTTTGCGCTTCAAGGCCCTTTCGGATGCGACGCGTCTGCGGCTCATGCACATTCTGCTTCATTACGAGCTTTCGGTCAATGAGCTTGTCACCATTCTTGGAATGGGGCAGTCGCGCATCTCGCGGCATCTCAAGATACTGACCGAGGCGGGCCTTCTTACGTCGCGCCGCGACGGGCTGTGGGTTTTTTATTCATCGTCGGCGCAAGGGGTGGGCCATGACTTCCTGCAGGCCGTTATGCCCTTTGTTCATCCTGACACCGTCATGATGGCCGATGCGGCGGCGGCGGAACGAATGCTTGAGGACCGGGCGAGCAAGACGCGCCAGTTCTTCAATTCCATCGCCGAGAACTGGGACGAATTGAACAGTGAGATCCTGGGCCCCTTCGATCTGCCGGGGGCCGTGTGCGAACGTGTGCCGGCGTCTTGCGTCACGGCGGCCGATCTCGGCTGCGGCACGGGCACGGTTCTCGCGCGCCTGTTTTCGCAATGTGAAAAGGTCATCGGCGTGGACGGCTCGGCCCGCATGCTGGATCTCTGCCGCAGGCGTTTCCGAGAGGAGAGCATTGCGGAGGACCGCCTTTCGCTGCGCATAGGAGAGCTCGCCCATCTGCCCCTGTGCGACCGTGAGGCCGATTTCGCCTGCATCAACCTCGTGCTGCACCATCTTTCAGACCCGCTCGTCGTCCTGCGCGAGACGCGCCGCATACTGAGCCGCCAGGGTGCTCTCGTCGTCGCCGATTTTCTGCAGCATGACGACGAGACCATGCGCACGCGCTACGGCGATCTGTGGCTCGGCTTTCCCCGGGAGACGCTCGCTGCCTGGCTCGACGAAGCCGGCTTCGTTCTGCGCAAGACGGACAGCCGTTCCGTCGGTCGGGGGCTCACCCTTCTGCTCATGACCGCGACCGTCGCATAGGCGTCGCCCGCAACAACGAAAACCATTATGAAGAGAGGAACATCACATGACTCAGGAACTTGACGCGAAGCTTGCCTACAAGGTCGCCGACATGGCTCTGGCCGATTTTGGCGCAAAGGAGATGCAGCTTTCCGAGCGCGAAATGCCCGGCCTCATGGAATGCATAAAGAAGTACGGACCCGAAAAGCCCCTGAAGGGCCTCAAGGTTTCGGGTTCGCTGCACATGACCATACAGACGGCCATGCTCATCAAGACGCTCGCCGCCCTCGGCGCGGACTTACGCTGGGCCTCCTGCAACATCTTCTCCACGCAGGATCATGCCGCCGCCGCCGTCGTCGAGCAGGGCCTCGCCAAGGTCTTCGCCTGGAAAGGCGAAAGCCTCGAGGACTACTGGTGGTGCACAGAGATGGCCCTGACGTGGCCCGACGGCTCCGGCCCCGACCTCATCGTGGACGACGGCGGCGACGCCACCCTGCTCATCCACAAGGGCGTTGAGATAGAGAACGATCCCTCTCTGCTCACGCAGAAGACCGACAATCACGAGTTTCAGTGCATACTCGACCGTCTGGCGCTGCGCCTCAAGGCCGACCCCATGCACTGGCACACGGTCGCCGAACATCTGCGCGGCGTCTCCGAAGAGACCACAACCGGCGTGCACCGTCTCTATCAGCTCGAAAAGGAGGGCAAGCTCCTCTTCCCGGCCATCAACGTGAACGACTCCGTCACGAAGTCGAAGTTCGACAATCTCTACGGGTGCCGCGAATCCCTGGCCGACGGCATCAAGCGCGCCACCGACATCATGGTGGCCGGCAAGGTCGTCGTGGTCTGCGGCTACGGCGACGTGGGCAAGGGCTGCGCCCAGTCCATGCGCGGCTTCGGCGCGCGCGTGCTCGTGACGGAGATCGACCCCATCTGCGCCCTGCAGGCCGCGATGGAGGGCTTCGAGGTCACCACCATGGAGGACGCCCTGCCCTACGGCGACATCTACGTTACCTGCACCGGCAACGTGCACGTCATCACGGGCAAGCATCTCGAAGGCATGAAGGACGAGGCCATCGTCTGCAACATCGGCCATTTCGACAGCGAGATCGAGATGAGCTACCTCGAGCGGACCCCCGGGGTGACGAAGGTCAATATCAAGCCGCAGGTGGACAAGTGGACGCTCAAGAGCGGGCGCAGCGTCATCGTCCTTGCCGAAGGCCGCCTCGTCAACCTGGGGTGCGCCACGGGGCATGCGAGTTTCGTCATGTCAAACAGCTTCACCAACCAGACCCTGGCCCAGATCAAGCTCGCCAAGGAGAATCTGGAGAAGAAGGTCTACACCCTGCCCAAGGAGCTGGACGAAGAGGTCGCCCGCCTTCATCTTCCCCGTCTGGGCGCCAAGCTCACCACCCTTACGCAGGAGCAGGCCGACTACATCGGCGTGAAGGTCGAGGGCCCCTACAAGGCGGATACCTACCGGTATTGATGCCGCACGACCTCATACGGGAGCTTAGGGCAAGAGAAAGGCCGGCGCGTGCGCCGGCCTTTTGCGCATCAACGGCGGCAGGCCGAAACGGCAAGGGCTTAGCGGGCCTCCCCGATGTTGACCGTAGATGTCGGTAATGGTTTTGCAGGGCATCAGCCCGAGGAGGCCACCTTGCGGACGAGTATGTCATCGTTCGGCCAGATATGGCGGTCGGGGGTGAGCAATTCGCCGTTGCGGGCGACGAGAGCCGTCTCTCCTGCGAGACCCAGGCCCGCGAGCAGCTGGCGGGCGGTCTTGGGGCGGTGCAGGCACAGGCGCCGATCCTGCGGCTGCAGGGTCACTGTTATGCGCGAGCCCTTTCGTTCCGGGTCAATCACCGTGATGTCCGGCTCGGCCCTGAGTATCGCGTCGAGCGGGGTTTCGCGCCAGGTCCGGTCTTCGCCCTTCCGTTCGGTGCGTTCTTCCGTTTCCGTCATGGGAGTGTCCTTATTGTCTGTTCGTAGAGCATTATCAGTGAGAAATACTTTAGAACGCATACGTCAATGCCAAAGAAAAATTCCATGCGTCACATTGAGTTTCACGCCCACGCGCTGCATAATTTTGCCTTTTTAATCCTAGATAGCCCAACTCAGAATATAATTTCAAATTTTCATATATTGTATATTCACTTGAGAGGCTCAATTCCCAAGCATATTCTTTATGTGTCAACAAATAATCTCCATTTGCGGGAACGGGAGTGGCAAATCTGCTGTATCTCCCTAAAGATTCCTTTTGATTTGATCCATTGATATAAAGAAAGCGCAAAGTCTGCTTCAAATCATCAAAAAGTGAAAAATCTTTAATTCGCGCACCAATGCCAAAGGTGCCAACATACGTATTTGCCAAAACACCCTGACGCACAGATTGATTCTGTGCTCCGTAAAAGGCCAATGAAGAAAAATCATTGCGGCCGGAATAATTCAATGGCGACATGACAAACATGCGCTCGCTTCCATTTGAGACATCGTCATCTTCGCCCGATGCATACCAGCCAAAGATCCCAGGAATGCCCCAGCCCGTCTTGTATTCAGCAAGCAGCGCTGCAACAAAGCCGCCCCTGTCATATCGCTCGTAGCCGCTTTTTATTCCAGCATACTGGAAATCCCATGCAAAGCGGAACGGTTCAATACGCGTTATTTCACCGGTAAATCCAGCCATAAACAAACTGCCATAGGAATCAAGCCGGTGCAGATCCCGTCGCCAATTGGGGTTGATGGGGCGTCCCTGATTATACGGGACGTTACTGAGCTCCTTATCCCAGAACATATTTGTATACTGATAGGCGCCGGCACGGGCGTTTCGTCCTATCATGCCACCGGCAGCCCATGGGGTAAGTTTGATTCCATCAAAAGTTATGGGTAAGAAAAGTCCAAATATATCGATATTGTCCAAGTAGTTTGCTGTGAAAGCGTCTCCTTCTCTACCAGTCCAGTTGTCGTTAAAGGGACGAATCCACATTCCAGTTACAGAGAAGTGTTCATTCAAATGATAATTCGCTGTTATCCCCGCTGCCGTATTGGCAAGCTGAACATTCTGTCCCGTAAATGCGGGGAATGCGATATATTGGATCCCCATGCGGAAACGCAATTTGCTTTTGGGCACTTGCCAGTCCAGCGCGGCAGAACTCACCTGTAGCTGATTCCCATCCGCGCCGAGGGCTCCCCCCTTTTCGGCATAGCCCCAAGGCATCGGGTCTCTTTCGGGAATTTTGAGCATGATGGCCCCTTGCAAATTCTCAGAGATCCTAAAGAAGAGCAACGTACGCAAACGCTGTATGGCATTGAAGTTATCGCCTCCCGGAGAATTGCCGTACATTCCCGGGCGGTGGTGGCCATTATATTTCGTTATAAGATCACCTCCTTGTCCTAACTCAAGACCAAAATCCCACATGCCCCGAATTTTAAAATCAATTGCAGGCGAAGATAGTGGCCACAAAAGCAGGAAAAGAAGAACAATGTATTTTATAGTTTTTCTGTGTATGTTGGAAATGGATATGAGCCTTTCCATGAGGTCTCCTGACTGATTCATGGTAATTTTAGAATAATTTTATACAACATATTGTATTATCATGGTAAATTTAATAATAAGATTCTGATAATCAGGGTATTAAATCTACTAATTTATAAAAATAATAGTGATGCTATAAGCATACTATGTTTGCGGTGCTTGCGTGTCTATTTCGTAAGTCCTGGATTGTGCTTCAGAGCGTATTATTTTTTCCCTGGAGGCGAGAAAGGCGGAAACTATGCGCGGGTCAAAATGGGTACCGCTTTGCTCACGAATAATGAAAAAAGCCCTTCCAACGCTAAATGGTCTTTTGTATGGACGTTCTGACGCAAGGGCATCAAACACATCCGCCACGGCCATTATGCGAGCAGAAAGAGGAATTGAGTTTCCTGAAAGGCCATATGGGTACCCACTTCCATCCCACTTCTCATGATGATATATGGCAATATCCTTCGCAATGACAAGGTAATCAGAATCCGGCACAATATTCCTTATGTGATTGATAATTTCACCGCCAAACAACGTATGTTTTTTGATAATTGAAAATTCGTCATCCGTAAGCTTTCCAGATTTATTTAAAATATGTTCAGGAATATTGATTTTGCCAATATCATGCAGTGGAGTGCAACTAATCATTTTGTCGATGTAGTCGTCGTTAATAGTATCGCTATATACTTTTTCATTTTTTAGTTCTTCTAAAATAATACGAACATATGACACTGTTTTTTGGATATGCTGCCATGTATTTTTGTCGCGACCTTCAACGATATCTGCAAGTGAAATAAGCATAGTATCACGTAACCGCGCAAGATTACGCTTTTTATCCTCAGCCTGTTCAATATTTAAAGCCATCATTTTCTTTAATGAATCAACCATTTTATGAAGAGCTGAGCCAAGTTCGCCAAGTTCATCGTCACGATGTACATCAAGGGTGGTATCAAAGTTGCCTGTTGCGATCTCTTGCGCGTAAAGATTGGTTTTATATATATCATTTGTCACTGATTTAATAATAGCTACTATGATGCATGCAACAAGAAAAATTGTTCCGAACATCATGAGAATGATTATATTGCGTATAAATGAAGCTTGTGCTTCAATTATTTTAAAAGCAACGCAAGAAACTGCAATCCAGCCTGATTCAGCTTCTTTGTGGTAAATAGCTAATAGGCGATTGCCGTGACTATCAATATAATCGGTTTTAATTCCATTTTCGTCTGGTTTTAGATCCTCCATCCACTGTTGATATTTAAACATATCAATGCGTTGTATATTTTGAGAAATATTATGTGCTAGAATGAGGCCGCTTTTTCCATCAACAATATAAGCATATCCATAATTCGATTTAGCGGCACCTTGTATAGTATTTGCAGTAAGAGTTGCACAAGAAATAGTGCCATACAAAACGCATATAGGTTCCTGTCGTGAATTAAATACTGGCGTTGCTATATAAATCACTTTATCGCCTGTTGTAGGATTAATAGTTGGCTCTGAAACATTTTCTTGACCATGCATAGCAAGCTTGAAGAAATTTTTTTCTTTTAGATTTTCTTTTTCTATATTCTGCGGTTGGCTGCTTGCAATAACGTTTCCATTTGCGTCAGCCAAGCCGAGTTGTGAGTAGTCAATATATTTTTTGGGAAAATCTTCTAGAATTTCATAAATTCTTCGATATAAAATATGTTTTGGTATTTCATCATTATTCTTAGCATTTGATAAATGATTGGCAAGGGCGTGAAGAATCGGCGCATTTGATAAACTTCGAATTGACAATTTATAATTATTTATAAGATTATGAATATTTTTAATGAGCAAATTATTACCTTCATATAATAATTCTATTGTTTGTGATTGATTTTTTTCAATCAGGATGTCTGATAAAAAATATGCACATACAGCTACAAATAGAAATAGTACTATTATAGTAGGTAAAAGTAATTTTTGCTGCAAATTAAATTTCATTGTATACCTCAGCTGCAATCACAGACACATGCGAAAGGTTACCTTTTGCTCATAAAACAGGACAATTCGATACGCATTTTGCCTTTGAAACTGCATCGTTAATCGAATATGGGACAATGCGCTGAAGGTCAGATGGCGTTATTTTGTTGAAGTTCACAGGTGATTATTCCCTTCCGCTCGGAGAATTCTTTATTGGGCAGACAACCCCCGTACGTCGGTTTTTTCCAATGTTGATGCTTCGGGCTCAGCGGACCGTCAGCCAGTAGAGCAGTGCCACCACGCTCATGCTCGCGGCCCTGAGACCCTGATTGGCGGCGATGAGCCTGAGCCCCAGTGCAGGGGCGAAGAAAGCGGCGTAGGCCGGCAGCTGGTGCCGCAAGGCGCGCATGGGCGTGGAGAGGATGTTGCCGACCAGAAGGGCCAGCACAACTTCCTGCGGGCCGAGCCCCCCCGTGGCGAGAAGGCTTCCCGCCGCGCCCAGGGCCGCTCCAAGTTCGGCCGCGAGGTGCAGGGCGACGATGCCCATGGCCTGCGGCGGCACGATCGAAAGCCACGCGATATGTGCGGCGAGCCAGTTTTTGGCGGCGTCGAAGCCGCCTGTCACCTGCAGGGCATACATAAGCACATATACCGGCACGGTGAAAAGGACAAGCCGCGGCAGGCGTTTCAGAAAGCGCAGCCACGCCTTTTGCGCGGCCTCCCGCCAGAGCGCGGTCTTTCTGGGACTCGTCGACGCGGTCGGCGACCCTTCCGGTTGGCCGGCGCACGGCGCGGCAGCCGGAGGGGGCAGCATGCGGCGCGACAGCGCGATGGTCGCCGCCGTGCGCCCGAGCGCGGCAAGAAGCGTGAGGCCGACGTAGATGACGGCAGGCAGACCGAGCACCGGCCATGTCAGCAGGAATATGGTGGGCGTGTGGGTTACGTAGGCGGGCAGGCTGTTGAAGAGGTTTGAGAGCATGAGTTCGCGAAAAGAGAGCTCGCCCTGCGCGTGCTTCTGCGAGAGCAGGGCGTTGGCCGACGCCGGCGAGACGAAGGCCAGCGCGAAAGCGGCCCCCGAGGTCTCGCTGAGGTGCGCTGCCCGTGCGAGAGGCAGGCTCAGGCGGCAGAGGCCTCGCGTCCAATTCAGGCATTCCAGAAGGTTCGCCACGAGCAGGCCGGCAGCCAGCCCCATGAGCAGACGCAGCATGGGCCAGACGAGCCTGTCCCAGATCTCCGGGCTGAACGGGTCGAAAATCATCGGGCGTCTTTCCGCAACGGTGATGCGTTACACGTCGTCCGGACGAAAACCCCTATCCGGCGGCAGGTCGCTGCGAGCGGCGCAGGCGCGGGCGAGCTCGTCGCAGCGTTCGTTTTCGGCATGGCCCACATGGCCGCGAAGCCAGTGCATCCGCACTGCGTTTCGCGCGAGAAGCGGCACGAGCGCTTTCCACAGATCGACGTTCTTGACGGGTTTTTTGTCGGCTTTCACCCAGTTTTTTTTCTGCCAGGCGGCGAGCCAGCCCTTCTCGACGGCATTGCGGACGTATTGCGAATCGGTGTAGAGGTCGACCGTGCAGGGTTCCGTGAGGGCGCGCAGGGCCTCGAGCACGCCCGTGATCTCCATGCGGTTGTTCGTGGTCAGGGAGAAGCCCCCGCAGAGTTCGCGGCGGTGTTCCGATCCGGCCAGCCGCAGAATGGCGGCCCAGCCTCCTCGGCCGGGGTTGCCGAGGCAGGACCCGTCGGTGTGTATGATGACGTGTTTCATGTATGCGCAATCCTCAATTCTGAAAGATGGCATATCATGTCCTGACTTGCAAGCCGGCCCCGCCTGTTCCGCCATGCACGATGGTTGTCGGCATTCTTCCGGAGCGCGAGCGGGCGTTAAAAAAACCGTTACGCATTGACACGGGGGAGATATTGGCTTATTTTCATGGGGATTTCCGGCCGCGCCCTCCACGGAATCGGAGCGGGCGGCCTCACCTTTTTACAAGGACAACGCTATGAGCGATTGCAATCATAATTGCGGTTCCTGCGGTGAATCGTGCGGCGAACGCACCGCGCCGCAGGATATGCTGGCCCATTTGAATCCGATGAGCCACGTCGGCAAGGCCATTGCCGTCGTGAGCGGCAAGGGCGGCGTCGGCAAATCACTGGTGACCGGTCTTCTGGCAGCCGGCATGGCCAAGCGCGGCCCTCATGCCGCCGTGCTCGACGCCGACATAACCGGTCCGTCAGTGCCGCGCATGTTCGGCATCCGTCAGAAGGCGACGGTACTTGAGCAGGGCATCGTGCCCCTGCGCAGCAAGGGCGGCGTGGATATCATCTCCATCAACGTCTTGCTGCCAACCGATACCGAAGCCGTGCTCTGGCGCGGCCCCATCCTGGGCGGCGTGGTGAAGCAGTTCTGGAGCGACGTCATCTGGAAGGACGTGGACTGCATGTTCATCGACATGCCTCCGGGAACGGGCGACGTGCCCCTGACGGTCTTTCAGTCCCTGCCCGTCGACGGCATCATTGTCGTCACCTCGCCGCAGGATCTCGTCACCATGATCGTCGAGAAGGCCATCAACATGGCCAACCTGATGAACGTGCCGATTCTGGGACTTGTCGAGAACATGTCGTATTTCGTCTGCCCGGACAACGGCAAGTCCTATCAGATTTTCGGTGAAAGCCGCGTTGAATCCGTTGCTCGCGAGCACGGTTTGAAAGTGCTCGCCAAGATCCCCATCGATCCGCTGCTGTCGGCCGCCTGTGATCGCGGCGAGATCGAGAGCTTCGCCGGCCAGTTCGTGGACGAAGCGCTGGACGCGGTTGAGGCCACTCCCAACCGTCCAGTCCCCCCGGCGGCGTAAGCGCTGAAAACGCACAGTCTGACTTGGGATGCCGTGGGCCGCGCGGCATCCCTTTTTTTCCAGTCCGCGGGCCCGCTTTCGTTGACGGGCCGCCCCTTGCCCTATAGGATGCCTCCATGGGAAAAACAGAGTCGAACTCGGGAGGCGGCGCCCGCGAAAACTGCCGCCGTGCCCTGCGCAAGAACTGGTACGACGGGCAGAATCGCGAAATCGTCGTCTACTACCTCATCGCCGTTTTTTTCCTTGAGATCGTCGTCGGCGCGGTGGCCTTTTTCTACGGGGTCGTCCATGCGGCGCCCATCGCGCCCGGCGGGCCGAAGATGGCGCAGTTCCCCTGGGTCGGCTGGCTCATAGCAGCCGTGCTCTCGCCTGTTGGCCTTCTGCTTCTGCTGCATCTTTCGGGCGTCTATTTCTCTCGCGCTCTCGGCGGCGCGGCCGCGTCCGGCTCGCAAACCGCCGACGGCGACGTCGACGGCGTCCTGCCCGAAAGGGTCGAGCGCTTCTACGCCATCGTGGGCAACGCGCCGATCATCGTCATCCTGCTCGGCCTTCTCGCCATGGGCGGGGCGCTCTTTTTCCTCGACACAGCCGTCGGGGCCATCGGTTCCATACTCATCCCCTACATACCGTGGATAGTCGGCTGCGCGACGGCTTTTCTCGTCATCTGCTACGGGGCGCGGCTGTGGTTCCTTTCGCATCACAGGCGCATGGAGCAGGAATACGCCTACCGATTGAAGGTGCTGGAGAAGACGGGCGTCATCATCACGGGCAAGGGCTGTACGCCCTTGCGCATTGAGGACATCGCCCCCATGACCCTGGGCCCGGGCGGGACATCGCCTGCGCAGGCCCTGCCTTCCGCAGAGGCAGCTCAGGACGAAGCCGGCGTGAGGGAGCCTCTGCACAGCACCCCCGATTCCTCGGAGGACGACATCGTCGACGCTGATATCGTCGAACCCGCCGAAAACGCGACGCCTGCCGAAGACGAGCCCCTCAAGACAAAATAAGCTCCTGTATGAAAGTGCAACTCCTCGGCACCATCCGACGTCAATGGAAATTTTATAGAAGCTATTAAGAAAGCAGTCTAATCTCCACGGGATGTTGGGGGCTCTATCATTGTCTTTCCCATGAAAGAACACCGTGAAACGGACGCAGTTATGACTACCACACGATTCGTGTCATGAATAAGGTTGATGTGAGATTATTGATCGACTGACTGCCTAGGCGTTCTGAAAGCATACCCCGGTTTCGAGATCCATGGCGTTAATCAGCCATTTTCCGCAGGCGATCATTGTTTGCACCCGCCGTTTCCCGTTCTTCAGGTCGTTCTGCTTATCGTAGATGTACATCCGGCTCAATCACCTTGCCATACGTGACCATTCCCATATACTGGCATCTCCTGAGGAGATCAGCAGGACATGGTCGAAAAATGCTGGCCAAAAAGGCAGCCATTTTCCCACGCGCGCTTTTCAGCTGTAATCCGGGGTACTGTTCGCACCGTGCACAAGGCAAGTTAGTTATCGGGGATATCCCGCCGTAAATTATGACGCCCTTTCTGCTGATCTCTTCAGGATTTTCCCTCATCCGCGTGGGCGTGGCAATCCCATGCCTCATGGGAAGTTGGATAGATGGTGCGATAAAACTACGCAGCCTTACGGCCGAGCAGCTTTTTCTTGAGCCTGGAGACGCGGTGCAGGCGGACCTCGAAGGTCTGCCTGTTGTCCTGTGCGGCATTCTCAAGCAGAAGCCCGCAGAAGAAGGACTGTATGGCCGCCATGAAGATGAAGCCGCTCACGATGAGGGAGGGGAAGCGGGGTACCTCGCCCGTAGCGAGGTATGTTGCGAATACGGGCAGAAAAAGGGTGAGAGCTAGGCCCGTGAGGCCGAGGGCGAGGGTTGAGAAGAAGGAGAAGGGCTTGTACGCCCGGTACAGGCGCAGGATGGTCCGCAGCACCTTCGCCCCGTCGGAGAAGGTGTTGAGCTTAGACACGCTTCCGGCAGGTCTGTCGCGGTAGTCGATGACGACGTTGCCGATGGAGAGGCGTTTGTCGATGGCGTGTATCGTCATCTCTGTCTCTATCTCGAAGCCCCGCGAGAGTACGGGAAAGGTCTTGACGAACTCGAAGCTGAAGGCCCTGTAGCCCGTCATTACGTCCTTTATGGCGTTCTTGAAGAGCAGGTTGATGCTTTTTCTGACGAGCGTGTTGCCGACGTTGTGGAAGGGACGCTTGTTCTCTTCGAAATACGTGGAGGAGAGTCTGTCGCCAACGACCATGTCGACGTCGTGCTCAAGCACAAGCCGTGCCATCTCCGGGGCGGCCTCGGAGGGGTAGGTGTCGTCGCCGTCGGCCATGATGTAGCACTGCGCGTCAATCTCGCGGAACATGCGCCTGACGACGTTGCCTTTTCCCTGCTCGTATTCATAGCGCACGACAGCGCCGGCCTCGCGCGCAATGGCGTCGGTTCCGTCGGTCGAGTTGTTGTCGTAGACGTAGATAACCGCATTTGGAAGCGCGCTCTTGAAATCGGTGATGACTTTGGCGATCGTCGCCGATTCGTTATAGCACGGGATGAGAACGGCTATCGTATCCATGAGAAGTCTCGCTTAGTCGAGACCCATGGCCTTGCCGAGTTTCTTGGCCGCCTTCTTGACCTTGCTGACGGTGCTTTCTTCGGCGCAGGCCTCGAACTCGCGCAGGAGCTCCTCCTGGCGTTTCGTCAGGTGAGTGGGCGTCTTCACGCGCACTTCGATGAGCAGGTCTCCCCGATTCTTGCGGCCGGGATAGGGCATGCCCTCGTTGGCGATGCGCAGAAGCGAGCCGCTCTGCAGCCCTTTCGGCACCTCAAGGGGCAGGGGGCCGTCCAGGCCCGGAACTTCGGTCTTGCAGCCGAGGGCCGCCTGTACGAAGGTGATCTCAAGGCGGCAGAGCAGGTCCTGCCCGTGGCGTTCCCATCGTTTGTCGGCTTCAACCGAGATGACGACGTAGAGGTCGCCCGGAGGCCCTCCGTATTCACCTGGTTCGCCTTCGCCGCGCACGCGCAGGCGGGTGCCGTTATCGACGCCGGCGGGTACGGAGACCTCAAGCTTGCGCGTTTCGGGAACAACGCCTTCGCCCTTGCATTTCGGGCAGGGCTTGGCGATGACCTGGCCGGAGCCCCGGCAGACGGGGCACGGCGTCGCTATCTGGAAGAAGCCCTGCGATCGGCGCACCTGCCCCGTGCCGTTGCAGTGGCGGCAGGTTTCGGGTGAGGTGCCCTTGGCCGCGCCGCTGCCGCTGCATTCAGAGCAGGTGACGTGTTTGGGCAGGGTCAGGGTGATCTTGTCGCCCTTTGCCGCCTGGGCAAAGGATATGGTGAGATTGTAGCGCAGATCGGCCCCGACCGTGGGGCGTGTGCCGCCCCCTTGGGAAAAGCCGAAGAGGTCGCCAAAGATGTCGCTGAAGCTCGAGAAAATGTCGTCGGCGTTGTGGAAGCCACCCCCCGGGCCGCCCTGCACTCCGGCAAAGCCGAATCGGTCGTAGCGCGCGCGCTTGTCCGCATCGTGCAGCACGTCATAGGCCTCGGCGGCCTCCTTGAACTTCTGTTCGGCTTCCTTGTCCCCGGGGTTGTGGTCGGGGTGGTATTTCATGGCCAGCTTGCGGTAGGCGTGCTTTATCTCATCCTCGCCTGCCGTGCGGCTTACGCCAAGAACCTCG
>JAILMX010000218.1 GCA_024692205.1 Desulfovibrio sp. | reverse complement strand
CGCGAAACTTTGAGGCGCCCGACGCCGAAACCGCGGGCATACCCGTGCTGACCAGGCGCCGGGATGCTCCGCCGCATCGCGTGCTCTGCAACGCCGCGGGCTTCGGCGGCAGCAACGCCGCGCTCGTGCTGGAGTTTGCCTGATGCATTGCGTCGCCGTCGGCAGCGGCGTGAGCGGCCTGACGGCGGCCCTGCTGCTGGCGCGTGCAGGCCATCGCGTCGACGTACTCGAGGCCGCCGCCCGGCCCGCACCCCTTCTGAACGGCTTTTCGCGCGGCGGGCTGCATTTCGGCACGGGCTTTCACAGCGCGGGCGGCCTGCACAAGGGCGGCATACTGCGTACCTGGCTCGATGCGCTCGGCATTCTTGATGATCTCGGCCCCGTCGAGAGCGGCTTCACCGATGAATTCCGTTTTGAGGGAGGGGACACCTTCGTTTTGCCGTGCGGGCGGGAAAATCTGCTTGCCGGCGTGCGGCGCGACTTTCCCGGTTCGGAAGCGGCGGTCGAAAGATTCCTTGCGCGGATGGAATCGGCCCTGCACCATTCGCCCTACCTCGACCCGCAGTGCCTGGACGAGCCCGCGCCGCTCGCCGCGGAAGGCTCGCTTCTGAACGAGCACCTCTCTGCCCTGCCCGCGCCGCTCGCGGCCATGTTCGCAAGCCGCTGCCTGCTTTACGGCCTCATGCCGGAGGAGGCGTCGCTCGAAACGTATTCCCTTGTCGCGGGGCCGTATTTCGCCTCGCACGGCGCATGGAGGGGCGGCGGCCGCGCACTCGCCGCGGCCCTTCTCGCACGGCTCGCCGAGGCGGGTGCCACGGTGCGCTGCGGGGCCGCCGTCACGGGCATTGATGCGGAAGGGGGTTTGGTGCACGGCGTCCGCACGGAAGGCGGCGGCCGCTTAGGGTGCGATGCCTGCGTCTTCGCCGGAAACCCCGCGCAGCTGGAATCCCTGCTGCCCAGGGGGGCGCTGCGCCCGGCATTCCTCCACAGAATGGCCGCCATGCCGCGCACGCCCGAACCTTTTCTGCTCTTCGCCGAGGTCGACGGCGCGATAAGTCCCTCGCAGAACATCTGGCTCCTGCCCCGATGGGACGGCCCGGAACTCTTCGTCCGCCTCGGGGGGACGCCTCCCGCCGTCTACATCAACCAGGGCCGGCAATCGGCGGACGGCCGGCGGACGTTCATGGCGGTCTGCCTTCTGCCCGATGGCTGCCTGCCCGCGGGCGATCCCGCGCCCAGGCCCGAAGACTATCTGCGGTGGAAGGGGCAGGCCCTGCGCGACATCGCCGCCCTGATCGAAAGGCGCATTCCCGGCCTGCGGGGCCGGTGGCGCGTTGTCGAGGGGGCGACCGGGCTGACCCTGCGGCACTGGGTGCACGGAGCCGACGGCAGTCTGTACGGCATGCGGCACGACGCCGAGACCCTGCCCCTCATGCCGATGACGCGGGTCCGGGGCCTGTGGCTCGCCGGGCAGAGCATCCTTCTGCCGGGCGTTCTCGGCGGCATCATCAGCGGCGCTCTTGCCGCGGGTTTTCTGGCTGGCCATGAAGCGGTTCTGGAGGATTTTCGCCTATGCGGCGCCGGGTCGTCATAACGGGCATGGGGGCGGTGTCCCCCTTCGGAGAGGGCGTCGAAGCCCTGTGGTCGGGCATGCGTTCAGGGCGTTCTGCCTTGTCTCTTATCCCCCCGTATCAGCTGGAAGGGCTCTCCTGCCGTGTGGCCGGCCTCGTGCCGCCGGTGGAGGAGAAGCACCTGCCGCGAGCACTGCGGCGCACCATGTCGCCCATGTCGGTGCATGCCGTGCTCGCCGCCGAAGAGGCCCTGCGCGCCTCAGGCCTCGGGGCTGAGGATGCGCGGGACATGGGGGTGGCCGCGGGCTCAACGCTGGGCAGCCCGCAGATGATGCAGGAGTTTTTCACGTCCTTCCTGACGGAGAACACGGTCGAGGATGTGCGCAGCACGGTCTTCTTCAAGGTCATGGGGCATACCGTCGCCGCCAACGTCATGCTGGCGCTCGGCTGCACGGGGCGCATGCTCGCCCCTGCCGCTGCGTGCGCGACAGGGCTTGCCGCCGTCTGCATGGGCTACGAGGCCGTCGCCTTCGGCCGCGAGGAGCGCATGCTCTGCGGCGGCGCGGACGAATTCCATCTGCTGACGGCGGCGACCTTCGAGCGCCTCGGGGCCGCCTCCCTCGCGCAGAAGCCTGCGGGGGCGTCGCGCCCTTTCGACATCGCCCGCAGCGGCGTGGTCTGCGGAGAAGGGGCGGGCATGCTGCTTCTGGAGAGCCTTGAGAGCGCCCTTGGGCGAAACGCCCCCATTTTTGCCGAGGTGCGCGGTTCGGCCATGACGGCCGCGCCCGGCAGCATCGCCCATCCCGATGCCGCGGCAATCGCCGGATGCATGCGCAAGGCCCTGGATGACGCGGCCCTGCGCCCGTGCGACATCGCCTATGTCGGCGCGCACGCCACGGCGACCGTTTTCGGCGACAGCGCCGAGGGGCGGGCGATCGAAGAGGTCTTCGGCGCGGACACGCCCGTGTCGAGCCAGAAGGGGAATCTGGGGCACACCATGGCGGCGAGCGGGGCGCTGGAGAGTATCCTCTGTATTTTGATGAACAACAGTGCTATGTTCCTCCCCACGGCGGGGCTGACGGATCCCGATCCCGCCTGCGGCAGAATAGGGCATTTCACAGAGCCGCTCACGGGGCGCCGGGGGCCAGTGCTCAAGAACGCCTTCGCCCTTGGCGGGAGCAACTGCACGGTGGTTTTCGACAGGTACCGCGCCTAGCGGGCCGCCTTTGCGCACGCGGGTCTTTTCGGTACTGAACGGCGGCGACGCCGATGCAACGATAGGGCAGGTTGGGATGACGAAAGACGACACGGCGATAATCGAAACCGTAAACACGGCTCTGGCGGAGGAGTTCGAGCTTGACCCTGCGGCGCTTGTTCCCGAGGCGGACATACGTGCCGATCTCGGGCTGGACAGCCTCGACATCGTGGACATGGTCATCGTGCTCGAGCGGGCCTTCGGCATGAAGCTGAAGAACAGGCAGGGCCTGGCGCAGATTCGCACGCTGGGCGACATCCACGCCTTCATCATCGACCTGCGTGACGGCGATGCCCCTGGGCAAGGTTAGTGCGAGGGCGGCGGCCTGCCTTGGCATGACAGCGGTCGCCACGGCATGGACGCTGTGCGCGCTGCCCTGCATCTATGTGGTCGTGCTCTTGCGGCGATGCCGTCTGGGCGTGAGCGGCAGGACGATACGCCGCCTGAACTGGGGGTACGGGCGCGTCATGCTTTTCCTCATGCGGCCGTGGCTGCCCGTGCGCATTCGCGATGCGGCCAGGCCAAAGGGGCATGCCCCGGGCGTGCTCGTGTGCAACCACCAGTCATTTCTGGATCTTTTTCTTCTGGCGGCTCAGGATGAGGCCGATTTGTGCCTGATGGCGCGGCACTGGCCCTTTCGTCTGTATTTCTTCGCGCCGGCCATGCTGGCGGCGGGTTTCATCGATGCGGAATCCCTGCCGGGAGAGGCTGTGGCCGCGCTTGCGAAAGAGCGCCTGAAAGAAGGCGCGATGCTCGTTGTCTTTCCGGAAGGGCACCGTTCGCGCACGGGGCGGCTGGGGCGGTTCCACGCTGGGGCGTTCAGGATAGCCGTCGAGGCCGACGTGCCCGTTTTCCCGCTCGTGATACGCGATTCCTTCGCGGTCTGCCCGCCGGGCAGGCTTTTCCTCGACCCATCGCCCGTTCACATGGTCTGCCTCGCGCCCGTGCATCCGCGGGATTTCAGGCATGAGCCGCTGCCGCATAGGGCGATGATGCGGCATGTTCGTGCCTTATTCGTTCAGAACCTCAACGAAGCAGGAGTCGGAAGATGAAACGTGTGTTGTGCTCCCTCGTGATTGTACTGGCCTTTCTGCCGCTCGGTTGCCAGAAGAAGACACCCATGACGGCTGCTGGCGGCGTTCCCGTGGCCGGAAAAACGGTGACGGCTGCCCAGATGCGTTCTGCCATAATCAAGGGATGCATCGAAAGGCAGTGGAAGCCTGTCGAGATCTCGCCCGGTCTGATCGAGGCATCTATCACTGTGCGCGGTAAGCACCACGTCACGGTGAGCATCCCCTACAGCGCAGACCATTACGACATCAAGTACAAGAGCAGCAGCAACATGGGCGAGCAGCAGAAGAACGGCGAGATCAAGCTGCACCGCAACTACAACACCTGGGTCAACAATCTCCATCAGGCCATACAGCGGCAGCTCGCCATGCTGAACATGTGATGGAACGGGCTCTCACTGACCTTCTGCCGCACCGTGCGCCCATGCTCTTGCTCGAATCCTTCGACGGCGTCGTGGACGGGGAGGCGCGCTGCACGGTGCGGACGGAGAGGAACAATCCCTATCTGCGCGACGACGGCACCTTCGAGCGGGCGGCCTATGCCGAGATGATCGCGCAGTGCTTCGCAGCCGCGGCCGGTGCTGCGGCAAGCGCTGCCGGAGGCTCGGCAGCCGCGCCGGGCTACCTCGCCGCGCTCAAGGATGTGCGCGTCTTCGCCGATGCCTGCGCGGGCGATGTCCTGCACGCCACGGCTCGGCATGAGACGAGCCTTGGCCCCATACATGTCGTTTCGGGGGAGGTTCGCCGCGGCGATGAGCGCATCGCCAGCGCGAGCCTCAAGCTCTATCTGCCGGGGGAGAGCGCATGAGGCGCGGCCTCCCGATGCTCTTTGCCGATGCGGTGCGGCATCGGGTGCGTTTTGCCGCCGTCCTTGTGCTCGGCTTTCTGCTCGCGTCGCCGGCTGCAGCTTTCGCCGTCGGAGATGCCGGGCAGAGGGAGGCCGCCCTGGCCATGCTCCGCGAGGCGGCGGAGAGGAACTCTCGGACGCAGACCCTTTCCACGGATTTCGTCCAGAAAAAAACGCTCGCCATCCTTTCCATGCCGCTCGTCTCCGAGGGCTACATGTGCTTTTCGCGCGAGGCCGACGGGCCGAGGCTGCTATGGGCCTATACGTCCCCGGCGCCATCGGGCTTCCTGTGGGAGAAGGGCGGCGGGGCGCTCTGGCAGGGCGGCGTGAGTTCGCGACGCGCTCCTTCGGCCAGGGAAGCCCGGCTGTTGGAGGCCGTGAGCCGGCAGATACTGTTCTGGCTCTCCTTTGAGCCGGAGAGCGTGCTCAGGGCCTACGCCGTGGAGAAGGCCGACGCCGCCGCCCGCGAGCTCGTGCTTTTGCCGCGGCGACCGGCCTTTTTCGAGAGGGTGCGGCTGATCTTCGCTCCGGGCATGGCGAGCGTTGCCGAACTGGAGTTTTCGGGAGGGGATGAGGCGACGGTCCTTTCCTTTTCGCAGACGGCGGTGGATGCGCCTTTGCCGCCGCGTTGCCGGCCGTGACCCCCCCGGGAGTGAAAGATCCGTCCTTGGTCGGCGCCTTCGTCAGCAGCGCCTGCCGTTTTCTGCGCGGGCACAGGCCGGCCTTTTTCTGCTGCCTCGCCGTCTGCCTGCTTCTGGCTGTGTGGCGGGCCGCGCAGATGACGCCCGACATGAGCATACGGGCATTCTTTCCCGAAGGGGGGCAGGCGCGGCGCCTGTCGGAGGGGCTGGCGCTGAGCCCGGCCGCGCGCTTTCTCTTCATCGAGCTTCGGGCTGACGGGGAAGAGCAAGAGGAATCCCTCGTCAGCGCCGCCGATGCCATAGCGAAGGACATCCCCGCAGACCAGGCCGAGAGCCTTTCGTTCGCGCCGCCCAAGCCGTCGGCCCTGCTGACCCTTTTGCCGCTCTATGCGGATGAGAAGACGACGGCTTTCCTGCGTGCCTCGAGTACGCCTGATGCCGTGGCGCGCTCCCTCGAAGGCATACGCGCGGCCGCTGCCGGGCTCGTGACGGCGGGCCCCGCGCTTGCCTGGATGCGGACCGACCCCCTCGCCTGGCGCCGCATCATCCTTGACCGCATGCCCGACACGGGGGGCACGCTCACGCCGGATCCCGCGTTCGGCTGGCCCGTCAGCCCTGACGGACGGCGGCTTCTGATCGTGCTGCGCCCGGCTTTTCCCCTGCAGGATGTGGAGAAGGCGGAAGAACTGACAAAGACCGTCGCATCGTCCCTCGCGCGGCATCTGCCGGGCGGCGTCTCGGCCTCGCTTCTGGGCGGGCATGCCCAGAGCGCGGAAAACGCGCGCGTCATACGCGGCGACATACGCCGCATCGTCGTCTTCTCCACCGCGGGCTTTCTCGGCGTGTATCTGGCTCTCGTGCGTTCCTTCGGCCTCGTGTGGCTGTGGCTCGTTCCCTTCTGCGCTTCGGCCCTCGCCCTGGGGCTCATGGAAAGCCTGTTTCCGACGCTCTCCGGCCTGGCGCTCGGTTTCGGCGCGTCGGTGCTCGGCGTTGCCGAGGACTACGCCGTGCACACGCATTTCGCCCTGCGCAGCGGTCGCCCTGCGGAAAGCGTGCTTGGCGTGATGACGGGCCCGCTTCTCGCCGGTTTCTTCGTGAACGTCTCGGGCTTCGCGGCCCTCGGCCTTTCGGGCATGCCCGTGGTGCGCCAGCTCGCCTGCTTCGCGGCCATGACCATGGGCTTCGGCGTGCTGCTCGCGCTCTTCGTTCTGCCGCAGTGCCCCGGCTTTGCCGGCCCCGTCATAAGGGGGGGCGAGGCAACGGTTCCGAAGCGCCGTCCGCTTTGGGGACGCACCCTTCTCTGCGCCGCGTTTCTGCTCGTCCTCTGCGCGGCGCTCGCCTGCGCGATGCGCTTCGATGCGTCGCCTAGGCGCATGGGCGCCGGCGCGCAGGAGATGCAGGAGGCGCTGCGCGACCTGCG
>JAILMX010000217.1 GCA_024692205.1 Desulfovibrio sp. | reverse complement strand
CCCGATGACGCGGAACAGGGACGTTCTTGAAGAAGCATGGGGGCTCGCCGCAGAGAAGACCCTTGCCGTGCTCGAATCGGGCAGAAACGCGGCTTTCCTGACCCTCGGCGATCCGCTCGTCTACAGCACCTTCGCCTATCTCCACCGGCATCTGAAGCGCATCGCCCCGGATGCCCAAGTCGAAATAGTGCCGGGCATCACCTCCTTCCAGGCAGCCTGCGCGCGCGCCGGCCATTCGCTGTGCGAGGGGGAGGACAACGTGCGCATCGTCTCCGGCATCAATGACGCGGCCGTCCTTGAACGGGAGATCGCGGACGCCGATACGGCCGTCATCCTCAAGGCGTACCGGAACTTCCCCGCCATAGCGGGCGCCCTGGAAAAACTGGGCCGCGCCCGGACGAGCCTGTGCGTGAGCCATGTCGAGCAGGAGAAGGAGGAGATACGGCTGGGCGTCGACGCCGGGCGCAGACCGCCGTACATGACGCTCATCATCAGCAAAAAATAGATCGCTTGCAAGGCGTCTGCCGTAAGGCTATCATATCAGGCCGCGCCCTTTCGGAAACGGCCCGGCGGCACTCTTTTCCAGGGGCGCGGGCGTAAGCCGCATGAGGGCGGCGAAGGAGAAAGCGATGAGGATACTCGTGACAGGCGGGGCGGGCTACATCGGCAGCCATACCTGCAAGCTCCTGGCGCATTCGGGCCACGAGGTCGTCGTGTACGACAACCTCTCGACAGGCCACCGCGAGATGGTCAAGTGGGGCCCGCTCGTCGAGGGCGACATACGCGACATCCCTTCGCTGCTCGCGGCCATCGACCGCCATGCGCCCGACGGCATCATCCATTTCGCAAGCTCCATCGCCGTTGGCGAATCCGTGCAGGATCCGGGCAAGTATTACGACAACAACGTGACGGGCTCCCTCGCCATCATGCGGGCCCTGCGCGAGGCGGGCGTCAGGCCGTTCGTCGTCTCCGGCTCCGCTGCCGTCTACGGCATGCCCGACGCCGTGCCCGTGGCGGAAACGGCCCCCCTCGCGCCCATCAACCCGTACGGGCGCACCAAGTACGTCATGGAGATGATGCTCGGCGATTTCGCGGCGGCCCACGATCTGCCCTGGGTGTCTCTGCGCTATTTCAACGCGGCCGGCGCGGACCCGGACGGCGAGACGGGCGAATGCCATGAGCCGGAGACGCACCTCATCCCCAACGTGCTGCGCGCCGTGCGGGGCGAGATACCCGCCTTGCGCATCTTCGGCGACGACTACCCCACCCCCGACGGCACCTGCATACGCGACTACGTGCATGTTGCGGACCTCGCCCGGGCGCACATGCTCGCCCTGCGCTACCTGATCGACGGCGGCGCCCCGATCGCCATGAACCTCGGCAGCGGCCGGGGCATCTCCATCCGCGAAATAATCGACGCGGCCCGCGCCGCGACGGGGCGGGACGTGCCCTTCACCATGGAAGGCCGCCGTGCAGGCGACCCCACCATGCTCGTGGCGGACGCCTCGCTGGCGGCGGAAGTGCTCGGCTGGCGCACGCAACACAGTACGGTGGATGAAATCATGCGGACGGCCTGGCGCTGGCTGAACCGCTGACCGGGATACAGCGCAAGGCCGGATGCGGCGGGAAGAGCACGCCGGCTAGAGGGCCCTGGCGAGCAGGACGAAGAGCGCCTTCGGCTCGATGGGCTTGGCGATGTGCCCGTTCATGCCGGCGGCGATGGCGTTGGCGCGGTCTTCCTCAAAGGCGTTCGCCGTCATGGCGTAGATGGGTATTCTGCGCCTGCGTTCGTCAGGCATGCCCCTGATGAGGGATGCGGCCTTGTAGCCGTCCATCGCGGGCATCTGTATGTCCATCAGGATGAGGTCGTAATAGCCACCCTCGTGAATGTCCATCTGGTTCACGCACGCGAGACCGTCGGTGACGCGCTCGACGAAAAGGCCGGCCTCGGTGAGAAATTCCATGGCGATCTCGGCGTTCAGGTCGTTGTCCTCGGCAAGCAGTATGCGCTTGCCCTTCAGCCTGCCATAATCGATTTCATCCGCCTCGTTCCCGGCCTGCGTGAACGAGTCGGCCGCGAGCACCTTCAGGGGAAGGCTTACGGTGATGCGCGTGCCCTTGCCCTGTGCGCTGGCGACCTAGGTCGCGCCCTTGAGAAAGTCGATGGGGCTCCTTACGATGCGTATACCGAGCCCCGTGCGCTGATCGCGGCTTTTCGACGCCGTCCGCGCGCGGGAGAGACTGTCGAGCAGCTGCG
>JAILMX010000202.1 GCA_024692205.1 Desulfovibrio sp. | reverse complement strand
GCCGACCGAAAGCATCGTCAAAACCGCCAAGGAGCAGAATGCCGACCTCATCGTCATGTTCACCGACGGCCGCGACACCGTCTCTGACATGATGCTCGGCTCCTGCACGGAACGGGTGCTGCGCGAGACCGACGTCGCCCTCCTGGCCGTTCGCAAGTAGCGTACCGAGCGCAAAGAAAGGACCGCAGCTTCAATGTCGCGCTGCGGCCCTCGATTTTCCAGAGAGAGGCGGACTACTCGACAGTGACGCTCTTGGCGAGGTTGCGGGGCTGATCCACGTCCTTGCCGAGATAGTCCGCCGTCTCGTAGCTGAAGAGCTGCAGGCACGGCAGGACGAGGAAGGCCGAAAGCGGCCCTGAAATGGCCGGTATGCGCCACACGTTGTCCACGGCTATGTCCATGCCGGGATTGGTGAGGGCAATCACATGCCCCTGCCTGGCCTGCACCTCAAGGATGTTCGAGCGTATCTTGGGAAAGAGCGCGTCATCCAAGGCTATGGCGAAGGTTGGAAAGGTCTGGTCCACCAGGGCGATGGGGCCATGCTTCATCTCGCCCGCGGCATACCCTTCGGCATGGATGTAGGAAAGCTCCTTGAGCTTGAGGGCGCCCTCGAGCGCCAGCGGATAGCAATGCCCACGACCGAGGTAAAAGAAATTGCGCGCCTGTGCGTACTTGCGGGAAAGCATGCGCGCCTGCTCGTGCATGGAGGGCAGCTGCGCCTCAAGCTGGGCCGGCAGAGCCAGAAGCTGCGCTATGCGCTCACGCCTGCCCTCGGCCGACAAAACTCCTGCCCGCTGGCCCCAGTAGATGGCCATGAGCGTCAGCATCAGCATCTGGCTCGTCATGGCTTTCGTCGAGGCGACGCTTATCTCGGGGCCGGCCTGCGTGTACAGCACGGCGCTGGCCTCTCGCGCGATGGACGAACCCACCACGTTGCACAGGCCGAGCGTCTGCGCGCCGTGTTCGGCGGCAATGCGCAGTGCGGCGAGGGTGTCTGCCGTTTCGCCGCTCTGGCTGATGACCAGAACCATGTCGTCGGGCCCGAGCATGAGGCTTTCGCGATAGCGGAACTCTGAGGCGATCTCGATCTGCACGGGCACATGCGCCCAGTTCTCAAGCAAATGCCGCCCCCACAGGCCGGAATGGTACGAGGTGCCGCAGGCGACGATATGCAGGCGCTTCGGCACGGGCAGGGCGTCCAGCTCCTTCAGGAGGACGGCATCCCGCGCGGCCGAAAGGCGGCCTGTCAAAGCGTCGGTGATGACGCGGGGCTGCTCGAAGATCTCCTTGAGCATGAAATGACGGTAGCCGCCCTTCTGCGCGGCCTGCATGTCCCACTGAATGGTCTTGACCTCATGCGTTACCGGCGTGAGGTCGCTCGTGCGCATGACGGCGTAGCTGTTCGCGTCGGCCCGGACGATCTCCCCGTCTTCCAAAAAGACCACCTTGCGGGTGTAGGGCAGAAAGGCCGGTATGTCGGAGGCGACGAAATTCTCACCCGTGCCCACGCCGAAGATGAGGGGGGCTGCCATGCGTGCCGCGTACATGGTGTCGGGCTCGTCCCTGTCGAAAAGACAGACGGCGTAGGCGCCGTGCGCCTCGCGAAGGGCCGCAGCGAAGGCATGGAGAAGGTCCGGTTCGCTCTTGCGGCGCTCGGCTATGAGATTGACGAGAACCTCGGTATCCGTGTCGGAACGGAAGACATAGCCGCGCGCAGCAAGGTCGGCCTTGATTTCCTGATAGTTCTCAATGATGCCGTTGTGCACGATGGCCAAGGAGCCGTCGTTGCTCGCATGGGGGTGGGCGTTGCGTTCTTCCGGCGCACCGTGGGTCGCCCAGCGGGTATGACCCATCGCGCAGGTGACGGTGACGGCAGGCCCCGCCTTGGCGAGCTTTTCCTCCAGATTGCCGAGCTTGCCCTCGGCCCTCACGATGTGCAATTCGCCGCTGCGGCAGAAGCCGATGCCGGCGGAGTCATAGCCACGGTATTCAAGACGGCGCAGCCCCTCGACCACCACGGGAACGGCCGGCCTGTGCCCAGCATAACCGATGATGCCGCACATTTCTGATCCCCCCTTTTCCCGGCGAACAGGAGCTACATATTCACCCGATCCACGATGTCGCTGTTGAGCAGCTCTATCTTCGCCCGCGCGCCGAGCTGCTGGACGAAGAGTTCAAGCACGCCCTCCGCAGCGGCCTGCTGCAGGCTGCTTTCGATGCCTGGGCGGATCTTCTCCCATTCGTCGGCCTTCGGGGCAGCAATGGAGGCCACACGCACGAGCATGGCGCCTGACGCGCCCTTGTCATCCATAACGGCATAGGCGGTGGGCAGCCACACGCCGCTCTTCGCCATGAAGACGGCTTCGTTCAAGGGCTTGTTCGGCAGAAACCCTTCGATTGAGCCGCCGCGCTGCATGGCCGCGAAGGAGCGAAGCCCGAGCGACTTTTTCACGTCATCGGGCACGGGACCGTCCTTCAGTTCCTTGCGCTTGTCGGCAGCGGCCTTGAGGGCTGCCTCGAGCGAACGCTCGGCCACGAGCTTCTTCTTGATCTCGTCGCGAACGTCGTCGAGCTTCTTCACGGAAGCAGCCTCGGATTTGCCGACGCGGACGATGAGATAGCTGTCGCCAGCCTCAAGAGCAGTGTCAATGGGGATGCCCGCCGAGGCAAGCATCGTGCGCGCGCCCTCGTCGGTCACGCCGAGCTTGGCCTTGAGCTCTTCGCGGGAGAGCAGGCCGCTCTGCTCGACCTTAAGGCCGAAACGGGCAGCGATATCCGCCATGGGCTTACCGAGGATATTGTCCTCAATGAGGCCGTCGACCACGTCGGCCAGCTTTTCGCGACCGGCGTCACGGGCGTAGCCCTGCGCTGCCTCCTTGGCGACTTCGGTGAAAGCGGGCGTGCCGCCGGCCCGCTTCTCATCGACCTTGATGAGATGAAGGCCGTATTCCGTGACGACGGGTTCCGCCGTGACCGAGCCTGCGGCGAGGGCGAAAGCAGCCTCTTCAAAAGGACGGACCGTCCTGCCGCGCTCGACCCAGCCGAGCTCTCCGCCAGGGCCAGCCGCGTTTTCGGGATTGTGGGCATTGGCAACCTCGGCGAAGCTCTTGCCGGCCTTCAGTTCGGCCTGAATGGCCGCCATTGATTCGCGGGCAGCCTTCTTCGCAGCGTCATCGGCGTCGGGATCAAGACGCACGAGGATGTGGGACGCCTTCACGGCTTCCTTGCGCTCAAACTGGGCCTTGTTCTCCTCGTACCATTTCTTCGCGTCGGCCTCTGACACGGACTCTGGCTTCACGACCAGTTCAGGGGCCACGCGGATGTAGTCAACTGAAACTTTCGCGGGGATGGCGAAGGCATCCTTATGAGAGTCGTAGTAAGCGGCGATGTCGGAATCCTCCAGTTTGATCCCGTCGGCGAAGTTCGAGGCGGGCATGAAGGCATAGTCGATGCCGCGAGTTTCAAGCAAAAAGTCATAGGTTTCACGAGATTCCGTTGGAGAAACCCATGCCGAGGTCGCAACAATGCCAAACATCTTCTCACGCAGTATCTGTGTGCGCATGTCGTGTTCGAACTCGGCGGGGCTCATCCTCTGCGCAGCCAGAACGCGCTTGTACACCTCAGGGTCGAACTGGCCCTTGTCGTTCTGAAAGGCGTTTATCCTGCCGATGGCGAGACGAAGCTCCTGCGGGCTCACATCGAGGCCCGTGCGGACCGCCTCCTGCATGACGAGGGTTTCCTGGATGATGCTGTTCAAAACCTGGCGGCCTAGGCGCATCGCCTTGAGGCGATCACGGGTCATCGTCTTGTCGCGGGCCATCATGCGCTCTTCCGCATTGCGGTAGGTCTTCTCGAACTGCTGTATGAGGATTGGTTCGCCGTTGATCTTCGCGACGACGCGGCTCATATCCGTGTCGCGTATGGTGCCGACACCCCAGAAGACGAAGACGAGGATGATGACGGCAAAGGCGATTTTGACGCCGAAGGATTGCGTATTCGAACGGATGATATCGAGCATGCGGGCTCCCGGTACTGGAATTTCCGAGCCCCGCCGGTCGGCCGGGCGCGGTCTGCAGGGTTAAATACACCGCTTTTCACGAATTTTCAAGGATGCGGCCTCCCATGCCCCGCCTGAGCTTTACAAAGACCTCGCATCCATGTATAAGGATGCTCTCTGCAACCATATTACCATATCTTGATATGCAAATAATCCATTCTCCCACGCAGCTTTCCGAACAATGCCGCACATGGCGCAAAGCAGGCGAGACAATCTGCCTTGTCCCCACCATGGGCTATTACCATGCGGGACACGAAGACCTCATGGCCCACGGTCGCAGGCTGGCCGACCGGCTCGTCGTCAGCCTGTTCGTTAACCCGACGCAGTTCGGCCCGAACGAGGACCTTGCCGCCTATCCGCGCGACCCTGCGCGCGACGCGGCAATCGCTGAACGGATCGGGGCAGATGTGCTCTACATGCCAACGCCTGGCGACATGTACGCCGAAGACCACGCCACGTGGGTGGATGTGCCCGAAATGGGGCACCAGCTCTGCGGCATCTCGCGGCCCGTCCACTTCCGCGGGGTCTGCACCGTGGTGCTGAAGCTCTTCAACATCACCGGGGCCGACGTCGCCGTCTTCGGCGAGAAGGACTGGCAGCAGCAGGCCATACTGCGCCGCATGGTGCGCGACCTGAACGTGCCGGTGCGCATCGAGACGCGCGCCACCGTGCGCGAAAAAGACGGCCTTGCCCTCTCCTCCCGCAACGTCTACCTCACCCCCGAGGAACGTGAGCAGGCCCCGCAGATTCGCAAGGCCCTGCTTCTCGCCCAGAAGCTCGCACAGGCAGGCGAAACAAGCGTGCGCCGCCTTCGGGAAAGCGTTCTCGTCTACTGGGCGGAACACCTGACCCTCGGCAGACTCGACTATCTCAGCATAGTCGACCCCGAAAACCTCGCGCCCCTGAGCGAGATAACGGGCCCGGCCCTCATGGCTTGCGCCGTCCGCATGGGCAAGGCGCGCCTCATCGACAACATTTTACTCCGCCCTTAGGCGATACCCGCGAAAAGGAGTTTCCATGCTCAACAGAGGCAAATATTTCTTCACGTCCGAATCCGTCACCGAAGGCCACCCCGACAAGGTCGCCGACCAGATATCCGATGCCGTGCTCGACACGCTGCTCGCGCAGGATCCCGACGCCCACGTTGCCTGCGAAACCCTCGTGACGACCGGCATGGCCGTCATCGCCGGCGAGATCACGACCTCGGGTTATGCCGACCTGCCCGCCGTCGTGCGCGAAACCATAAAGAAAATCGGTTATTCCGGCTCGGACATGGGATTCGACTGGAAGACGTGCGCCGTCATCTCCTCGATTGATCACCAGTCCCCCGACATCGCCCAAGGCGTCACCCGCGCGAATCCCGAGGATCAGGGGGCCGGCGACCAGGGCATGATGTTCGGCTACGCCTGCAACGAGACGAAAACCTGCATGCCTGCCCCCATATACTGGGCGCACCAGCTCTCCCTGCGGCTCGCCGAAGTGCGGAAGACGGGCCTCGTCGACTTCTTCCGCCCGGACGGCAAAACGCAGGTCTCCTTTGAGTATCAGGACGGCAAGCCCGTGCGCATACACGACGTCGTGGTGTCGACCCAGCACAGCCCCGAAGCCACTCAGGCGGACGTGGCCGAGGCCGTGAAGAAACACGTCATCCTGCCCGTGCTCGGCCCCTCTGGCTATTTCGATGACAGCGACTGCAAGGTCTTCATCAACACGACAGGCCGCTTCGTGGTCGGCGGCCCCATGGGCGACTGCGGCCTCACCGGCCGCAAGATCATCCAGGACACCTACGGCGGCTCCGGCCACCACGGCGGCGGCGCCTTCTCCGGCATGACGGAAGGCCGCGGCGACAACGGAGAAAACGTCCGGAAGGACGGCGAGAAGCCGGTGCCCCCCAAGATGCTCTTCATGAAGGTGCTGGTTCCGGACTTCAGGAACCGCCTGGGCATCGGCCAGCCCAGGAAGGA
>JAILMX010000126.1 GCA_024692205.1 Desulfovibrio sp. | reverse complement strand
AGGCGGGAACGCAGGCAAAGGGCCAGGGCGATCATGCAGCGCTGCAGCATGCCGCCGGAAAGCTGATGGGGGTAGCTTTCCATCACCGTATCCGGCAGTCTCACCTGCTTCATGCCATCCCGTGCGAAAGCCGTCGCGTCTTTCGTCGAAACACTCAGTTTTTCGCACAGGGTCTCAATGAACTGATCGCCTATGGTGTACAGGGGGTCGAAAGCCGTCATGGGCTGCTGCAGTATGGCGGTCATACCCGTGCCGAGAAGAGAGCGGATCTCCTCATGCGAGACGCGGAGCATGTCCGTTCCTTCAAAGCGGATGAGGCCTTCGGCATGGAGCGAAGGGGGCAGAAGGCCCATGAGCGCGCGGCAGAGAAGGGTCTTGCCGCTGCCGCTTTCGCCCACGATGCCAAGACATCTGCCCCGCTCAAGCGTGAAGCTCACACCGCTCACGATGGTGCGGCCCGATTCCGAATGGAAAACGCTCACGTTTTCCATGAATGCCGCGGGTGTCGTCGTCTGGCTCACAGCGGCACCTCTTTCGCGTGTTGGTGCCACGGGTCGAGCGCATCCCGCAGGCTGTCGCCAAGGTAATTGAAAGCGGCCACCACAAGAAGGATGGTGAGACCGGGCGGGAGCATCTGCTCGGGATAGAGAATCATGATTTCCTTGGCTTCGCTCAGCATCATGCCCCATTCCGGTGTGGGAGGTTGAACGCCCAGGCCGATGAAGGACAGGGCTGATATCATGAGGATGACGCTCCCCGCATCGAGCGTGGCGAGGACGGTTATCTCCCCCGCCGCGCAGGGCAGGAGATGCCGGAGGATGATATAGGGCGTACCGTAGCCCGCCACCCTGGCGTAGCGGATGTAGTTCATGTCGGCGTACTGGCGGGTCACCGTGCGTATCATGCGCGTGTACCACGGCCATTTCGCGATGACGCAGGCGAGGACGACGTTTTCAAGCCCGGGTCCCAGCATGCCCACGATGGCGAGAATCATGACCTCGCTCGGAAAGGACATCATCACGTCGCACAGGCGCATGAGGACGGCTTCGACGCGGCCGCGCAGAAAGCCAGCGAGCATGCCGAGCACGATGCCGATGAACACCGTTATCGCCATGGTGAGAAGCGAGAATCCCACGGAGGTCCTCACGCCGTAGACAAGCCTTGAAAGGATGTCCCGCCCGAGATGGTCGGTACCGAGCCAGTGTTCCCAGCTGCAGGGGAGGAATTTGCTCCGTACGTCGATTGCCAGCGGATCATGGGGACAGACAAGCGATGCCAGAAGGCCCGCAAGCATGACGAGCAGAAGGAAAAGCAGACAGGCCATTCCGGGCCTGTCTGTTTTCAGGCTCCGCCAGAACCTCATCGCCGCCCCCTTTCACGCAGGCGCGGGTCGATCATCGCGGAGACGACATCCATGCAAAGGTTGCAGAGGACGAAAAGGACGGCCATGAGCAGCACGTAGGCCTGAATGACGGGAAAATCACGGTTGAAGATGGCGGTGACGCACAGGCGGCCGAGGCCGGGCCAGGCGAAGATGCACTCGACCACGAACGTGCCCGCCACCAGTTTCGGCAGGCTCATGCCGAGGCCCGTCAGGCTTGATTGCAGGGAATTCCGGAAGATATGCCTGAGCACGGGCCATCTGCCACGGCCGCAGGCCCTGGCGTAGAGAACGAAGTTCTGCTGTTTCGTCTGCACCATGCTGTTGCGCAGGAGGCGCGAATAGGCGGCGATGTACGGCAGGGAAAGCGTCGCCGCCGGCAGTATGAGCGATGCCGGGCCGGAGAGGCCGCTCGTCGGCAGCAGGTCCAGATGCACGGCGAAGAACCAGATGAAGAGCAGGCCGGCCCAGAAGGCGGGCAGGGAGGTGCCGAGAAAGATCAGGCCGCGCAAAAGGACGTCCGGCCAGCGCCCTTCGAACAGCACCCCGACGAAAGCGGCTGCGATGCTGCACGCGAGCATGAGCGCCGCGGAGGTTGCGGCCAGCATCAGAGTGGGCGGCAGTGCCTTGCGCATTTCCGCGGCTACGTCTTTGCCATCGACATAGCTTTTGCCGAGGTCTCCGCGAACGGCGCGGTCGAGCCATGTCACGTAGCGCTGCAGAAAAGGCTTGTCGAGCCCCATTTCCTCACGCACCTCGGCTATCAGCTCCGGCGTGGGGGTGAGGGCGTTGACGCGTATGGCAACCTCGGCCGGGTCGCTGGGACTCAGCTGTATGATGACGAAGGAGAGGAAGGAGACGGCAAGCAAAAGCGGGGCCAGCCCCAGCAGCCTGCGCAGTATGTATGTCCGTATGTTCATGCCGGCCTGCCGGACGGCGGCGGGGGAAAAGGGGATCTCCCCGCGCCGCCGGAATCGTCAGTTCTCAGAAATGCATCTTTTCAAAGGGGATTTCGTACTGCGAAAGACCGAACTCCACGCCTTTGAGGTCTTTGACATGCACGGCCTTGGTACGCGAATAAGAGATGGGGATGTACACGCCCTCGTCATGCACGTAGGTGAAGGCCTGTCTATACATCTCCCGGCGCCTGGCTTCATCGGGCTCCGTCATGATCTCGGTAATGGTCCTGTCCAGCCATTCCTTACGCTCCATGCCGACCTGGGCCTGATAGTCGCCGTGGGCTGGCATGCGCCATGAAGAGAGGTATGACTGCGGGTCGTAGGGAGTGCCCCACGACAGGGAGTACTGCAGCTCGAAATCGCCGGTCTTCTGTCGGTCGAGATAGGCCTGCTTCTCCTCGCCGATGATCTTCATCTCAATGCCCAGCTTCTTCAGGTCGCCCTGCATGAATTCGCTTATGGTGCGCTCCTGGGCATTCTTGGCGTTGTAGTACAGGCGCACCGAGGCCTTCTGGCCGTCCTTGTGGCGCCAGCCGTCCTTCTCAAGCTTCCAGCCGGCCGCATCCAGGAGGGCGGCCGCCCTAGCCGGGTCGTAGGTGCGTTTTTCCAGGGGGATGTCACAGTACTGCACCGTGGGGGCCATGAGCGTTTCGGCTACGGCCTCGGAGTTGTTGAGCACGCCCTCGACGATGCCTTTCTTGTCGATAGCGTGCTGCAGGGCGATGCGGACCGCCTTTTCCCGGGTGAAGGGCTGGTGAGCGTTGAGAAGGATCGCTCGCGAGGCTATGGGCTGGCTGATGATCGCCACATATTTGCCCTGACGGCGCAGGGCGTCGAAGCTGTCCAGATTCACCATATCGCCGTCAGCCCCGAAGATGAGGTCTATCTCTCCCTTCTGCAGGCCGAGAAGAATGGACTGATGGTCGGGCATGACCTTCCAGCGCACGGCCCGGACTTTCGGCTTCTCCCCCCAGTAGGCGGGATTGGCTGTGAACAGGGCGTACTGGTTGTCCTTGTGTTCCGTAAGCACCCATGGTCCTGTGCCGGCAAGGCCTGAGACGCCGTCCTTGGTCTGTCCGTTCACGAAACATTTGGGCGAGATGAAACGGAAGGGGCGCAAAAGTCCCAGCTCTATCAGCGTGGGATAATAGGGATTCTTGAGAACGAGGCGGAATGTGTGCTCGTCGACGGCCTCGCCCCTGTCGATCTCGTTCATCATGTCGAGCCATGCGTGGCGTTTGCGGTTGGCGACGATGGCGTCCATGTTCAGCTTGACGGCCTCGGCGTTGAAGGGGG
>JAILMX010000085.1 GCA_024692205.1 Desulfovibrio sp. | reverse complement strand
GAGAGGACGTCCCTGATAGAGCAGCACACGGCATTCCTGGCCGTCCTTTAGAAAGGCGTCCTTGCCATCTGTGGATTCGGCGGGCATTTCCATCTGTTCGTAGGTCGTCATGTCCATGAAGACAAGGTTTGTATCCTGACGATACAGATACTGCATGTCGCGGGTTTCAAGGTCTGGTTTGTCAACTTTTTCGCCTGCCCGGAAGGTGATGTCCTGCACGCGTCCGGTCAGGATGTTGCGCAGTTTCGTGCGGACCATCGCGCCGCCCTTGCCGGGTTTGAAATGCTGAAATTCAATGATTTCATAGGGGATTTTCTCGACTTCTATTTTTAGTCCCTTACGAAAGTCGGTTGTCGAGTACATGCTGCCTCCTCAAATTTTCAGGGCTTCCCGAAAGAGAAACATTGTCAAAAAGAGCGCAAAAAACTATTATGGTTGAAATTCTATTTATGATTGAAAAGATTAGCTTTGTCAAGATGTCCTTAAAGCAGCACATGAGGTCTGGCTATGCCCTTGCAGATAGAACTGAAGACGACGGCGTATACGACTGAACAGCTACCGATTGTCACCGAGCCGCAAATCGCCATTGCCGGGCGGTCGAACGTGGGCAAATCTTCGTTTCTGAACGCGCTTGCCGGAAGGCGTACTTTGGCGAAAACAAGCGCAAAACCCGGAAAGACGCAATCCGTCAATTATTATCACATACCAGAGCACGGCTTTTATCTCGTCGATCTTCCCGGCTACGGCTATGCCCGAGCAAGTCATGACGAAAGGCGCAAATGGTCACAGCTTCTCATGGATTACTTCGATGCGTCCTGCCCCATAGCCGTCGCGCTCCTCATAGATTGCCGGCTCGCCCCGCAGGAGAATGACAGGGCTCTTGTCGCATTCGCCAGGGCGAGAAACCTTCCTCTGCTTCCGATCCTGACCAAGGCGGATAAGTGCACGAACAGCCAACGTGCCGCCTGTCGCAAGGCTTGGGAAAGCATTACGGGCATTCAGCCTCTCGTCACATCGTCTGAAAAGCTGCTCGGCATTGAAGACGCCTGTGGTGCGCTCATAGCCGCGGCCGGTCGCAACTGATTATTCTGGCGTCAAGGTGTCTGTCCTCACGCTGCACAGGTCTGCGAAGCTGCAATAGCGGCATGCCGAGCCGGTGACGGCCCGAAAGCTTCGGGCAAGGCGCATGTGTCCAATAACGAAACACAGAATCAGCTCGCATGCATCCCTGGCCGATTTCATTTCGCTTTCATCCAAGCCTTTGAAGAGGGGAAGTTCGGCGCCTGTGTCATACAGTTCCACTAGACACGCATTGCCAACTTCGCCGCGATTGTCATTCTTCAGAAGGGTTATGTAACAGGGCAGCTGAAGACTGGGCAGGCGTTCACGAAGTTCGCTGAAAAGCGACTCCCTTTCATCACAAGATGTTGGAGCCGAAGATTCCCGCATTCGGGCGTCGCCTAAGGCTTCAAAAAAATCCTTATCGCGCCAGAAATCCTTCTCACGGGGAAGTTTGTCACGACAGTAGCCAGTCTTGTAGTCGAGCACATACAACTGGCCTTCGCGCCTGTCGATGCGATCTATCCGACCTTGTAATCGTATTCGATCTCTTGATCCGGCCAAAATTTCTTTAACAAAAGGGGTTTCGACAGCGATGATTTCCGTTGTTTCCGGCTGCCTTTTGAAGAACTGCCGGAGGCGTTTCGGGGCCACTGTTTCGAGCATGATGGCGCTGTCGGCCGGCAGATGCCCCGCATGAGCTTTCATCGCCTCAGCAAGTGCCGATGCCATCTCTTCGTCTGAAAAATCCGACGTGCTGACTTTTCTACCAATGCGGGGTATGTAAAGCGATCCCAAAGCGGCGTGGATGCAGTTACCGACGGCAGCCGGATCATCCCCTTCGCAGATCTGTTTAGGTTCTTTGATACCGAACAGGTATTTCCAGGCGAAGGAAAGGGGACAGAAGAGATACGCATCAAGAGCAGTCGGGGAAATGGGGCTTAAGAGAAATGCTTCCAATTTGCTCCGCAAAGCCTTTTCGATTGGGATCTCTTTGGGCTCGCCACGGCGTATGTCACCCATGATGCATTTTGCTGTGCGTATGAGATTTTTCTGCATTACACCTTGTTCATGACGCCAGATGAGTTCCTCAACGTAGCGTGTTCGGCTTTTTTTGCCGTCGAATAGTGATGAATGAGAAATGCCTTCCTGCCAGTAGAAATGGACGCTTTTGGCAGCGGCGCAGAGCCGGTGAAGATTGTAGGCGGCCCGATCCCTTTGGTCTTTAGCATCGGGCAGGCCTAGTTCGGCACGCAGAGAGTCGGGAAGCAAGCTGTCCTGCGGAGGATTTCCGGGCAGCTTGTCATCGGTCGCATCCAGGATGAAGATATGGTCGAAATGGAGCAGGCGCGTCTCCAGCATGCCGAGCACCTGAAGGCCGGTAAGGGGGAAAGCTTCAAACGGAATTCGCTCTTCCCGCATAAGGCTGTCGCAGACGACGGCGAGGCAAGTCGCGGGGAATATTTCCTCAGCAAGATAGTTATATTTGAGTTCTGGCACGATGTCTTGCAAAAAACGGTGCAGAATTTCTGTATCCAGAGGAAAACCCGTCCACGTGTCACCACCTGTGTTGAGCAGGAAAATGCAGAGTCTTTCGATGCCTTCCGCCAGATTCGACAGACAATCCGCAGAGGAGATCGAGTCAAGAATGAGCAGCAGGTCGGCGAGTGCCACATCGGCATCCGTTTCTTGTTTTTTCCCGATGCGGAGAACGTGTGCATGAGCTTTGATATCGATGTAGCGTTCCCCGGCGTCTATGAGGGATTTTTCAAGGCCGCGAATCGAATGCTTCAGAAAATGCCGTTTTCCGTTTTTATTTGTCACGGCCAGCATGCGTATATAGGGATGCCGCAGGCAGTGCAGAAGATCACGCCAGTAGCAGCGGCCGTCATCCGCCTTTCTCTGTTGCAAGGCCAGTATGGAAAGCACGAGTCTTGCAAGGGACGTGCGGCGCATAGGATAGCCGAGGGAGATGTTGACGCCCTTGTTGCCCGGCAGGTAGCGCAGCGCCGGCATGAGTAGCGAATCATCGGTCAG
>JAILMX010000226.1 GCA_024692205.1 Desulfovibrio sp. | reverse complement strand
GCCGAGCCCCCTCGACCCGCCCGCGGGCTGCGCCTTCCATCCGCGCTGCCCGATCGCGCGCGACGTCTGCCGCCATGAGGCCCCGGGCTGGAAAACGCTCGGCCCCGGCTGGCGGGTGCGCTGCCATTGCGCATGACCTGTCCCGCGCGGCCGGCATACGGGCGGAACGCGCAAGAATCAAGGAGGAATCCATGGCAGAGAAGAACACTCCCCCCGTTACCGTGCGCCGCGCCGAAGAGCGCGACATAGACGCCCTTCTGAAACTCCTGGTGCAGGTGAATCTGGTGCACCACAAGGGCCGCCCCGACCTTTTCCGCGCCGCGACGAAGTACGGGGCCGATGACCTGAAGGCCCTTCTCAGGGACGAAACCTGCCCCGTCTTCGTGGGCGTCGATGCCGACGGGCGCGTGCTCGGCCACGGCTTCTGCCGCATCGAGCAGCACGTCGGAGACCGCCTTCTGACCGACGTGAAGACCCTCTACATCGACGACATCTGCGTGGATGAAAACGCCCGGGGCCGCGGCGTGGGGCGCAGCGTGTACGAGGCGATCACGGCCTACGCGCGCGCCATCGGCTGCTACAACGTCACGCTGAATGTCTGGGCGCTCAACCCCGGCGCGCTCGCCTTCTACGAGAAACTCGGCCTTGTGCCGTACAAGTACGGCATGGAGCAGATCCTCCAGAAGGCGCCGCAGAGCGGCCCGGCGGCATCATGACGCGTGCCTGAAACGGGCAGGAAACGCCAGAAGACCCCCTGCGGATTGCGCCCGTCACCGCCACCATTCGATGGGCTTGTAGCCGGGCGTATTCGCATGCTTCTTGTTGAGGCGCTCGGCGGCATGCATGAAATGGATCTTCTCCTTTTTCAGCGCATGGCTGATGCGTTCGTAATACCAGGGGCAGCCGTTGCTTACGGAGGCCCCCTCCGCGTGCAGCAGACCGAATGGGTCGAGATCCTTCATTTTCCTGAGCCTTCCGAGGGTCTTGCCGTCGCTGTAGGCGTCTTTGAGGCAGCTTTCGATCACGACTTCTATCTCCGCTATCTGGGCGAGGATGATCTCAAAATTCCGGATGACGGGCTCCACCTTGGGATAGAAGGAATAGCCGGCGAGCTTCTCCTTTGTCTGGTTCAGGGCCGTTTCCGCTTCTTCGCGATAGCGCGCCAGAATGGCGCCGTCGTCCCGCAGCTTCTTCAGAACGGCGTCCCGCATGGCGTGGAGATGCGCGTCAAGAGAGCGGAACATGCGGTCGTACCTGGCCCACAGAATCATGTCTTTGGCGGCGTATTTGTCCAGCTTGCTGGCCATGAAGAGTTCTTCGGTGGCCACGTCCGTCACGTCGTTCTGCTCCATTTTGGTCACGAGGCCCCTGAACTCGAACCACGCCCGGTCAATATTCTTGATCACGTCGAGCCATGAGTCATCGAGGTAGTCGGCGCTCTTCAGAAAGGCGTTCAGCCTTTTCGCGTATTCCCCTGTCTTGACGATGTTGACGAGGCGGAACATGGGCGTGTAGAAATCCGCCCCGAGATGGCGCAGCATGAGAAAGATCTGCGTTATTTCCTCTCTGTAGGGCTCGTTGCCGCCGGCGATGGCCAGCCCGTAGCCGTATTCCTTGAAGGGCTTGTCCAGAAGGAACTTTCTGAACGTTTCGAGCTCGGCGGTGCGGGTGCAGTCGTGAAAGGCCTCGGCGCTTATGGCGGCCTGCGTGGCCCGCACGATGGCGTCTATGCAGGCGTGCGCCGATTTGAGCGTGAGAACATAGGAATCCTTGTCCATTTCCTCGTTCTCACCGGCGGCTAGATGGCCGACGGGGCCGCGTTTCTGGGGTTCGGCCTGCGCCGCGGAAGTCAGAAACAGGGCGCCCAGCGCGAGGCAGCACAGCATTCTTTTCAGGGTAATGGTCATGCCATCCACTCCTTCACTTCACGTCAGAATCTCGGTTCGTAGTCTTTGACATACCAGCGGCCGCCGTCTTTCCTGATGAGCCTGTGCTCATGGGGGCTGCCGATCTGCTTGCCCTTTTCGTCGAAGGCGCGGCTCTCGACGACGGCCTCCTCGATTTTTACGCCGCTTCTCTTGGCGAGAGCCTCTTTCTGCTTTTCGTCCAGGAAGAAGTTTTCGAGTTCGTTTTTGTCGTCAAAGCCCTTGAGAACGCTGATCTTCGGCTTGCCGAAGGTCGCGTGAACGTATTCCCCGTGAAAGCGCTCCTGGTGCAGATCCCAGTGGTAGCGCAGAAGATCCTTCGCAATTTCGGTTTTCTGGCGTTCCGGGTCGATGCAGTTCTCATAGAGGGAATAGTTCTTTTCCTTGATGGATGTCATGAATATCTCCATCAAACGGTCGGGGGAGACGTCCGCGGGAATGTCTTTTACGGTGTACCACCCGTTCTTGATGGCGTCGACG
>JAILMX010000149.1 GCA_024692205.1 Desulfovibrio sp. | reverse complement strand
TGAGGGCTTTCGATTTCCTGAATACGCTGAAATGGAAAGGGCAACTTCCAGACTGGCAAAGGGTGACGGCATGGCCGCGCGTAAATGTGCCCTTGCCTTTTGGCGATGGGATGTTGCCAGAAAATACAATCCCTTCAACTGTAGTTATCGCTCAAATGGAGCTTGCTTCACTGATTTTCGCGGGAACTGACTTGTTCAAGCCGCTTGAACGCGGCGGTAAAATCAAGTCAAAAACGGAAAAGCGTACAGGGGCAAAGGTGGATACGTTGCAAGATGAAAGCACGGAAATAAGCATCACATATGCAGATGATGCACCTATACTTGATTTCTTGCCGCCTATCTATGCACTAATTTCAATCTGGCTTGATGTTGTTCCCGGAGAATCAGCGAAAGCATTTGACGGCGAACTAAGAAAAGCTTAATATTCACTTACATAAGAGGAGAAACATCATGCTTACACTTGCTGAAGCATCAAAGCTCATACAGAACCCCTTGCAGCGTGGCGTAGTCGAAACTTTCGTCCGCACTTCCCCCGTACTCGAACACTTGCCTTTCCTGACAGTGAACGGCAACGCGTACAGCTACAATCAAGAGCAGACACTCCCCGGCATTGCGTTCCGTGATTACAATGCGCAGTACACGGAATCAACCGGCGTAGTGAATCCCGTTACGGAACGGCTTTTTATTCTTGGCGGCGTCTCCAGCGTTGACCGTGCCATAGTCAAGACACAGGGCAACGTGAACGATATTCGCGCCGTTCACGACAGTATGAAAGCCAAGGCCGCCGCCCTGACGTTCACTGCAACTTTCTTCAATGGCGACAATGAAACGCACAGCACGGAATTTGACGGGCTTGCAAACAGGTTGACCGGGGCTCAGGCGCTTACGTACAGCACAAGCTTTACGCTTGCTGACGTAGACGAACTCATCGACGCCGTTATCGGTTCGCCGACTGTGCTTTTCATGAATAAGGCCACCCGCCGCGCATTGAATGCCCTTATGCGCGCCGCGAATCAGGCGACTGAAACCGTCTCCGATGTTTTCGGCAGGCAGGTTGAAGCGTACGCGGGCATCCCGATAGGCGTGATTGAGACTGACAAGGACGGGAACCCGATTCTTGCAGATGGCGAAATCTACGCCGTGCGCATGGGTGCGCAAGAGTACGTTTCCGGCCTACAGGCGGCCCCCCTTGAGGTTATCGACCTTGGCTTGAAGCAGACTCAGTACGAGACGCTCATAGAATGGATTTGCGGAATCGCTATTTTCCATCCGAAGGCGGCGGCGCGTCTGAGCAAGGCCGCGTAATAGTATTTCCCTCTCCGGCTGCGTTGACGGTTCGGCCACTGTCAACGGGGTCACGCTGAGTTGCGGGTATTCATACCACCCGCAGAAAAGCTTAATGGTATCGCCTGATGCAGTTTTTGCACGGCTTGCGGCCATCCTTCCGCGAAAAGGCGAACCCGGAGCAAACAGACTCCGAAAATGAGGGGTAGAGGCAAAAGCCTTTGCCCCTTTCTGTTTTGCAATCGATTGCAAAAGAGGGGTGGAGTATGAACACAATTCAGGATAAGATTTTCAAATTTGCTCACAGGGTAGAGGCGCGCGGCAATTCCCTTGCCGACGAAATGCGCCGAACTCTTGAGGGCGTGCTGGGGGAAATAATTGCTCAGACGGCAAAACTGCAAGCAACGTATCTCATGACTGAGAAATGGGATAAAGAAGTCTACAAGCGAAAGTATGCCTATCTGAAAGCCCAGCGCGTCAATGTGGAAGCCCTCTTAGAGGGAACTTTTGAGGCAATGCGCCCACCTGTGGAAGATGCCGCGTTTGATGTTATGGAAGGCGCGGCGGCTCTCGCAGAGTCAATTTCTACTGGCAAAATTGCTATTGGTGGGGGCGCGTCATACGTCACGCCGACAATGCTTGAAGATTGGATAACTACTCAGACTATTGAAGGCTTGCTTATCAATGAATGGTTGCAGAAAATGAGCACGGCTACAGCCGACAAGATTGTGATTGCGGGGCGTGAATCTTTGGTGCTGGGGCACAGTGCCCAGCAAGCCGCGAATCATCTACGAGAAAACGGGATTTCGGGAACTGTGCCGAAACTGTATGCCCTTGCCCGAACTTTCCTGCTTTCGGCGTCAAACTACGCGAGTGAGGCGGCTTTTGAGAGTTTAGGCGGGGTGCACGGCTGGGAATACCTGGCAACGCTGGACGGGCGTACATGCCCGATATGCGGGGCGTATGATGGGAAGTATTTCCCGCATGGCAAGCCTAGACCATCACTCCCCCAGCATGTGAATTGCCGGTGCGTCTATATCCCGCACCATTCCCCCCCAAAATTCCACCCCGACAAACCCGAACACCGATTATACGACGGGGACACTGAGGGCTATTTGAAATGGGATATTGAGCAGACAACGCGAAACGGCATACCGCCCCGCCCTGCCGTGAAGCATGACGAAAGCACGGTACATCATCGGGATGGCTCCACCTCAACAAAATACAAGGTGGGCAGTGTGGAGCATACTACCGAAAATTACTCGCAATGGCTCAAGCGCCAGCTACGGGAAGACCCTGCTTTCGTGCGGTCGATTCTTGGCAAGACGCGCTTTGAGCTTTTCAAGGCCGGAAAGATTTCACTTGAAAAGATGGTTGTAGATGGCCGCCTGAAAAAAATTTCTGAGCTTTAGGCGATTCCCCCCCGCCTCTCCCAGAGGGTGGAAATACGGGTGGAAAAGATTAAAGCCCTTACGGAGATTTTTCCGTAAGGGCTTGTTTTTATTGGTGCGCCCGGAGAGATTCGAACTCCCGACCTACAGGTTCGTAGCCTGTTGCTCTATCCAGCTGGGCCACGGGCGCTTGATTTTTTTAGTGTATCGTTATCTCAAATTTTGTCAATCTTTTTCAAAGATCTCTCTTAGTCTTTCGCGATGGCGTTGACGGCCTTGGCAAGACGAGAGACCTTGCGGGCGGCCTTCTTCCAGTGGATGGCGCCCTTCGTCGCAGCCTTGGCCAGAACTGATGTTGCGAGGGCCAAGTTGCTCTGAGCGGACGCTAAATTATCGGCGCTCATAGCGGCGCGCACGGCCTTGACGGCATTCTTAATACGGGTACGGTTAGAGCGGTTACGAGCAGCGCGAAGAAGGCTCTGCTTGTGACGCTTGAGAGCGGATTTATGATTAGCCACGGGATTCCTCCGATATTTGTTCCAGTGCAAACTGGATGAAAAACAACATGCGAGAGAAGTTAATTACAGCCAATGCCGCCTGTTGTCAAGTGGATCCTCCAGATTTTCCCAAACCGCCCCTACCCGCTAGATCTGAAGCACGGAGAAGTCCGCCAAGACGGAAAAACGCGCCGCAAGCGAACACAACATGGCAAGACGGTTGCGCCTGACGTTTGGATCTTCGCACATAACCATGACATTGTCGAAGAAAGCGTCCACCTCAGGCCGCACCTTTTTCAGCGCGGCCAAGACGCCGGCATATTTCCTCGCCGTCAAATCCCGATCGAGTTCGGGTAGAAGAGCCCCGAGCACGTCTGAAAATTTCTTTTCGGCGGTCTCGGCAAGCAAAGCCGTATCCCATTGCTCGGGAATCGCCTCTTTTTTCGCCTGCTTCTGAGAGATGTTGCTCACGCGCTTCAGGGTTTGCACAGATGTGGCGTAGTCCTCACTCTTCTGAAAATCCTCCAGCGCGGCTAGGCGCATAAGGGCATCGGGCACATCGTTCACGCCGACGCGTAAGACCGCGTCGACGGAAAGCACATTGTGGCCGTCGGCCTGCAGATGGTGGTTTAGACGACCAGCAAAGAACTCCGTCAACTTGTCCAGCGCGACTTCAGTGTCGAGTTTCCATTCGCGCTTTCCGTACAGTTCAAGCGCACGGGCGAAAAGCGCACGCACATCCACGCTGAGCTTGAATTCAGTCAGGATTCGTATGATGCCCAAAGCACAACGGCGTAGGCCGTTGGGGTCGGCCGCACCGGTCGGTATCCGGTCGAGGCCGAAACAGCCGACGAGGGTGTCGGCCTTGTCGGCAATGGAAAGGATGGCCCCGACAAGGGTCGACGGTACGGGGGTATCGGGCCCTGCGGGCAGATACTGTTCCTTCAGGGCGGCAGAAACGGTCTGGGGTTCGTTCTTATGCTCAGCATATATGCCGCCCATGACACCCTGCAGCGTGTCGAATTCACCGACAAGACCAGTTACAAGATCAGCCTTCGAGAGACGGCCGGCGCGCGCGGCATCGACGGCGAGATCGGAATCCCCGTGATTGCATTGTTCCGCAAGCCAGCGGCACAGTTGCTCCAGGCGGCGTGTCTTGTCGCCCATCGTGCCAAGACCGCCGATAAAAATAACCGAATCAAGTTTCTTCAGCCATGTGTTGAACTCTTCATGCAAATCGGCACGCCAGAAGAAGCGCGCATCCTCAAGACGTGCGTGCAGAACGCGCTCCCAGCCGTGACGGACCACCTCGATGTCGTCGGGGGTGATATTCGAAACCGTAAGGAAATACGGCTTCAGCTTGCCATCGTCGCCGATGACGCCGAAACTCTTCTGATGACTCTCCATGCTCGTCAGCAAGACTTCCTGCGGCACTTCAAGGTAGGAGGAATCGAAGATTCCCAAGAGCGGCAGCGGGTGCTCGACAAGCCCTTCCACTTCTTCCAAGAGGGGCTCGTTCCAGATGATCTTTCCCCTCACGGCTGCAGCGAGCTTATCCCCTTCGCGCACGATCACCGCACGGCGTTCGGCCTGATCCAGCATGACGCCGCATTTTTCGCTGAGGATGCTCGAATAGGCTGTGGCATCGTCCACAACGAAAGGGCCACGCCCATGCACACGGTGACCGTAGGTTTTCCTCCCCGACGCAACCGGGCCAACGGAAAAGGGAACGACCTCCCCGTCAAGCAAGGCGAGAAGCCAATGCAGAGGCCGCGCATAGGCTAGAGAATAAGCCCCCCATCGCATACGTTTGGCAAAGGGTAGAGCCATGATGACTGTCGGGCATATCGTCGCAAGCAGTTCGCCGGCAGTCAGGCCTCCAAGAGTCTTTTTCACCGCGACGTACTGGCCCTTGTCGGTCTTAAGCGTAAAGACATCCGAAAGAGCGACGCCCTGTGTGCGTGCGAAGCCTTCAAGTGCCTTGGTAGGTTTTCCGTCGGTATACGCCACGCGTATCGGCGGACCTGAAACAATCTCTTCTTTTTCGCTCTGCACGGCCGCGAGGTTGTCGATGATAACGACGGCTCTACGTGGCGTTGTGAACACCCGGATACCACCGTGCGCGAGCATGTTCTCATCAAGCGCCTGCGCGAAGCGTTCCTGTAGCTCGGCGCGCTCAAGGGGCAAGAAACGAGATGGAAGTTCTTCGCTGCCTATCTCAAGTACAAAGGTGCTCATTGTTTTACCTCACATCTCCGTCTTTCTTCAACATGGGATAGCCCATTTCCTCGCGCTGCGCCGCGTACAGCTTCGCCACGCCGCCTGCCAAGGCGCGCACTCGGCCGATGTAACCGTTTCTTTCGGTGATGGATATGGCCCCGCGGGCATCCAGCAGATTGAACGTATGCGAGCACTTGAGGCAGTAGTCATAGGCCGGCCAGGGTAGTGATTCCTCTTGAAGGCGCTTCGATTCCGCCTCGTACTCGTTGAACTGACGCAGAAGCATGTCGGCGTTGCTCGCCTCAAAGTTGTACTTTGACTGCTCCACCTCGTTTTGGTGGTAGATGTCTCCGTAGGTCACGGTCTTGTTCCACTTGAGTTCATAGACGGATTCGACCCCCTGCAGGTACATGGCGAGACGCTCAAGCCCGTAGGTGAGCTCTACGCTGACAGGGGAGAGGTCCAATCCGCCCACCTGTTGAAAGTACGTGAACTGACTGACTTCCATGCCATTCAGCCAGACCTCCCATCCAAGGCCCCATGCGCCGAGAGTCGGAGATTCCCAGTCATCTTCCACAAAGCGTATGTCATGGCCCGACGTTTTCAGAGTCAGCGCTTCAAGACTCTTGAGGTACAAATCCTGCACATCATCCGGGGACGGCTTTAGGATCACCTGGAACTGAAAGTAACGCTGCAAACGGTTGGGGTTCTCGCCGTAGCGGCCGTCTGTGGGGCGGCGGCAAGGTTCCACGTAAGCGACGCGCCACGGTTCTGGCCCGATGACGCGCAGAAAGGTGCTTGGATTGAACGTTCCTGCGCCGCATTCAACGCCGGAAGGTTCCTCTATCACACATCCCTGTTCGGCCCAGTAATGCTGGAGAGTGAGAATAACATCCTGAAAATACATATAGCATCCTTTGCAAGTTTCTTGGCGTCATGCCGTGATGCACTGTCAAGCGCGGCGAAAATAACCGTTTTCCCAGACAAGACCGAGATGGTACTGAATGAAGCCGTCGATGGCGCGCACACAGGCGCGCCTGTCCCCGCCGAATTCCGGTGCCGGCGGCCACGCTGACGGCGCGGTATGGGAGATCGTATTCAGATACGTCAACGCCCCATACGGCAGAACCACCTGATATCTAGACCGAACTGCCGAAGAGTCACGGCAGGCGAAGCAGACACGTTGCCCATCGTCCACCTGAAAGAAAGACAACTCCCCTGACCTCGGCGGAGCTCCGCAGATGTAGCAATTTTCAAGCCCGGGAGCGTAGCCCTGCATACACGCCACCCGCAGGCGAAAAAAAATCGGGAACAAGGCGGACACGGCTCCCGCTCCTTCCATGGTCTGCCGCACATCCTCAAGCAGAGAGAACGTTTCGCCGGCATTCTCACCGCTGACGCCGATAGCTTCCAGAAAGCGCAGGCAGTTCGCCGCCATTCCCATACGTTGCCAGTTCTTCCTGAGAGCCTGAGGCCCGGAGAGCAAGGTTGCCTCCTGAAGATTGAGAAAATCTCCTCGCCCGGAGGTAACTACACGGCATTGTATGGTGTTGAATACATCGAGGCAACCACAAAAACGCCGTCGGCTCCGACTCGCCCCGAACGCAAAGGCGGTCACCATGCCCTTAGTTCGAAAAAGCAGTTTCAACCAGAGATCATTGTCCCGAAAATGGCCGATTCGCAGGATCACGCCCTGGTCGGCCCATTCACGCCTCATTGCGCCGCTAGGGGAAAAACGATGTTCTTCACCTGACCAGAACGGCCCTGGACAGGCAGGTCCTTCCCATCGTAGCGCAGCAGCACGCCGCCAGCGTTGCCCAGACGCAACTCAAGCTTATCTTTGAAAGTGAGCGCGAAGGTATCCCCTTTGTGCAGTGAGAATTGCCGGGTATCCGTGCTGTCGGCGTTTGAATGGACCCAGCATTCTTCCGTCGCCACGATGATGACCTTGTGCACCCCCTTGTTCACGTCGGCGGATTCTTCCTTGACGCCCCCCCCGCCCCCCAGGGCTGGGACGGTGTTGGCGACAGGCGACGCATCGGGCTTCGCCCCGTTTCCGGTCGGGGGCTGCGGGGCAGGAGTCTCCTTTTTCGTATCACCCGCCTGCTGCGGCGCCGTCGGCATCGGCGTATTATTCAGGCTGCTGACCGGCACGGGATAGGTTTTCTGCTGCGGCTTCACCGATTCATCCTGAGCATCGGGCGCGGAAACGACGATTTCCTGCAGAGAGACGGGCAGGTACAGCAGCCCCTTCTGCCATGCAACGTAGAGGCCGACTGCAATCATTATCACAGCCACAACTGCGAGGGCTCTGCCCTTCCCTGCGACAGGGGCCGTCCGAATATCAATCTCCTCCTGCAGGGGCTGCGACATTGTCTGCCGGGCAGTGCCCAGACATTCCACGCCGGCCTCAATTTCATCTTCCGACATACCGAGATAGCCCGCATATGCGCGGACGAAGCCGCGCACATACGCCAGATGGGGAAGGGATGCCATATCCCCCTCTTCTATGGCTCGCAGTATACGCGCACCAATCTTCAGGTGCCCCGCAGCATCCTCAATGTTCAGAGCGCGTTTTTCGCGCTCTTCTCGGAGGGTCGCTCCAAATTCCTCAAAGGTCATGATGATACGCTCTCGTTACAGTCGGATGTCGATGATGGCCTTTTTACGAAGCTGCTCGCTGTAATCCTTGAAACGTTCCTCGGCTTTCGGGGTCCTCAGAATGCCGTCGATGATGGGCTTAGCCTCTTCAAAAGTAAGAGGTTTGTTGTCGCCCCCCCCGGGGCGGAAAAGATGCAGCTGCGCCCTGAATTTCTGCATCATGAAAATGTCGCTTACGTCGCCAGGCTTCATCTTGGCGAGCCGGGCCTCCATCTCAGGATGGTAAGGCTTGTTGGCGGGTCCTATGTCGGCCCCCCTGTCCTTTTCGGGGATGATGGAATATTTGGCGCACGCCGCGGCAAAAGAAAGCGCCCCAGATTTGATCTGAGCGGAAATCGCCTTGGCGTCGGCTTTGGGATGGTAGACGAGCAACCCAACATGCAGGCCTTCTCGCGTGTATATCTCGCCCTTATGCTGGTCATAGTAAGCCTTGATTTCCTCAGGGGTCACCACGACGCGACGGGCTACTTCGACCCCCATCACCCGCTGACGCAGGAGGCTCATCTCCATGCTCTTGCGCAATTCGGCGACGGAGAGATTTTCGCGTGCGAGCTGGGCCTCAAACTGCTGCTTCGTGAGATGACGCTCCTTCATTATCTCGGCGATTCGAGCATCCAGTTCCGAAGGGGAGACTGTCAGCTTGAGACGTTTCGCCTCCTGCTGAATAAGGATGTCCATAATCATGCCGTCGAGAACCTTGCGAAAAATCACGCCCGAAGCCTTCGCCTGCTTAGGGTCGCCGGGGTTGACGCGAGCCCTTGCAAATTCTGGCAGAGCCTGTTTCTGCAAATCAAACATGGTGATGACCTGTCCGTTCACGACGGCGGCGACCTTGTTCAACTGTGCGGCCTGTATATCGCAGACACTGAACAAAGCCGTCATGAGAAACACAATAAGGATTCTGAACACGTTTTTCCTCCTCAGCAAGATGGAACTCTGTGCTTGCCTACCGTAAAATGGCAGGAGATGCAATCTCAGAAGTGCACTCAACAGGATCGTCCCCTCACTTCCCCGTGCGGGCAGTGCCGAGAGCCTCCTGCACGGCGGCCAGCGCACGGGAAAAAGGCACATCCTCCGCAAGGGGCAACGTCAACCCCGCCGGGGGATGGACTTTCGCGCCGGGCACGCTGTGAATCAGGGCAATGAGCTTCTCCGGCTGCACGGCTGTCTGTCCGTCTGCCCACGAAAGGCTGATGTGATCTTGGTAGATGTCAGCACGCTGAATCTGCAAGGACGCCGCGAATTGCTTGAAATCCAGCACGGCCATGAAATTGTCAAATTCAGGCGGCAAAGTGCCGAACCTGTCGCGCATCTCAAGTGATATGGCTTCACGGGCAGGCCCGTCCGCAGCCGAAGTGAGGGCCTTGTAGTAGTTGAGGCGCAGCTTGCCGTCATCAATGTACGTTTGCGGTATGTGGGCAGGCAGACCGAGGTTGAGCTCAGTCTCCGCAGGGGCCGTCTCCGGCATGCCCTTGAGTCGGGCGACGGCCTGCTCCAGCATCTCAAGATACAGATCCAGCCCCACGCGGCTCATATGCCCGCTCTGCACCTCGCCGAGGATGTTGCCGGCGCCGCGAAGACGAAGATCCTCCATGGCGAGCTGGAAACCGGCACCAAGGTAATCCATGTCCATAATGATGCGTAGGCGTTCCTCTGCTATCGGCGAAAGCCGCTCACAGTCGGGCACGATGAAGATCGCATACGCCTGCTCGTCGCTTCGCCCCACGCGCCCCCTAAGTTGGTACAGCTGGCCCAGACCGAACATTTGAGCCTGATCAACCACAAGCGTGTTGGCCCGTGGAAAATCAAGACCGGATTCCACTATCGACGTGCACACCAAAACATCCAAGTCCCCATGCCAGAATTTGTGCATGGTGTCTTCAAGCTCCGTCTCGGTAAGTTGCCCATGCGCCATGCCGATGCGTGCTTCGGGAACAAGCCGCCGCACGTAGTCGGCGACGCGCGCAAGGCCCTGAACCCTGTTGTAAACCCAAAAGATCTGCCCCTTACGCGCAAGCTCTCTTTCGATTACGCTTTTAAGCGTCGCGTCGTTTCGTTGAAGAACGGCCGTCGCAACGGGTTTTCTGTCCTGCGGGGCTGTCTCGATAAGCGAAAGATCCCGTATCCCCGACATGGAAAGCTGCAACGTGCGGGGAATGGGCGTGGCAGTCAGCGTAAGAACATCAACGTTTTTCTTCAGAGCCTTGAGCCTTTCCTTGTGGCGCACGCCGAAGTGCTGTTCCTCGTCGAGGATGAGAAGCGAAAGATTCGGGAGCGAAACGTCTTTTGAAAGCAGACGGTGCGTCCCGACAAGAATGTCTATCTGTCCCTTGGCGGCCTGCGCCAGAACTTCCTTCTGGCGGGCCTTCGGCACGAAACGGCTCAGAAGCCCCACCGTCACAGGAAAACCGGCGAGACGTGCACGAAAAGATTGGTAATGCTGTTCCGCAAGTACTGTCGTCGGACAGAGTATGACGGTCTGACGGCTCTCAGATGCCGCTCGGAAGGCGGCCCTAAGGGCTACCTCTGTCTTGCCAAAACCGACATCGCCACAGACAAGCCTGTCCATGGGCTGGGGCTTCTCCATATCGTCCAGCACGTCCTGTATGGCCTTTGCCTGATCCGGAGTCTCATCGAAGCCGAAGGTCGCCTCAAATTCGTGGTACAGATCGCTCACTGGCATGTAGCGAAAGCCCTTGGCCACCTTGCGGTAGGCGTACATTTCAACCAGATCCGCCGCGATCTTCTCTATCGCCTTTTTCGCTTTCTCTCTGCCGGTTGACCACCCCGTGCCCCCCAGTCTGTCAAGGGCGGGCTCAAAGCCTTCCGCCCCCTTGAAACGCTGGATGAGGGAAAGCCTGTCCGCCGGAACGTAAAGTTTGTCGTTTCCCGAATACTCGATAAGGAGAAAATCGTTCGCGACATTCGTCAAAGAAAGGTGATGGAGACCGGCGAAGCGCCCTATGCCGTAATCTCGATGGACGAGCAGGTCTCCTTCCTTCAGACTGTCGAAAGAATCCAAGCCCTTGAAGGCGCGGGAGGGGGATCGTGGCGCTTTCTGCGCCTTCGGGTACAGGATGTCCTCACCCAGTATGAGGCTGTTATCCCAGACAAGATCAATGCCTGAGCGGAAAGGCGACACCAGGGCGAAAAGGCCATGTTCATCTAGGGCATAGCGCTCCCGGGGGCGGATGCCGTCCTGCGCCGCGAGCTCTAGGAACTTTCTGCGCCCCCGCTCGGAGGAAAAGCTCAGGATGACCTGGCGCCGCTCCGTCTGCCACGCAGCAAGGGCTTTGGAAAGGTGCTGCCACGGCCTGTCTTGCGCCCCCGGCACGGGAAAAAGGTCATCGAAGGAATGAAGCGGGCGTTCGTGCAAGTCCCTGCCATGATGCTCGACGCCAAGCACCAAGGGTTCGGCCATGATGCACGGCCGCCCCTGCCACGGTTGGGGCAGGGATTGGCTGCGCAGGGCGAGTGCGGCCGGCTGCGGCAATGCGGCGGCCTCATCCTCCAAAAAAGACTTCAGGTATAGCCAGTCCTCGCGCAGGGCTTCCTCACTGTCCGCCCTCCCCGGCAGCAGCCAGAGAGCTTCGCGCGAAAACCATTCCTCAAGACATGTTGCCCTCTCGTAAAAGACACCGGGAAGAATTCCGCGGGTGCAACGGGCGTCCAAAGCCTTAGAAAGGGAATAAGCCTCATTTTCCGAAAGGCGGCCTTCAGCCATCAGGCGCTCTACGTGGGAGCGCCCCGTTTCGACATCCTTCGATGAGAGCGTTACGGGCAGGACCGGCAGGACGGTCACCTCATCCAGACCTTGCAGGGAACGCTGTGTCTCAGCATCGAAAAGGCGGATCTCCTCCAGCGTGTCGCCGAAGAACTCAAGCCGAACGGGCTTTGAATACCCAGGAAGAAAAATATCTAGTATGTCACCGCGCAAGGCCATGTCGCCGGGGCGGGCCACCATGGGTACCCGCTCATAGCCCCACTCAAGCGCCTGCTCAAGAATAAGTTCCTGGGCGAAATCCATGCCGGCCTGCAGATCGAAGGTGCGCTCATCAAAAAAATCAAGGGGAATTTGACGCAGGTTGAGGCTTTCAGCGCTCGCTACCAAGCAATGAGCGCCCGGTTGTCTCAACGCGTAAAAGACGGCCATGCAGTTCGCGAGGGTCTCGCGCGACGAGCGCCGAAGAATCGGCGGCAAAACAAGGCAGGGCTGCCGCCAGATCGGCATGCTGTGCGGGATTGCCGACGCTGAAGCGCCGCTTTGCAGAATAAGAAGCGCCCGCGCAGCCGCGATCTCGTTTGCGTCGGCGCAGACGATAAGGGAGGAACAGCCACCTACGGCGGCCGCCTCGGCGATCCGGCAACGGGTGGCGATGCCGCTGCGCGCTAGGCAGATGGAACTTTGCGCTGCGGGCCCGTTCAACGCCGCGAGTATGTCATCCAGTGGTGCCAAATTGAGATTCCTATGCCAAAAGGCACGGACTAGCTGTCCGCTAAAATTAAGGCCATCTCCTTGAAATCATTTGACGGAATCAATCTCTGAAGAAGTCACTTACCAGCAAATATACCAGCAATCATAAAAATGCGTTTTGGATAAGAAAGTGATCGGAAATGACACCAACTATTATAGCTCACGGCTTTTCACTTGGCAACGCCAACCGCTCGAGCCCTTGTTCACTACGGCAAAAAAACCGAAACTCCGTATGAGAATGGTCTTTCCTCCTGAGTTTGCCTGCAAGCCTGCTGATATGGTTTTCGCCGATGACTTCCTTTACGGAAAGACCAACTCTCCTGCCGTATTTCCTTCCACGGCTGTCTGCAGGGAGCCGTTGAGGACGATATTATTCTTGATGTTATTGATGATCGTCTTGTTGAACGAATCGGCGACGGGATAGTTTTCCGGGAGTACCTGGTCGTTATGCGCGAGTCTGTGCCGGGTGTCTTTTTGAAATGGATGACGAGAGTCTTGATGCCGGTGAAGCTGTTAAAGCGGAAGGCAAAAACACTGCAGTCGTTGTTTTCTTCCGGCCCACGCAGGGTCGGTCCCGTGATAGTCGAGAATTGCGTCTGCGACATTGCTTTCTCCTGATGGCTGTTTCGTTCCGCGGGGCGCTCTCGCCTCTTTCCTCTTATGCATACTGACCGTCCGCGAAAAAACAGAAAATTTTTCGCCCTGTTTTCCGTAGCCATTTTTAA
>JAILMX010000197.1 GCA_024692205.1 Desulfovibrio sp. | reverse complement strand
TGGACCATTCCCGAATGACCTCGGGCGAGGCGAGGGATATCTGGATAGCCGTGAGGTTGCGGATGTTCGACACGTTCGAAGACATTCCGCGGGCTGTGAAAAGGTCGTCCAAACTCATAGTACCGTCCCGTATGTAAAACTCGTTAGAGCTGTTGACAATATGCCGAAACGCGCGGCCTAGGCGTTCTCTTCATTCTCCCGCGCGCCGGAACGGCGGGGGAGCTTCCTGCCTTCTTCCTGATGCAGGGTGACGTTGAGCCCGAGGCTCATGAGCTCCTTGACGAGAACGTTGAAGGATTCGGGAAGGCCCGCTTCGAGGAAGTTGTCGCCCTTCACGATCTTCTCGTACATCTTCACGCGGCCCGTCACGTCGTCGGACTTGACGGTGAGGAACTCCTGCAGGAGATAGGCCGCGCCGTAGGCTTCGAGAGCCCAGACCTCCATTTCGCCGAGGCGCTGGCCGCCGAACTGGGCCTTGCCGCCCAGAGGCTGCTGCGTGACGAGGGAGTAGGGGCCGGTCGAGCGGGCGTGAATCTTTTCATCGACGAGATGGTGCAGCTTCAGCATGTACATGACGCCGGTCGTGATGCGGTTCTTGAAGGGGATGCCGGTGCGGCCGTCGTAGAGAACCGTCTTGCCGTCGTTGGCGAGGCCGGCCTTGTCCATCCAGCCCCAGATCTCATCTTCCGTCGCGCTGTCGAAGACAGGGGTCTTCGTCACGATGCCCTTGCGCAGCTTTTTGACGGAGGCGACGAATTCCTCGTCGTCCATGTCGTCGACGAGCCTGCTGATCTCCTCGGAGGCGAAGATGGCCTTGACGTCGTCACGCACTGTCTGAAGGGCCGCGCCGGAATCGACGAGCTCCGCCAGCTGGCGGCCGAGTTCCTTCGCGCCCCAGCCGAGGTGAGTCTCCATGATCTGCCCGATGTTCATTCGCGAGGGAACGCCCAGAGGGTTGAGGACGATGTCCACGGGGCGGCCGTCGGCGAAGAAGGGCATGTCCTCCTCGGGCAGGATGCGCGAGACGACGCCCTTGTTGCCGTGCCGGCCGGCCATCTTGTCGCCGACCGAGAGCTTGCGCTTGATGGCGACGTGGACCTTGACCATCTTGATGACGCCGGGGGGCAGGTCATCGCCCTCGGTGACCTTTTCGCGCTTTGAGTCGTAGATGTTCTTCAGGTATTCGACCTCGCGGTCGTAGGCGGCGATGACCTCGGCCACGGAGTCGTTCACCTCGCGGCTCTTGAAGAGCCCGGCGAGCTTCTTGACGGGGATGACGGCGAGATCTTCCTCGGAAAGGGCGGTCCCGGCCTCGACGAGCACTTCGCCCTTGCGCTTTCCGGTTACGGAGAGGGCGATCTGCTTGCCGAACACCTTGTCAGACAGGCGACTGCGGACGCTTTCGCCGAGGGCGCGCATGTGGTCGGCTTCCTTCTGGTCGAGGATGCCGATCTCGTGCTGTTCGATGGCGAGCGTGCGGTCATCCTTCTCGCCGGAGCGTCGGTTGAAGACCTTGACGTCGATGACAGTTCCTTCGACTCCCGGGGGAACCTTGAGGGAGGTGTTTTTCACGTCGCGCGCCTTCTCGCCGAAGATTGCCCTGAGGAGCTTCTCTTCGGGGGTCAGCTGCGTCTCGCCCTTGGGCGTGATCTTGCCGACGAGGATGTCGTCGGGCTTGACCGCGGCGCCGATGCGGATGATGCCGCTTTCGTCAAGGTTGCGGAGTATGTCCTCGCCGACGTTCGGGATGTCGCAGGTGATTTCCTCGGGGCCGAGTTTTGTGTCGCGCGCGGCGACCTCGAACTCCTCGATGTGGATGGATGTGAAGACGTCGTCGCGAACAATCTTTTCTGAGATCAGAATGGAGTCTTCGTAGTTGTAGCCACACCAGGGCATGAATGCCACGACGAGGTTCTTGCCGAGGGCGAGGACCCCCTCGTCAATTCCCGGGCCGTCCGCGAGGATCTGCCCTTTCCTGACCGCCTGGCCGGGATAGCAGGTGGGCTTCTGGCCGAAGCAGGTGTTCTGGTTCGACTTGTGGAACTTCAGGAGGTCGTAGGCCCGCACCCCGCCGGATTTGGCGAAGATGCCGCCTTCGTAGGCGACGATGACGCGGTCGGCGTCGGCGTACTGCACGACGCCGTCGGCGGGGGCGACGATGCATGCGCCGGAGTCGCGGGCGACGTCGACCTCCATGCCGGTGCCGACGAGCGGCTTTTCGGAGCGCAGAAGCGGAACGGCCTGCCGCTGCATGTTCGAGCCCATGAGGGCGCGGTTGGCGTCGTCATGCTCAAGGAAGGGAATGAGCGCGGCCGAGATGGATACCATCTGGCTCGGCGAGATGTCCATGAGCGAGACTTCCTCGCGCGGGCGCGTTTCGACCTCGCCTTTGACGCGGACGGTGACGAATTCGTCGAGGAGATTGCCGTCCTTGTCGACCTTCACGTCCGCCTGGGCGACGACGTGGTTCGCGGTTTCGCTGGATGCGTCAAGCTGCACGATCTCGTCGGTGAGCCTGTTGTTCCGCACGACGCGGTAGGGGGTCTCGATGAAGCCGTAGTCGTTCACCTTGGCGAAGGTCGTGAGCGAAACGATAAGGCCGATGTTCGGGCCTTCGGGCGTCCCGATGGGGCAGATGCGGCCGTAGTGGGAAGTATGGACGTCGCGCACTTCGAAGCCGGCGCGCTCGCGCGTGAGGCCGCCCGGCCCCAGGGCCGAGAGACGGCGCTTGTGGGTGACCTCGGAAAGCGCGTTCGTCTGGTCCATGAACTGGGACAGCTGCGACGTGCCGAAGAATTCCTTGAGCACCGCTGCGACCGGCTTCGGATTGATGAGGTCGTGGGGCATGAAGGTCGAGACTTCCTGCAGGCTCATGCGCTCCTTGATGGCGCGCTCCATGCGGACGAGACCGATGCGGTACTGGTTTTCGACGAGCTCACCGACGAGGCGGACGCGGCGGTTGCCGAGATGGTCGATGTCGTCGGCGGGGCCATGGCGGTCCTTGAGGTCGACCAGGGTCTTTATGGCGGTCAGGATGTCTTCGTCGAGCAGGGTGCGGACTTCCCTGCGGGGTTTCCTCTTTCCGTCGTTGTCCGTGACCTCTTCATCGGGGGAAAGGCCGAGGCGCTGGTCGAGCTTGTAGCGTCCGACGGGCGAAAGGTCGTAGTAGTCGTGGCTGCGGAAAAGGTTGTTGAAGAAGCTCTCCGCGATCTCGGGGGTCGGCGGGGATGAGGGGCGTAGGCGGCGGTAGATTTCCTCCTGCGCCTTCTGCTTGTCGGCCGTGCGGTCGAGGACGAGCGTGTCGCGTATGGAGGAGGAAGTGTCCGTGCCGCGCGTGTGGAGGACGGAAAGGGTTTTGATGCCGGCTTCGCGTATGCGTTCGAGCATGCCGGCGGTAATCTCGTCGGCGGCCTCGGCGATGACTTCGCCCGTGTTGGGATCTGTCACGTCCCCGGCGAGGAACATGCCTTCAAGGGTGTCCGGGCGGACCTCTACGAACTCAAGCCCCGACTCGCAGATCTGGCGCCATTTTCCGGCGGTGATCGTCTTGCCGGCGGCAACGAAGACTTTGTCGTCCTTGGCGATGTCGGCGTAGGCGACGTCCTTGCGGAAGAAGTCGCGCTCCACCTTCCAGAGAAGCCGGCCGTTTTCGGCGAGTTCGTACTCTTCGAACTTGTAGAAATAATTGAGGATGTCTGCCTGCGACATGCCCATGGCCTTGAAAAGGGTTGTCGCGGGCATCTTGCGGCGACGGTCGATGCGGACGTACAGGATGTCCTTATGGTCGAAATCGAAGTCGAGCCACGAGCCGCGCATGGGAATCACGCGGCAGGAGTAGAGAAGCTTGTGGCTGGAATGGGTTTTGCCTTCGTCGTGCTCGAAAAGGATGCCGGGCGAGCGCATCAGCTGATTGACGATGACGCGTTCCGTTCCGTTGACGATGAATGTTCCCTTTTCGGTCATGAGAGGGAGCGTTCCGAAATAGAGCTCCTGTTCCTTAATTTCGCGAACGGTTCTGCTTCCAGCCTCGTCCGTGTCGTAAAGGAAAAGAGATATCTTGATGTACACGGGGGCTTCGTAGGTGAGCCCCTTCGAGATGCATTCGGCCTGATCGTACTTGGGGTCGCGAATCTCGTAGCCGACGAATTCCAGACTGGCCGTCTTGTTGAAGTCCTCAATGGGGAAGACGGAGTTGAACACGCCTTCGAGACCGACATCCTTGCGCCTTTCCTCGGCGGAAAGGCCCTCCTGGAGAAATTTGGAATACGAGTCTATCTGGAGATTCAGGAGATGGGGAATCGGTACCGAAACGTTGATCTTGCCGAACTGTTTCGTTAGTTGGCGCATGCGTACCTCAAGTCGGATAAGGGGTGCGGGTCGTCCGCAGACGAAGGATGCCTCAGCCGGAAAAAATCCTTGCCGCGGCATTCACGGAAGCACAAAACACAAAAGGGCACAGGTATTCAAGCCGATTTCATCGGTGGATATCAGGGTGCCCGAAGATTGCTCTATGGTCAGAGGAAGTGCTCCATCCATGCCTCGAACTGTTAGCAATAGCTTTAAATATGAAAAAAAGCAAGGGAAAATGGAGATGTTTTTTGAAAAAAAAGCGGGGCCGAAGCCCCGCAGGAGAAACGCTGCAAGAGGTACTTACTTGACCTCGACGACGGCGCCGGCCTCGGTGAGCTGCTTCTTGGCATCCTCGGCCTCTTCCTTGGAAACGCCTTCCTTGATGGTGGCGGGGCAGCTGTCGACCTTCTCCTTGGCTTCCTTCAGGCCGAGGCTGGTCAGGGCGCGGACCACCTTGATCACGTTGATCTTGTTGGCGCCGCATTCCTTCAGGACCACGTCGAACTCGGTCTTTTCCTCGGCGGCGGGTGCGTCACCGCCGGCGGGGGCGGCCATGACCATGGCGGCTGCGGGGGCGGCGGCGGAAACGCCGAACTTCTCTTCGAGCTCCTTGATGAACTCGGAAAGGTCGAGGACGGTCATATTGGAGATGAATTCAATAACTTCTTCTTTGGTAACGGCCATGATAATTCTCCTGAACTTGTAACTTTTTGCTAAGCCTAAGGTTAAGCGGCAGCATTGCCTTTTTGCTCTTCAATAGCCTTGAGGGCGTAGAGCAGACCACGAAGGATGTTTGCGAACAGCGACACGAAGTTGGTGGGAACCGCATTGAAGGTACCCAGCATTTGCGCCAGGAGCTGCTCCTTGCCGGGCAGCTTGGCGAGCGCGGCCACCTGTTCGGCGGTCATGGGCTTGCCGTCGAGGCTGGCGCACCGCACGGCAAACAGCTGGCTCTTCTTCGCGAATTCGCTGATGGACTTTGCCGCAGCGACCGGATCATCGAAACCAAGGGCAACACCGCAGTTCTCATGAAATTTGTCTTTCAGAGTAGCGTGTTTTCCATCGGTGAGGGCAATACGACCAAGGGTGTTTTTGATGACATGGTACTCCGCGCCTGATTTGCGCAGATCCACCCTAAGGTTCGTCAGCTCTTCAACCGTCATACCCTTGAAGTCTGTGATGGCGGCAAAGGAAGCTTTTTCGGCAAGAGCCTTGAAAGCCTCGATGATCGCTGCTTTTCCAGACCTGTCCATGTGAACTCCACAGGATTAAAGGGTTTGTCGGATGAAATGCCAAGCCAAAGATCAGTGTCTGGACAGGAAATTGAGCGCGTTCGCGCACCTGTCGTCTTCGACCGGAATTTCAGGACTCTGCCATATCTTCAAGGGCATTAGCCCTCGAGGAACTTTTTCACGTCGGCCATGTCCATTTTGAAGCCGGGCCCCATCGTAGTGGAAACGGACATTGAAACCATGTAGGTACCCTTGGCCGAGGAGGGTTTGAGCTGGTTGACGGCTACCAAAAGGGCTTTCAGGTTGCCCAGAACCTTTTCGGGGCCGAAGGAGACCTTTCCAAGAGGGGCATGGAGGATGCCAGCCTTATCAACCTTGAATTCAACGCGGCCGGCCTTGAGCTCTTTGACGGTCTTAGCGACATCGAAAGTGACCGAGCCGGTTTTGGCGTTGGGCATCAGGCCACGGGGGCCGAGTACACGGCCTATCTGGCCGACCAGGGCCATGACATCAGGGGTAGCGACGGCGGCATCGAATTCGAGCCAGCCTTCCTTGATGCGGGTCACCAGATCCTCAGCGCCGACCACATCGGCACCGGCATCACGAGCCTCAGCCTGCTTTTCACCCTTGCAGAAGACGGCGACGCGCACAGTCTTGCCAAGGCCGTTGGGCAATGTAATGGCACCGCGGACCATCTGATCGGAATACTTGGGATCAACGCCGAGGCGCAGAGCTATATCAACGGTCTCATCGAATTTCGCATACGCACTGGAAACGGCTTTGGTCACTGCATCCGTGACGCTGAAAGCTTCCTGCATGTTTATCGATTCGGTGACCTTGCGAAAATTTTTGCCGTGTTTGGGCATTGTATGATCCTTGTCGTTTTGCATCTCCTGCCGACCTGACGGATGGCAGTACAATTGATTTCGACGATGACAGCGTCCGCTGCCTCTACTTCACTTCAATGCCCATGCTACGAGCGGTGCCCGCTATAGACTTGACAGCGGATTCCAAGCTGGCGGCATTGAGGTCAGGCAGCTTGACCTTGGCGATTTCCTCAACCTGAGCCATCGTAAGGCTGCCGACCTTGTTGCGGTTGGGCTCGCCGGATCCCTTTTCAATCTTTGCGGCCTTCATGATGAGAACGGCGGCCGGTGGGGTCTTTGTGATGAAGGTGAAGGAACGGTCAGCATACACGGTTATGATCACGGGGATGATCATGCCCTTCTGATCCTGGGTTCGGGCATTGAATTCTTTGCAGAAGCCCATGATGTTCAGGCCGTGCTGACCCAAGGCGGGACCTACCGGCGGGGAAGGGTTCGCGGCGCCAGCGGGTATCTGCAACTTGATTTTAGCGATTTCTTTTTTTGCCATGATTCCAGTTCCTGATTCGATTCAACCGTTAGTTTGGAACTACCCTCGGGTTACCTGGATGAAATCCAGCTCCACGGGGGTTTGTCTTCCGAAGATAGAAACAGAGACCCTCAACTTGCCCTTGTCGTAATTGACATCTTCGACAACGCCGTTGAAACCGCCGAAAGGTCCATCGATGACGCGAACTTCGTCGCCGCGATCGAAGCTGATCTTGGGGCGGGGGGTATCCTGACTGGTCTTCATCTGGTCAATGATTCGCTGGGCTTCGCTGTCGCGCATCGGGGTCGGCCGGTTCTTGCCGCCGATGAAGCCTGTCACCTTGGGAATGTTCTGAACAAGATGCCAAGAAAGATCCGTCATGATCATGCGGACGAGCACATAACCCGGATAGGACTTTCTTGTCGTTGTGCGCTTCTCACCGCCCTTGCCAAGCTCTATGACTTTTTCGGTGGGAACGACGACTTCCTTGATCAGACCCTCGTCCTGGCCAGTGCGCTGCATTTCAACGATCGTTTTCTGAACGCGCTGTTCAAAACCCGAATACGTATGCAGAATGAACCAGCGGGGCCGTTTCGATAGTTCGCTGTTCTCGTCTATCACTGCTTGGCTCATGGCGAACCTCAGGAGAGGATGAACTTGATGAGGGAGGAGAGGCCGAAATCAACAAGCCCGAGAATGACTGCCATGACGGCGACGAAGCCCAGAACCGCCAAGGTAGCCTTACGGGTTTCCACCGGCGTTGGCCATGTAACCTTGCGCAGTTCCGCTTTGGACTCGTCAACATAACGGGCAAAGCGAGCAAAAACGTTCGGTTTGCTTTCGGTAGTGTCTGGACTGATTTGAGCTTGTTTCTTAGCCATGTCTGTTTCCAATAAAAATGGCAGGGCAGGAGGGATTCGAACCCCCAACTTGCGGTTTTGGAGACCGCCACTCTGCCGTTAGAGTTACTGCCCTGCACGCACTTGAGGGGAGTTACCCCCTCAAGTGTACTATGTTCTACTTCGTCTCGCGATGTTCCGTGTGCTTGTTGCACCACGGACAGAACTTCTTGATCTCAAGACGGCCAGTAGTGTTTTTCTTGTTCTTCTGCGAGCTGTAGTTGCGGCGTTTGCACTCAGTGCAGGCAAGAAGGATGTTGACGCGCATGGTTACTACTCGATGATTTCAGTGACAACGCCAGAACCCACGGTGTGGCCGCCCTCGCGGATGGCGAAGCGCAGCTGGGCCTGCATGGCGATGGGGGCGATCAGCTCGACGATGAACTGGGAGTTGTCGCCGGGCATGACCATTTCAACACCCTCGGGCAGGGTGATGACACCGGTGATATCCGTCGTGCGGAAATAGAACTGGGGGCGGTAGCCGGAGAAGAACGGGGTGTGACGGCCGCCTTCTTCCTTGGAGAGCACCAGAACCTCAGCCTTGAACTTCTTATGGGGCGTGATGGATTTGGGAGCGGCGAGAACCTGACCGCGCTCAACTTCGTCACGCTTGGTGCCGCGCAGGAGAACGCCGATATTGTCGCCGGCCTCACCCTGATCAAGCAGCTTGCGGAACATTTCGACGCCGGTGCAGGTCGTCTTCTGGGTTTCTTTGATACCCACGATTTCGACTTCGTCGCCGACTTTGATGACACCGCGCTCGACACGACCGGTGACGACAGTGCCGCGGCCGGAAATGGAGAAGACGTCTTCGATGGGCATCAGGAAGGGCTTGTCGATCTCACGGACGGGATCCGGGATGAACTCGTCGCAGGCCTTCAGAAGCTCATGGATGCACTTGGCGTCGTCAGCGTTGGGGTCGTCGCACTCAAGAGCCTTGAGAGCGGAGCCTTTGATGACCGGGGCGTCGTCGCCGGGGAAGTCGTATTTGGAAAGCTCTTCACGAACTTCCATCTCGACCAGCTCAAGGAGCTCAGGGTCGTCGACAAGGTCGCATTTGTTCAGGAACACGACGATCTGCGGCACACCGACCTGACGGGCGAGCAGAATGTGCTCACGTGTCTGCGGCATGGGGCCGTCGGTGGCGGCGACCACGAGGATAGCACCGTCCATCTGGGCGGCACCGGTGATCATGTTCTTGATGTAGTCGGCGTGGCCGGGGCAGTCGACGTGAGCGTAGTGGCGCTTTGCGGTCTCGTACTCAACGTGTGCCGTGGCGATGGTGATGCCGCGCTCTTTTTCTTCGGGGGCGTTGTCGATCTGGTCGTAGGAGATGAACTCGCCGCCCTGCTGCAGGCTGGCGATCTTGGTGATGGCAGCCGTCAGTGTGGTTTTGCCGTGGTCGATGTGGCCGATCGTGCCGATATTGACATGCGGCTTGGTGCGTTCGTATTTTGCTTTGCCCATTGTAAGTCTCCCTGAAAATGTTGCGGTTGTATGGGGTCCGTTTCGTCCATTTTACAGCATCGCGCTCATGTAATCAACTCATGAGACGAGGCTTATGCCATCGTCGCCCCCGATTTTTCAGGGGTATGCATTGGCTGTTTGGAGCTATGGAAAGATGGTACGCATGTGGAGCGGGAAACGGGATTCGAACCCGCAACCCTCAGCTTGGAAGGCTGATGCTCTAGCCGTTGAGCTATTCCCGCACATTCGAGATGCTCGTAACGCTCGCAACTCTCGTCACCGCACCGTAGTTTCCGACAGGTAGCTGTCTCCTACAGTCAAGGCTGTGCAAAATACCCACGCATGCTGAATGAATGGTGGAGAGGGGTGGATTTGAACCACCGAAGTCCTACGACGACAGATTTACAGTCTGTTCCCTTTGGCCACTCGGGAACCTCTCCATTCAATCGACAAGCCGTCCGGCTTACTCAGCGTATGGTGGAGCTGGCGATGGGACTTGAACCCGCAACCTGCTGATTACAAATCAGCTGCTCTGCCAGTTGAGCTACGCCAGCGGCAAGGAAATCTTTTAGCTGATTCCGGAATCGATGGCAAGTAAAAAAATCTGATTTGTCCCATTTTTTTACGGAAAGTCAGGCTCTCAGCCGTTTATCGGTAGGCGCACGCATGTCATGCATCGGTCGCGGCCCGCCAGATCCCTAACCGTTTCTAGAGATGTGTAGCAGCCTGTCTCTGCGGCGAGGCCGCGAACGGCTTCTCCCTGTCCTGAGCCGTGCTCCACTATGAGGCGGCCTCCCTGCCTCAGCATGCGGGCAGCCGCCAGAGCCACGGAGCGCAGGTGTGAAAGCCCTTCTTCCTCGGAGATGAGCGCTGCGTGCGGTTCGTGCTCCCACACCTCATCCATGATCTCGCCCCTCTCCAGAATTCCTATATAGGGGGGATTGCTGACGACGAGGTCAAAAGCTCCGTCCGCCATAGGCGCCGTCCGCATGTCGCCCTTGAGGACGGCGAGTCTGTTTTCAAGGCCGTACGCTTTGACATTGCGCTTCGCCGTTTCACTGGCCCCTGTGCTGATGTCGAGCAGAACGCCCTGCCAGTTGGGTCTTTCCAGCGCGAGCGTCACTCCTATGCATCCGGAACCCGTGCCGAGGTCTGCGAAGAGAAGTGTGGCGTCCGCAGTCATCCTCTCAAGGGCCAGATCGACGAGGAGCTCCGTTTCCGGGCGGGGTATGAGCGTGTCATGGGTCACGGCAATGTCACGCCCGTAGAATTCGCGCTTTCCGGTGAGGTAGGCCACAGGTTCGCCGTGGCGTCGCCTTTCGATAAGCGAAGCCATCTCCGATGCCTGTGGCGCAGAGAGTTCCCTTTCCGTTTCCAGCAGGCAATGGAGCCTGTCGGTTGCGAGAACCTTGGCCGCGATGATCTGCGCGCTCATTCGCGGGCTGTCCACACCGGCCTGGGCAAGCGTTTTCTCTGCCTGCCCGAGCAGCTCTCCGAGGCGCATGCTAGGCCTTTTTATCGGCTTTCGCAGCGGCAGGCCCCGCGTTCTTTTTCGCGGCGGACTTTTTTTCCGTGCTTGTTTTGACCTTTCCCTTAGGCGCGCCACCATCGAAGACGATGGGGAGCAGGTCTTCGTAGCTGCGGGCGGTATGCACTCGTATGCGTTTCAGAAGATCCTTGGGTATCTCCTCAAGATCCTTCTTGTTCTGTGCCGGTATGACAACCTGGGCCATGCCGCGCGAGACGCCCGCGAGGATTTTTTCCTTTATGCCACCGACTGGCAGCACGCGGCCCCGCAGGGTGATTTCGCCGGTCATGCAGGTATCGTCGCGCACCTTTCGCCCGGTGAGTGCCGAGATGAGCGCCGTCGTCAGCGTGATGCCGGCTGAAGGGCCGTCCTTGGGCGTGGCGCCCGCGGGCACATGGATGTGGATATCGTTTTTTGACGAGAAGGACGGATCCACGCCGAGCTCAGACGCCTTGCCGCGTATGTAGCTTATCGCCGCCTGGGCGCTTTCCTTCATGACGTCGCCGAGCTGGCCGGTGAGAAGTATAGCTCCCTTGCCTTTCATGACGGAGACCTCGACCGTCAGCATTACACCGCCGGCGGCGGTCCAAGCAAGTCCGTGCGCCATGCCTGGTGTGTGTATCCTGTCCTGATCATCGTCGAGGAAGCGCGGCGCGCCGAGAATGGCGCCTATCTCCTTCGCCGTCACCTTGAAGGGGCCTGCCTCGCCCTCGGCCTTCTTACGGGCGAGCTTGCGGCATACCGAGCCTATCTCCCTTTCAAGGTTGCGCACGCCCGCTTCGAGCGTGTAGTTCTTGATGAGCGTCTCGATGGCGGCCTTGTTGAGGGCGATGTCCTTTTTCTTCAGGCCGTTCTGCTCAATCTGGCGGGGCAGAAGATGTTTCTGCGCGATGTCGGTCTTTTCCTGCATGGTGTAGCCGGAGAGGGTGATCACCTCCATGCGGTCGCGCAGGGCAGAGGGGACGGTGTCCATCTGGTTGGCCGTGCAGATGAACATGACCTTCGAGAGATCGAAGGGCACGTTGAGGTAATGGTCGCTGAAGGTGTTGTTCTGTTCGGGGTCGAGCACTTCAAGCATGGCCGATGCGGGGTCGCCGCGGTAATCCGTGCCGATCTTGTCGATCTCGTCGAGCACCATGACGGGGTTTCGCGTGCCGGCTTGCTTGATGGCCTGTATGATTCTGCCGGGCATTGCGCCGACATAGGTGCGCCTGTGGCCCCTGATTTCGGCCTCGTCATGCATGCCACCCAGGGAAAGGCGCTGGAACTTGCGGTTCATGGCGCGGGCGATGGAGCGTCCGAGCGAGGTCTTGCCCACGCCGGGAGGGCCGACGAGGCAGAGGATGGGGCCTTTTGAGTCGGGATTGAGCTTGCGCACGCTCAAAAATTCGAGGATGCGGTCCTTCACCTTATCCAGTCCGCAGTGATCCTCATCAAGAATCGCCTTCGCATGGGCAATGTCGAGGTCATCGCGCGAGAGTTTTTTCCATGGCAGGCTGGCGAGCCAGTCGAGATAGGTCTGGAGGATGTTCGCTTCTGAAGAATCATTGTGCATGCCCGCCAGGCGATGCAGCTGCTTGTCGGCCTCCTTCTTCACGTCGGCCGGCAGTTTCGCCTTCGCGAGGGCTTTTTTCAGCTCGGCGAGGTCATCTTCGGGGTCGGGCTCTTTTTCACCGAGCTCCTGACGTATGGCCTTCAGCTGTTCGCGCAGGAAATAGTCCTTCTGGGCTTTCTCCATGCCCTCGCGGGCGGAGTTCTGTATCCGTGCCTGCACCGAGGCGACCTCTACCTCCCGCTCCAGCTGCTGGTTCACCTGCATCAGTCGCTCGGCGGGATCAGTCGTTTCGAGCAGGTGCTGAGCATCGGCGAGCTGCATGCGGATGTTCGCGGCGATGAGGTCTGCGAGGCGGCGGCGTGTCGGCCTCCTGCGTCACGTGGGCGGGCGGTTGGGCCTTCGCGAGGGCTTTTTTCAGCTCGGCGAGGTCATCTTCGGGGTCGGGCTCTTTTTCACCGAGCTCCTGACGTATGGCCTTCAGCTGTT
>JAILMX010000142.1 GCA_024692205.1 Desulfovibrio sp. | reverse complement strand
CACGTGCAGAAAGGTCTCGCCGCGCAGGGCGTGCTTCTTGCCGCCCTCGTACATGAGCACCTTCATGCCGTCGGGGCTCACGTCGCCGTGGCAGCTCACGTAATAGGTGATCCAGACCTCCGAGACGCCGTCGCCGTCCAGATCGGTGATGACCGGGCTGTCCTGCGAGAATTCTGCGGTCGCGCTCGTCTCGCAGTCATGCACGAAGTCGTGCATCGTCCAGGCGAGGGCCGGGGGCACGGCGCCGTCGCCGTCAAAGCCGTAGGCGTAGATGTCGCTGTTCCCGCAGACATTGTCGGGATATGCCGGATCAGGGCGGCTCTGGTACAGGCCCGTATGGCTCAGCACGACCATATGGCGGCCCAGGCTGTCCGCGTAGGGCGTTTTCTTCCAGACCTTGCCCTGCACACCGGGGTAGCCCTGCAGGGGATGATCCCCGCAGACGGCGAGGGTCGGGGCGGCAATGAGGACGAATGCTGTCAGGACGAAAGCGGCGCTTTTCATGCTGGCCTCCCATGATGGAATCCGGATGCCGTGAGAAAAGCATTTTTTGCCGGCAGGGTCAACATCCTCCCTCACGGCGGGATGTTCCGCGGAACAGCTTTTGCGCCGCACGGCCCGGAAAAACTTCCAATTCGCGGGCAAGCCTGCTAGGCTCGGGGCAAAAGGAGGTTGCCATGGCGAATTTTCGCGTCCTTTTCCTCTGCGCGGCTCTGATCGTAGGCTGCGCCCTCGTCTTCCCCCGCTCCGCGGCCTCCATGGGCGGCAAGCCCGACTCTCCGGCCACATCGGACATTCAGGCCGGATCCGACGGCCCGTCGAAGCCCGCGGCCGATTCCGCCGAAGCCCCCGCCGCCGCGGCGCCCTCCCCGGAAAACAGCAACGGCAAAACCGCGGCGGGCACGCCCGGCGGACAGCATTCCGGCGTCATGAACGACGGCAGAGAACCGGCGCCCGTGGATCCCGGCAACGCCCTGGGCCTGACGGGGCTCGGCATGCCCTCCATGGCTATCGGCGGCACGGAGGATGCGCTCTCCCCAGTCGGCGGCATGGGCTCCATGGGAACGGGCAACGGTTTCCCCCCGTTCTTCGGCGGCGGCACGCCGCAAACACGGCCGCAATGACAGCCTGCGCCACAGCCGCCCATTCCGCGCCAAGGCGCGAAACGGCGGGATCAGGGGCTTTTTTGAAGGGATGACGCCGTGCCGGCGTGTTCGTTTTCAGGCCGGCGCGGCCTCGCGCCCATGCCCGTCTTTCCCCATTCATCCGACCTTTCTCCATTGGCAAGCGGCGCAGGCCCGCGGCGACCGAAGCAGAAGCCCCCGGGGCCCGAAGGCGCCGGGGGCGGGAAGGCAGAAGGCGTGAGGACGATCTACTTGCCGGCCTTCACGGGCGCGGTGAATTCAGTCCAGATGACGCCGCCGAGCTCGACGTCGCGGTCCTTGCCCTCGAAGGCCATCTTGTCCGGGCCGTCGACAAGCGCGGCGAAGCCCCACCAGCCGGCGAAGGGGACGTTCGCGCAGAAAACGCCATTGGCATCGGTCCTGACGACCTGGGTGACGAAATAATCATTGGGGGCCGAGTACTTCCCCTTGGTGCCGTTGTAGTACTCGACCTCGACATCGCAATCGGCTACCGGCTTGCCGTTGTGCAGGACCTTACCGCGGAACACGCCGCCCGCGTAGGAGGCGAAGGGACGGGTCAGCGGCACGATCTCGACGGGCAGGCCGCAGGGTTCGGCCCAGCCTTCCTCCTCGCCGAAGGCGGCGACGACGGTCTTGGTGTAGTGGATGATGAACTTGTCTTCAGCAGGCTCCCAGTAGGGCTTGGGCGTCATGGCGAAGGTGTAGACGCCGGGCCTGGCCAGCTTGAAGGCCGCGGTGAAACCCTTCTTGCCCATCACCTTTCCCGGCTTGAGGCCCGCGGTCATCTCCGTCGCCTTGCCGTCGGCGAAGACCTGCGCTTTCTCGATTTCCAGATCCATGCCCTTGCCTTCGAAGGGGTGCGCGAAGGCGTATGTCAGGGTGATGTCTGCGTCCTTTTTATCCTCGACGGCGCTTTTGGTGGGGATGACCATGCCGAAGTGGGCATGGGCCACGGCGGCGGAAAGCACGAGGGCGGCGGCGCAAAAAACGGTCAGAAGGTTTCTCATCGACTTTCTCCTTGAGTAACGATTCTCATTGGTCAAACTGGAACGCAACAGGCGACATAAGCGCTCCGCGTGCGGTTCCGTCGCGAAACACAGTAGCACGATTTCATAAAAAATAGCAAGCCCCGCGCGAAGGCTTCCGCGCCCCCGTCCTGCCCGCCGCCGGGCCCGTGCCGGCACAGACGGAAAAGGCCCGGCGCAGGCCGGGCCGCTGATTCATGATGCGCGGGACGCGCCTTTCCGCGCCCATAAGGGCGGGGCGG
>JAILMX010000140.1 GCA_024692205.1 Desulfovibrio sp. | reverse complement strand
AAGGCACCTCTCAGCGAGAATGATTTGTGGGATTTTTGTCCCGCGAAGCGCAGGCGGGCTGACGCCCGCCAAGCGACAAGGGGCGAAAAGCACCAAATAAGGCCGCTGAGAGGCGGGTTCGTATAGGCACCCCTCAGCTTACCAAACAAAAAAGAGCAAAGGCGCTCCGGGGACACAGGGTCCCGGAAGAGCGCCTTTGCTCTTATGCTGGAAGGATACACCCGGCCCCCGCCCCTTGTCAATCCGGGGGGCGACAAAATTTTCGCCGAAAGAAAATTCGTTTTTTTGCAAAATGACGGTTGACAAACGGCCTCCGGGGGAGTATTCTGCGGCCAACGAGAGACAACGGCGTCTTTCGGGCATTGCCCGGACGCCGTCGTCTCTTTCTTTTTTGCCTTGACGCTTGAAAGGAGAGATCATCATGTCCACCGTACCGGAAATGTTCGCCAGCAAGGTTTTTGACGACAAGGTCATGCGCACCCGCCTGCCGGAGAAGACCTATAATTCCCTCCGCCGGACCATCGACAGCGGGTCCGTCCTGGATCAGGCTCTGGCCAATACCATTGCCAAGGCCATGTGCGACTGGGCGGTGGAGAACGGGGCCACCCACTTTACCCACTGGTTCCAGCCCCTCACGGGGATCACTGCGGAGAAGCACGACTCCTTTATCAATACCGCCCCGGACGGCCGGGTCATCATGGAGCTCACGGGCAAGGAGCTCATCAAGGGCGAGCCGGACGCCTCCAGCTTCCCCTCCGGCGGCCTCCGGGCCACCTTCGAGGCCAGGGGCTACACCGCCTGGGACCCCTCCAGCTACGCCTTCATCAAGGGCAAGACCCTCTGCATCCCCACCGCCTTCTGCTCCTACGGGGGAGAGGCCCTGGATAAGAAAACTCCCCTGCTGCGGAGCATGGAGGCTCTGAACCGCCAGGCCCTGCGCATCCTGAAGCTCTTCGGGAATACGGACGTCCGCCGGGTCACCACCAACGTGGGGCCGGAGCAGGAGTACTTCCTGGTGGACCGGGAGATGTACCTGAAGCGGAAGGACCTGATTTACACCGGCCGCACCCTCTTCGGGGCCAAGCCCCCCAAGGGCCAGGAGCTGGAGGACCACTACTTCGGGGCCATCAAGCCCCGGGTGCAGGCCTACATGGAGGAGCTGAACGAGGAGCTTTGGAAGCTGGGCATCCTGGCCAAGACGGAGCACAACGAGGTGGCCCCCGCCCAGCATGAGCTGGCCCCCATCTACGCCACCACCAACGTGGCTACCGACCACAACCAGCTCACCATGGAGATCATGAAGAAGGTGGCCCGGAAGCACGGTCTGGTGTGCCTGCTCCATGAAAAGCCCTTCGCCGGGGTCAACGGCAGCGGCAAGCACAACAACTGGTCCATCAGCGATTCGGAGGGCAACAATCTTCTCAACCCCGGGGCCACTCCGCAGGACAACGCGCAGTTTCTTGTCTTTCTGGCGGCTGTGCTGCGCGCCGTGCATCGTCACGCCCCGGCCCTGCGACTGGGCACAGTCGGCGCCGGCAATGACCATCGGCTCGGGGCCAACGAAGCGCCACCGGCCATTCTCTCCGTCTATCTGGGCGACCAGCTCGCCGGAGTGCTGGACGCCCTTGTCAGCGGAGGGCATGCCGCGGACAGCAAAAGCGCCGTCATGGAAATCGGCGTTTCGACCCTGCCGCCCCTGCCGGTGGACCTCTCGGACCGCAACCGGACAAGCCCCTTCGCCTTCACGGGCAACAAATTTGAATTCCGCGCCGTGGGCTCTTCGCAGTCCGTCGCCCCTGTGAACATCGCCCTCAACGCGGCGGTGGCCTGCGCCCTTGACGACATCGCCACGGAGCTGGAAGCCTCCACGGCTGCCGGCACCCCACTCAACACGGCCCTGCAGAAACTGCTGCCGCGCCTGTTTAAGGAGCACATGCCCGTGGTCTTCAACGGCAACGGCTATGCCGCTTCCTGGCAGGATGAGGCCGCGCGGCGCGGTTTGCCCAACGACAAGGACACGGTGGCGGCCCTGGAGCGTTACAGCGAACCGGCCGTCATGGATGTCTTCCTGCGCTGCAACATCCTGACGGAACGGGAAATGCTGTCCCGGCAGGAAATTCTGCTGGAGAACTATGCCAAGACGCTCTGCATCGAGGGGCGGGTCATGGCCGACATGCTGCGCGCCTCGGTGCTGCCAGCCGGGCGTGAGGCGCAACGGCGTGCTGCGGACACGCTCCTCAGGACGCGTGAAGCACTGAGGGGTGAACCGGCCGGAGCAGAAGAGGAATACTTCGCCGATCTGCGCGCCCATCTGTCGGCCCTTGCGTCAGGGGCGTCCGCGCTGGAAGCGGCGGTTGCCTCTGTGAGCGCTACGGAGGGCGGCGCGCTTGCAAAGGCGCGCTCTGCGCGTGACGGCATACTGCCCGCCATGAAGACCTGCCGGGAGCATGCCGACGCCCTTGAACGCATGGTGGATGATTCCCTGTGGCCCTTGCCGAAGTACGCCGAACTCTTATGGACGAACTGAGACGTCAGTATTGGAGAGCCAAAAGCAAGCCAGATTTCCGTCAGCCCATCGATACGCTACGAGGATAACCGTCCGCAACAAAGCCTAAGCGGTAGTGTTTGAGAAAAAACGGCAAATCGGTATTCACTCCGACTCATCGAACACACCCGCCGGCACGGTGCCGAAGACGGCCTCGTAGCGGCTGCGGAACTCCATAATGGAATAGCGGTGTTCCTGCGTGCCCATTTTCTCAATGGCGAAGCTCGCGCTGACCGCGCCGAGCCGCGCGGCCTCGGGCAGGTCAAGGCCGCGGACAAGGCCTTTTATCAGGCCGGCGCGCTGTGCGTCTCCCGCGCCCGTCGGGTCCACGACCTTCCCTACGGGTACGATGGGCACACGGATCTGCGTGCCGTCCGCGCCGCGCACGTCTGCGCCCTCCGCGCCCAGGGTCGTCACGAGCCACTGTGTGCCCCGGGCGAGTTCCTCAGGGCTTTTGCCGGTCTTCTGGCTTATCAGGGAGATCTCGTAGTCGTTGGTTATGCAGGCGAAGGAGCCGTTAATGGCCCCAAGCAGATCCTCGGCCGTCAGCACGGGCAGCTGCTGGCCGGGATCGTAGATGTAGCGCACGCCTTTCGCCTTGTAGAAGGCGCACAGGCGGCGCATGTCATCGATATTGCCGGGTGAGATGATGGCGATGTCGTTCTTCGGGTCCAGACCTTCGAAGCCGTAGTCTGCGGGGCGGAACATGGCGCCGGGGTAGAAGCCCGTCAGCTGGTTGCTGTTCAGGTCAGTCGTGATGAAGCACTGCGCGGTGTACAGGTCGTCGCAGCGGCGTATGCCCTCAAGTGAAAGGCCCATGGACTGCAGGGCCTCGCCGTAGGGGCCGAAGTCCCTGCCCACGCAGGAGATGATGATGGCCTTCTCGCCGAGCAGGGCCAGCGAGTAGGCGATATTGCCCGCGCAGCCGCCGCGGCGCTCTTCCATGCCGTCCACCATGAAGCTGACGTTGATGGAGCGCAGTTTGTCCGCGACGAGATGATCGTGGAAATTGCCGGCGAAGGTCATGATGCGGTCGGTCGCGATGGAACCGGAGACGTAGATTGCCATGTTCGCTCCTTTCTTGCTCGCGGCCTACAGACGCCACAGGTCGAAGCCCGCATCGAGCATGGCCTGCTTGTCCCAGAATCCCTTGATGTCGAGAAGGGTCACGGGCTTGTCACCGCACATGGCGCGGATGGCCCTGGCGTCGATTGAAGCGAACTCTCTGTGCGCCACAGCGAGGATCACGGCGTCGAGATCCCTGAAGGCGTCGAGGCCCACGATCTCGCGGCCGTACTCGCGCCTGGCCTCGGCCGGATCGGCCTGCGGGTCGTGCACGACGGGGGTCACGCCGTATTCCTCGAGCTCGGCCAGGATGTCGATCACGCGGGTGTTGCGGATGTCGGGCACGTTCTCCTTGAAAGTGAAGCCCAGAATGCCCACGCGGGCGCCCCGCACGGTCTTGCCGGCGCGGATGAGGCGCTTGACGCACGTTTCGGCCACGTACTTGCCCATGTTGTCATTGATGCGGCGGCCGGCCAGGATGACCTCGGGATGGCAGCCGATCTCCTCGGCTTTCCACGTGAGGTAGTAGGGGTCGACGCCTATGCAGTGGCCGCCCACGAGACCCGGACGGAACGGCAGGAAGTTCCACTTGCTACCCGCCGCCTCGAGAACCTCGAGGGTGTCGATGTTCATGCGGTTGAAGATGAGGGCCAGCTCGTTCATGAGGGCGATGTTGATGTCGCGCTGCGTGTTCTCGATGACCTTGGCCGCCTCGGCGACCCTGATGCACGAGGCTCGGTGTATGCCCGCCCTGACGACGGCGCCGTACACGCCCACGAGCAGGTCGGCCGTGGCCGCGTCTGAGCCGGAAACGATTTTCTTGATGGTCTCGAGACGGTGCACCTTGTCGCCGGGGTTGATGCGCTCGGGCGAATACCCCACGGTGAAGTCCCGCGGGAATTTCATGCCCGACTCCTGCTCAAGCAGGGGAACGCATTCATCCTCGGTCACGCCGGGGTAGACGGTCGATTCGTAGCAGACGACGCAGCCCTTGGGCATGTGGCGGCCCACGGTGCGGCTGGCGCCGATGACGGGTGTGAGGTCGGGCCGGCGGTGGCTGTCTATGGGGGTGGGCACGGCGACGATGATGACGCCGACCTCCCTGAGTGATTCGGGATCGGAGGTGAAACGCACCGTGGCGGCGGCGAGGCTTTCGTCGTCAACCTCGTTGGTGGCGTCGTGGCCTTTCTTCAATGCCTCGACGCGGTCCTTGCTGATGTCGAAGCCGATGACCGTGAAATGGTGCGAAAGGGATACCGCCAGCGGTAGCCCCACATAGCCGAGACCCACAATGGCGACGGCGGACTTTTTCTGCCTGAGATCTTCAATTGTGACCATGATGTTCCTATCCTCTTTTTGGAGCCTAGGTGAGTTTATCAAACCATTATGCGCCAGAACGCAGCGGTTTGCAAAGGAAAAAAGCCGAGCCTCCCCTGAGACTCAGCCGCACGCCTTGCGGTGGGCCGAAGACTGTGGCAAGGTCTCGCCATGAAAACCCTCACGCACGAACAACGCATCGCCATCGCCGGCAAGACGCTCGCCGAGCTCAAAAGGCTTTACCCCGCCCCCGCGGCGAACCTTCACGCCGACACGCCATGGCAGCTGCTCTTCGCCACTGTGCTGTCCGCCCAGTGCACCGACGCCAGAGTTAACAGCCTCACACCCGGGCTCTTCCGCCGCTGGCCCACGCCGAAAGCCCTTGCCGCCGTGCCGCTGGAAACGCTTGAGGAAGCCATACGACCGACCGGTTTCTACCGCAACAAGGCCAGGAACCTGCTCGCTGCAGCGCGGCGCATATGCGAGGCCTATGGGGGGGAAGTGCCGAACACCTTGGACGCGCTGCTCACTTTGCCGGGTGTGGCCCGCAAGACGGCGAACTGCGTGCTTTTCGGCGCGTTCGGCATCAATGCCGGCCTCGCGGTCGACACGCATGTGCGCCGCATAAGCTTCCGCCTGGGGCTTACCGACGAACGGGCGCCCGAGGCCATAGAGCGGGATCTGATGCGGCTTTTTCCCCAGTCTGAATGGGGCGGCGTGAACCACCGCATGGTCTGGTTCGGCCGCGACGTGTGCCGCGCCCGCAGGCCGGACTGCGAGAACTGCGCCCTTGCCGCCGCCTGCCCCAAACGCGAGCCGCCGAAGGATGCTGCCCCCGCGCGAAAGACGAAGAAGGCGTGAGTCCCTTTTCGCGGAAAAGCCGACGAGCCCCCCCTCACGCATATCCAAGCGGAAATGCCATGTGGTATTCGACCATCTGCGCCATAGCCAAGAACGAGACGCCCTTTCTTGAGGAATGGGCCCGTTTTCATCTCTCCACCGGCTTCGAGCACATCTTCGTGTATGACAACGGCAGTGACGTTCCCGTCTCTTCGGTCCTCGCCGAATTCATCCGCGCTGGTCTCGTGACGGTCATGGCAGGTCTCCGTGCCTTTTTTCCGTATTGAGCACGATACTTGCAAATGAAACGGAAATGGACATTTTCAATTACAATCCGGCAACAATGATGAGCTGGCTGCTCACTCTCCTGAGAGTGAGCATCGTCATGTTCATGCTGCCGGTCTTCAACACCAACAACATCCCCATTCCGGTCAAGGCGGCCGTGACGCTCGTGATAACGCTCGCCATCTGGCCAAAACTTTCCTTGGCCGGGGGGGGCGTCGCCGCCCTGCACCCATTCACCCTGGGCCTCATGGTGCTGGGCGAGGTTATCATGGGCCTCGTGCTCGGGCTTGCCATCAATTTTCTTTTCATGGGCATACAGGCGGGCGGCGAGCTTCTGGGCTTCCAGATGGGTTTCACCATGATACAGTTCGCCGATCCGCTGACGGGCAACCAGACGGGCACGGCGGCCTTTTTCCTCTGGATGGTCTCGCTGCTCGTCTTCCTCCTCCTCGACGGTCATCTCTACATGATACGGGGCTTTGCGGCATCCTTTTCGCTCGTGCCGCCGGGGGGCCTGCTCATCACGCACACGCTGCTTGATCAGGTGCTGGCGCTCGCGGCGCAGCTTTTTATCCTCGCGCTCAAGATTGCCGCGCCGGTCATGGTGGCCCTCTTCACGGTCGAGGTTGCCCTTGCGCTGGTGGCGCGTACATCGCCGCAGATTCACATCATGGATCTCGGCATGCCCGTCAAGATCTCCGTTGGATTTTTCTTCATCGGCCTTTTGCTCACCATACTCGCCGACCATGTGGCGAACTTCATCGCCGGCATTCCCGGCCTCTTCACGAATCTTCTGCGCAGCATGAGCCCACTCTTCGCGAACTAAGAATACACCTGTAGAGGCGGCGTATGCCAACAATTCCGCTTCATGGCCGCAAAGAACACGCTTCGTCATGGGGGGCGCACCGCAAAGCCGTGCAGAGCGCGCAGTGAAATGCTGTACACTTTTATGGCAAGCACGGCAGTTGATAAATACGGCTCATCCGGTAAAAGCGTACTTTGCCTCGTGAATGGGCGATATTCAGAGCTGAATAATTCAAGATTGCTGTAGCCATATGTTATCCACTTGAGACTTTGGTCTTGGTCGGTTGTGGCAGAGGTTGCTCCGTTTGTTAGACAGCCCTCTACGCTTTTATAGCTTGGGTGCGGCGGGCGAGAATGGGCCCAACGGTGGCTCGTCAGAGCCAGCCGCTACATCTTCTCATGGAGCGTTTGTCAACTGACCTCAATGCGCCATATCAGTGGCAGCGATTCTGCCTTTTCGGGGGGCAATAGCAATTCCTCGATTGGACCACATGTCCACTGTGCGGGGGCCCCCCTAGGTACGCAAAAGCCGGATGAACCAAATAAAAGTACTCAAGCGGATGGCATATGGCTACAGAGACCAGGAGTTTTTCAAGCTCAGATTATTAGCCATTCACGAGGCAAAGTACGCTTTTACCGGATGAGCCTGAATTCATCCTCGAAAAGATCCCAAGGTATTTTCTTTGCCAACAACAATAGAGGATGCTTTGGATTTAACTGGTCAAGCAAATCCTGATAGAGAAAATTGCCTTGCTGCTGCTTCAAAGGGGCCTTGGGGCTCATCGGAA
>JAILMX010000086.1 GCA_024692205.1 Desulfovibrio sp. | reverse complement strand
ATGACGCCCTCTCAGTTGAACAATCCTATGGCGATGCACGGCATGGTGACGTCGCCGCACCATCTGGCCAGCCAAGCCGGTCTGGACATATTGCGCCACGGAGGCACCGTCGTTGACGCCGCCATAGCGGCGGCGGCCGTGCTGACGGTCGTCTACCCGCATATGTGTACGCTCGGCGGCGATGCCTTCTGGCTCATCCACAATGCGGCAATGGACGAGACTGTCGGCATTAACGCGAGCGGCCGGTCAGGGGAGAAGGCGACCTGCTCTTTCTATGGCGCCCTCGGACAAAAGTCGATTCCTTCCCGCGGGCCTTTGTCCGCGAACACGGTGCCCGGCATCGTTTCCGGCTGGGATGCGGCATGGCGCTATTCGCGGGAGGATATGGGCTCGCGATCTTCCTGGGCCGAACTACTGACCTGTGCGACCGATCTCGCCCGGGATGGCGCACCCGTCAGCTCGTCTCTGGCATTTTGGGAACGCAAGGATGTGGAGGATCCCGAAAACGTTCTGGGAGGCCTGCAGCGGTTCAGCGGTTTTGCAGAGGCTTTTCTGAACGGGAAAAAAGCGTTCTCCGAGGGGGATATCCTGCGCCAGCCTGACTTGGCGCGAACCTTTGACAGGCTCGCCGCAGGCGGCGCGGAGGAATTCTACCGCGGAGAAACGGCTGAACGGCGGGCTGACGGCAGAGGGCGGTCTTTTGACGCTGAATGATTTCGCTGAGCACCGCGCTGATTTCGTCACCCCGCTCACCGTGGGGTACAGGGGCTTCACGGCGTGCAACCTGCCCCCGAACTCGCAGGGCATGGCCTCCCTGGCCATCCTGCGGATTCTGGAGAATTTCGATGTTCGGGCTCTCTGGGGAAGCGACGACATGCCGGATTCCCCCGGAGCCGACTACTATCATGTGATGGTTGAGGCGACGAAGCTGGCTTTCGCCGACAGGGACCTCTGGGTGACCGATCCCGATTTCTCCGAGATCCCTGTGAAGGAGCTCTTGTCAGTGGAGCACGCCAAGCGTCAGGCAAAGCGTATCGACATGCGGCGGGCGCAATCCTTCGCCGCGCCGCTTGATCCCCATGGGGACACCATCTGGCTCGGGACTGCGGATGCCGCCGGCAATGCGGTTTCAATGATACAAAGCGTCTATCATGACTTCGCTTCGGGCTTCGTGCCGAAAGGTACGGGAGTGCTTTTGCAGAACCGGGGATGTTTCTTCTCGCTTGATCCACGCGCCGTCAATTGTCTCGCTCCCCGTAAGCGCACTCTGCACACCCTCAATCCCGCAATGCTCCTAAAGGATGGACGGCCCTATCTCGTCTACGGCACCAGGGGCGGAGAGGGGCAACCGCAGACTCAAACTGCGCTCATCACGCGCATCGTCGACATGGGGCAGAGTCCGGGCAAGGCGGTGGACGCTCCTCGCTGGCTGTACGGCCGGGCTTGGGGAAATGTCGAAAACGATCTGAAGTTGGAAGGCCGCATCGCGAATGCCGTGGCGGAGGAACTCGCAAACCGCGGACACAAGGTGACCATGGTCGGGGAGTACGACAGCCTCATGGGGCATGCCGGGGCCATCCTATACCGAACAAACGGACTTCTTCAGGGGGCATCCGATCCCCGCAGCGACGGAGCTGCCTGCGGATTCTGACTGGCCGGCCTGACCGGCAACGCAATCGTGCGGAATCACGTGTATCTCAGAAAGGCCCCGCGAGAAAAAGCGAAACTCGCGGGGCCTTGCCGCACGATGCGGCGCGTACATATCGAACCTTACGATAGCATTTGCGGAACGTCACGTCCTTCTGGTATGATGCGCCCCCATGAACAGGCACGAAATGCGCGTCACCAGAGTTCTCTACTACTTCTTCTTCGGCAAATACGCCGTGCTGACGAATGGCTTCGTGAAGAAGACGCAAAAGATGCCGCCCCGTGAAATTGACCTTGCGAAAATGATCGCGATGATTTCATGCAAAGGCAAGGAGAACGATAATGAGCGACTTCAATGAATTTTGGGAGGAGCAACTGCGCGACCCCGAATTTCGAGATGAGTATGAAGCCCTTGAGCCCGAGTTCTCCATAATGCAGGCTTTGATCAACGCCCGAAAGTCTTCCGGACGGACTCAATAGCAGCTTGCGGATGGACGGGCATAACGCAGACCGACATCAGCAGGCTCGAAACGGGAAATGCAAACCCCTCGCTTCGGACATTGCAGCGCCTTGTCGCCGGCATGGGAAAGCGGATGAAAATTGAATTCCAGACGGTTTGAGTGAAAGCCAAGCCTATCCCGCATACAGGAGTTCACAGCAATGATTGAACGAAAATCTGCCTTGGAGTTACCGGCTTGGCGCGCGATGCCGCCATCGCTTAAGCAGCATGCGCTGGCCTCCGAGGCCGTCTTGCGCGCCCTTGCTCGCCGCTTCAGCGAGGATGAGGAAGTCTGGGGGCTCACAGGCCTCCTGCACGATCTTGACTACCCATCCACATCACAAACTCCGGAGCGTCATGGGTTGGAAACAGCCGATACCCTCTCCGGCCTGCTGCCGGAAGAATCTCTGACCGCCATCCGCGCACATAATTACGAAATGAATGGCGTTGCGCCATCAACCCGTTTGGACTTCGCACTGCGCTGCGGAGAAACCGTGACTGGGCTCATTGCTGCGGCCGCACTCATGCGCCCCACCGGCTTTGAGGGCATGACCACCAAAAGCATTAAGAAGAAAATGAAGGACAAGGCCTTCGCTGCAAGCGTCAGCAGGGAAAACATCCGTCAATGCGCCGAGATCGGGCTGGAACTGGACGAATTTCTCGCCCTCGCCATCGAAGCCATGCGCGATAATGCCTCCGAGCTGAACTCATAACCATTTTCCATCCCGCGAGAGCGGTGGGACGAGCTGCCGCAGGCGAAGCGCTGAGCAGCCCCTTTCTCTTGCCATGCGAGCGCTCAACGGGCTATCATCAGCGAGGAAATTCCCGGCATACGGCGTTTTTCGCCATGCCGGTAGCCGCAAATGGTACGCCCTGATAATGAACATTCCCTTCTCGCGATTGACGCGCAAGGCGGAATCGCGCATACGGCAGGAAGAGAACGTCGTCGAGGTCCTGAACGTCAAGGCAGACCTGAGAAATCCGGAAAGCCTCCTTGAAGAAGAGGGCATCTATCCTTGCTATCACATGAACCGCGCCAACTGGGTCAGTGTGCTTCTGGAGGACGTCCTTCCTGACGGGCGCGTCATGGAGCTCGTGAAAGAAAGCCGAACTGCGACGGGGGCTGCGGGAGCGCCGCGCCGACAAGCGCTCTACCCTGCCGATGGACGCGCTGGCAGACATGTCTGACGAATAGGACAGGAAACATGAGGCGCAAAGAAAGAGAAGTGACTGACACGACGGAGCTGTTCAGCATCCTGACTCGGTGCGACACCATCAGGATAGGCATCAGCGGCGAGAAGTATCCCTATGTCGTTCCCGTTTCCTTCGGCGCCGAATTGACGAGCGGAAAGCCTGTCATTTACTTCCACTGCGCCCGGCAAGGCTTGAAGGTCGACCTGCTTACGGCAAATCCCCACGTCTGCGTCGAAGGCGACATTTTCATCAGGACGGAAAAGGTGCCGCACGGCATCACCACCCGCTATGAAAGTTTCATCGGGTTCGGCGAATGCAGGTTCGTTACCGATGCGGACGAGATACGGCACGGGCTGAAATTACTCACGGAACACTACGACTACCTCGATTATCCGCTTGAACGGTGCACGTCCGTCCAACATCTTCTCGTCGGGAAAATCATCCTTGAAAACATGACGGGAAAAAGAAACCTGCCGGCATGAGGGCAATGCCATGTGCTGCCGCTACGAGATCAACGAGTCCGTCATCGCCCGGTATCCGTCCATCCTTCGCTCGGGCGACATACGCCCGTCGGAATCGGCGCCCGCCATCGTCGCCGGCGGCATCATGGAACTGTCATAGCGTTTCACCGCTCTCGGCAAAGAAATCCCCGTGCGTGCGGGGTTTTTCATTTTTTCAAATGCTGAACAGCAAGCGGAAATCCTCGTTGAGCGCTTCGGCGAGCTTGCGCGCGTTTTTTGGCGCATGGCGGCCGTGGCCCCCTCGATCCGTCTGCCTTCTCGCACTCGCCTGAGAAGATCGAGGAGCCGCCGAAGGGGGTCGGGCTCCTCCAGCTCCTGCGCTACCTGCTCGGCTTCATCGCGTCGTTCAGGAACGGCGGAGAGCCTTACCGCGAGGACAACCTGACGCTCTCCGAAACGGGATGAACATTCGGACGCGCAGCGTGAGCATGAGTAAAACAC
>JAILMX010000081.1 GCA_024692205.1 Desulfovibrio sp. | reverse complement strand
AAGGTCATGCAGATACGGAACGACTACGACCGCGAGGTGTTCAACGGCGACATCGGCGCCATCACGGGCATTGACGCCGAGAATCAGGAAGTCACCGTGAATATCGACGGCGTCGGCGTGGCATACGACTTCTCCGATCTCGACGAGCTCGTCCTCGCCTATGCCGTGTCCATCCACAAGTCGCAGGGCGCGGAGTACCCGGCCGTCGTCATCCCGCTATCAACGCAGCACTACGTCATGCTCCAGCGCAACCTGCTCTATACGGGCGTCACGCGCGGCAAGCGGCTTGTAGTACTCGTCGGCACGAGGAAGGCGCTGAACATAGCTATCAAGAACAACAAGATCATGCAGAGGTATTCGGGGCTGGCGATGAGACTGCGGAAGAGGGACTGAACGTTCTCGAAAACCTTCGGTACCCGGATAACGATGCCGCTATGCGAGAGGGCGCTTGACACTATATTTCTGGCTATGTACTAAAAATATATCTCATAATGCGTTTGCAACCGCAAGGAGCTGACGAATGAAAACGTATGAATTGTTTATCAACGGCGAGTTTATTCCCAACGGCAACCGTGAAGTGATTACCGTTCTCAATCCGGCAACGGAGGAAGTCATTTCCCAGGTGCCCAAGGCCACGGTAGCAGATGTGGAGCAGGCCGTTGACGCCGCATACGAAGCGCAGAAATCGTGGGCTGAAATCCCGCCCATAAAACGCGCTGAATATCTCATGGAACTCTCCGACCTCGTCCGCAAGAACCTTGCCCTGTTTGCAAAGGTGAATTCTGAAGAAGTCGGAAAGACCATGGCCCAATCCGAGGCTGAAGCCGGTTTCCTTCCCGACTATATCCGCTATTTCGCTGCGATGGCTCGCCACATGAAGGGCGAAATCATCCCCAGCGACCGTCCCAACGAAAACATTTTGCTATACAAGATGCCCATCGGCGTTGTCGCCGGCATCATGCCCTGGAACTTCCCGCTGTTCCTCATAGGACGAAAAGTCGCTCCGGCGCTTATTGCCGGTGACACCGTAGTGCTAAAGCCTTCCAGCGACACCCCCAATGGGTGCTACGAATTTGCAAAGCTCGTGGCGCAGAGCTCCCTGCCAAAGGGCGTCATCAATGTGGTGTCCGGTTCCGGCTCGGTAGTGGGGCAGGCGCTCGCGTCAAATCCGAAGGTGCATCTCGTGAGCATGACGGGCAGCGTGGCCGCCGGCGAAAAAATCATGGCCGCCGCCGCCAAGAACATCACCAAGGTCTCGCTGGAACTCGGCGGCAAGGCCCCGGTCATCATCATGGATGACTGCCAGCTCGACAAAACCGTCGAATGGGTGTGGCAATCGCGCATAGTCAACGGCGGGCAGGCATGCAATTGCGCAGAGCGCGTCTATGTCCAGGAAGGCATCGCCAAGGAATTCACGGACAAGATTATCAAGCGCATGAAGGCCACGCGTTTTGGCAATCCCGCCAAGGATCCCGAGAAGAAACTCGACATGGGCTCCATGATTAACAAGGCGCATGTCGCGAACATCGACGCCATGGTCAAAGAAGCCGTTCAGGAAGGCGCCAAGGTCGAATGCGGCGGCAAGCCTGCCACCGTGGATGGCAAGGGCTTCTATTACGAGCCGACGGTCCTCACCAACTGCAAGCACTCCATGCAGATATTCCATAAGGAAATCTTCGGGCCGGTGCTGCCCATAACGACATTCAAGACGCTTGATGAAGCCATTGAGTGCGCCAATGACTGCGAGTTCGGACTGACATCATCCATCTATACTACAAACACCGATACCATGATGAAGGCCCTGAACAAGATTCACTTCGGAGAGACCTACGTCAACCGCGAGCATTTCGAAGCGTATCAGGGATTCCATCAGGGCGTGCGCAAGTCAGGCATCGGCGGCGACGACGGCGAGCGCGGACTTGAAGAGTTCTTGGAAACCCATATCTGCTACGTGGATTACGACCAGAACAAGAATTGATGCATTGAAACATTCGAATTCAGAAAGAGGTTTATGACCTCGACCGCAAGAAATACTCGCGGAAAGAGAATCACAAGGGGCGCTGCCGGGATACGGCGGCGCCCCTTGCCTTTCTGCGCAAGTTTGAAACCTACTTTTTGTCCTTGACTGAACTGTAAATCTTTACCATCGATTCGCGATCGGGTCCGCCGAAAATGGCGCAGTTGACCAGGTCCTTGCCTTTGACCACGAGCACAGATACTTGATCTCCTTCAGCTGTTCCTTCGACAAACGCCGATTCGCCGTCGGTCTTTTCGTCGGTGACTTTCATCTTCATTGCCCCGGACACGTGCTTGGCGATGCTCAAGGGAGATTTGTCGCTTGGGGGGAAGAACTGTACCGACATGGTGTTTTTGCCGTCAGCGGAATCAATCTGGCAGCCATCGGAAATGGCCTTGCTTTTCCAGCCTTCCGGCACGTCGACAGTGAACTGCGCGACCTTCGAAGTGTATGTCTGGACGGCGGCCATCGCGATTGATGCGCCGATCAGCATGGCTGCGGCCAGCAACAGGGAACACAGCGCTTTTTTCATGTCTTTTCTTTCTCCTCTGAAAGCATGCTTGAGTTGCGGTGTGCGATATGATTGGTCAAGCGACTATTTCGTTCCTTCCTCGGTGTACTGGCGCTTCCACGTTCCAGGCTCTTCTCCCGGCTTAAGCACGAGGCGGAACGTTCCCGGCTTTCCGCCTCCTTCCATGACTTCGATAACGTCCCCAGTCAGGACGAAGCCGTCGCCCTGCGGCTCTACCTTCTTCAAAACGGATTCCGTAGCCGCGTCGCCGAGCCCGTCGATGCTCACGAAGTATCCCTCATCGGAGAGAATGACGTTACCGAAAAGCTCGTCGCCTTTCGGAGCGACATGTTCCTTGATTCGATGACCTGTGAAATACAGGGCTGCCAGCTCGACGGCAGAGCGAGGCATGAAGCAGGTAAAACCATCTGGAACGCCCGTGAACTTTTCCGGAGCGTCGTCGCGTCTCACGACATGGTTCGCCGCTAGGGACTTGCCGTTAACGCTGATGAGCGCGCTAGAGGTGGGCAGAGGCGGCTTGCCTGCCTCCTTAAGCTCTCCCTGTACGGCGTCGAAGGTTGCCTTCGCGTCATAGCAGCCGAACAGAGCCGCCCTGATGACGTTCTCAGGCTTTCCCATGTAGTCTTCTTCGCCCGTCAGGTCCACATACGAAGCGATTGTCTTCGTTTCTTCCAGAATGCGCTTCGCCTCGTCCTGCGACAGGTCGACGGCCGTGCAGGGAGTTGCCAGTGAGATCAGAAGCGCCAGAACGGGCAGCAGGGAAAGAAATCTCATGGAATGCTCCTGTCGTTTAGGGCTATTGCGTGGGGTCATGCGCCCATAAGAAATCAGTCTACGTCAGGGGAGGCTTCTTGCCAAGATGATTGCGTAGTAGCTTCGAACCGGATTGCTGTCCTTGCGGAACTGTCCTTCGGCGGCTATCCTGCGGCTATGAAGAAAACCGAGTTCGTCGTCTCTCATCAGGGCAACGACGACTCTTTTCAAAAGGAGTGAGTTACATGAATGTCTCTCATCGTCTCCTGCCTCCTATTATATGCACCCTCTGCTTCTGCCTTTCCGGCATCCCGATTCTTTCGGCTTCCGCCTCCGCGGAAGAGCTGGCACCGGGCTACGACGCGTGCATGGATAAAGCCTCGGCCACCACCGAAATGATGGAATGCCTAAGCAAGGCTTATCAGCACTGGGACGCGAAGCTGAACGCCAATTACAAGAAAAGGATGAAACAGTGCGAATCAAAGGAAGAAAAGGACCGCCTGCTCAAAGCCCAGCGGGCGTGGCTGAAATACAAGCAGGACATGCAGGAATACATCATCCATAGCGACAATGGCAGCATGTCTCGCATGGATAGTCTTTCTTTCGCCGTTGACGCCACGAAAATGCAGGCGAAGCTTCTGGAATCGGGAGAATAAGGACGTAGCTGCATGTGCTGCTACGCCGCCAACGCAAGCCAGGAGTTATTCTGCGCTGTTAAACCCGATGGAGTACCTCTGTTAATGCGGCAAGCCCCGCGATTTTTCACTTTGACCGGTACATCATTAGCAAGGAGACACCGATGAAAAACATGCTCGCATTCGCATTGTCATTCTTCCTTGTCGGCATTGCCGAACCTGCATCAGCAACACCTGCGGGCGACTTTTTCTTCGGCATCGAGCCGGGGGACAGCCTCGACGCCGTGTTTGACAAGCTGTCAAACACGCGCATCATCAAGGAAAAGCAGGAGATTATTTCTGCGGATTTGCCGGAAGGAACTGTCGATTCCAACACCGGAGCGGAATTTGCCCTTGTCAGGAGCAAATCCGACTTGCCCCCGAACTTCGAAAGCCTTTCTCTCATAATGTATCCGCCTGAATTCAAGAATAAAGGCGATAAAGATGCTTACAACGATATGGCATACTCATCGCAATGCATTCTTTCGTTCAAGTTCAAGGACAAGGTCCTGACCAGTTACGGCTTCTTTGAAATGCCGGAGTATTTCAAGGGGCATCCGTCGCTTGCCAGCCATGAAAGCTTCATCAAGTTTTTTGGCCTGTCCAAGAATGATTATGAAATTGTCAATGATCCGAGTGCCGGCAAGTTGCTCAATTTTCGCAAGGACTATGGCTCATGCACGTTCAAGGGGCAGCTGTTCCGTTACGAGGACGAATATCGTCTTTTCGACGCCTCCGTGGACGTGAAGAAGTCCGTTGGGAAATGATGCGCGTTTTCGCTGAGTGGGGGTGCTGTCAACCTTTTTTCATTAAAGGCAGGCTTTTCATTAGAAGAGAGAGTGGGGGCTTTTTGCCGTAAAAAGATTTTTTTTCCAAGATAAAGAGCGGCGGCGCGGTGTTTTTTTTGGGATAATGGAGGCTTTTTACGGCTGAAAGCTGGCCTTGAACCAAGTGAATTCCGTTTCAATGTTGATAAACCTGACAGTCGAAAGGTATACCGCGAACGCAAAAACTACACTCGGAAAGAGAATCATGTCAGTATCCGCCTGCATCTCTTGAGACAGTGACGGCGCAGGTACCGAATCCTGAAGACGCTCTTCCGCGAAAGCGACATCGTCGCTAGGCTTGGCGGAGACGAATTCGTCGTCTTCGCGCAGACGATGGACTGCGAGGAAAAGATCGTCGCCAAGGCAAACAGCCTCATTACCCATATACACAAGATTTATGAACTGCCGGACGACGAATCCATCACCGTGACGGCAAGCATCGGGATCGCCCTCTTTCCCAAGGACGGCGCGACATACGAGCTGCTGTACAAAAACGCTGATACAGCGTTGTACGCATCGAAAGAAAACGGGAAGAACAGATTCACTATTTTTCGCGAATAGAGAGGTGGCCGGTCTGTCAAGTGTATGTCATCATATCCGTATTGACTCGGCATTACAGATGAGGACGGCTTCCTGAAAGCGTTGAGACAGATTCCTCAATGAGGCAAGACGACTTATTCCTGTCGGGTGTCATCGGGGCTCTAGGCCGCGCGCCTACGCAGAGTGATAAATGCCGAAACCGTCGCGCTATGACGGCATTTCGTACAAGTGCAGGATCTGTCGGTTTCTTGTCTGGACGCATGGGCGCGGCCAGACTTCTGCGCATCTGAAATCCCTGTGACACGGAACGGGCCCTTGCTTTGGCAAACGGGGCAGCGCCAATCATCAAACATATACTCGTCGCTCATCATGGTGTCGCTCCTTGCCGGCATTCAAATAGCCGGCGCCTTGACCATTACAATGCATTTCCCATTCCATCTTGGCTTGCTCAGTGAATAAGCGATCCCGGACAAAAAAGAGCCGCCTTCATCGAGCGGCGTTTTTTTGCAAAAGCGAGCCCGCCGGAAAGGGCGGGCTCGACGAGATTGCATTGCGCCGGGCTTTCTCACAAGCCGGACGCAGTCATTGTCATGCCGAGAAGGGCTTCACTTGCAATATGTCAGGTATATCGCGCTGAATCCCTTGGAATCATTCTTATGGTTAAGGATATCGGCAAGCGTCTCGCCGCAAGCTGTCTTATACTTGCACAGATCCTTGTCATTCCTTAGGAGGACGGCCAGAGAATCCGGGGTTCCCGCCACGTCAAACAAATGGTCGCTGCGAGAACAGTCCCCGTCCGCATCGCCTTCCGCCCAGTCCTTTTTCACGTCGAAGATCGCCTTGCGCACTGATTCCGAAGTCAGGTTTTTCTTCGGGCATTCATCCTGGACGTATGGCATGTCGCCAAGAACCTTGTAGCTCCAGCGCGCGCCATGCTTCAAGAGGACCTCCGCATTTTTCACCTTGCCGCATACCAAGGCGTAGTAAACTGCGACATCCCTGGAATCAATGGTTTTGTCGCCATATGTCTTCCACTTGTATTTGTCATCAGGCAAGGAGAGCGCCTTCTGCACGTCAGCCTCGTTGCCGTACATCGTGGTGACAATGATGTCATTCGCCTTGTCTGCCGCAAAAGTCTGTCCTGGCTGAAACAGCAGGCATGCGGCAAGGAGAAACAATGCCGGGATGAGGGAAGAAGATGTCTTTTTCATGCAATTTCCTATGGGTTGGATGAATAAGAAAGGCATCCTGAACGCGATGCTCCCGGCCGTCACTATTACAGGAAAACGTACATTTCGTACATTCCTTACATTTTTCCAGTAAAAACAGCTGGTTTTGGCATGAAGACTTTTCAGCTTTTATTCTTGCAAGGCTACAAAAGCCGCCCATCCGGGCGGCCTTAGTGCGTTTCCTTACGTGGGGTATTTGTTCAGCGCCTCACACATCGCCTTCGCAGCAGTGAACGACGCGACCTTGTACGCCGTAAAGGAGCTTGTTGCGGGAAAAGGAAAATACAGTCACAGTGGGGGGCGGCCGGGTTCAGTTTTTAAGTTCCCCCTCATGACGGGCATTCGCCCGTCACAGGCTGTCATGCGGAATAACCTGCCGGTTTTCCGACAGGCTTCACGCGCAGTAAAGGAGTACTGTCCTGAATTTCTAGACTTTTTCTAAACTGGCACGATTACTGCTAAATGATGAGTGCCTTTGCTCATCAAGACACCTTTCCGACAAGGAGGACTCCTCAACAACCTGCAAGCCCGCCTTTTCGCCCTCTCCAAGCCATGCTCCATGCTCCTGACAATCCGCATAAGGAGTACGAACGAAGCCGGACGGTTGCCATCCCGTCCGGCTTCTGCCTTTTTTGATGTTATCATTTTACCAGTTTGAGGTGCCATGCAGAATGATTTGAGACTGATGAATAATTTCTATTAAACTAAAAAACTCGCATTTTTCGAATTTTTTCTCTTAAAATTCTTTGTTTTTAATCTTATTTTTATTGATTTTCATAATTTTTGACCCATTTTCTCATATTTTGGACACATTACTCCTAGAAAAAGCATAAATTTCGAGTACGAACTAGGTTGTAAGATAGGGCAACTAGAAAAAATTCTTGCTCAACCTTCGCCTGCCCAACGTACCGACTTCGTGCAAAATTACGGCACCGTTTGAATGTGCCGAAAATCCGTTCAATGCCACAACGCACTGAAGAGATACATTTGTTGCGTATCTTCCCCCCATGAGTAAGTTTCTTACCTCGCACCGCCTTGTCCATGATGTCGTCCTTGAATCCTTTTTGATGGACAACGTCGCGATTTGCCTTACTTGTATAGCCTTTGTCCGCGTAACAATGTCCCCTAATATCAAGATATTATTTAATTTTTACTGTGCAGTGGTCTCTGAATCTGTCGGGAACGATCTGAAGGAAGCGGCCGCGTCGTGGTGCGCGGACGCGAGAAGAGAACTGTCCGGCGCGCCGGCTTGTCCTGCCTGTTAAGCAGGGGATGCGATGCGGAAAAACGAAACAGCCCCGCCTCAGCGGGGCTTTCTTGCTTCTACGCATCCGCTGGCGCAGAGTGCGCCGCGGTCATCACCAGTAATCGGCCGTGCCGTTTCGGAGCAGCTTGATATTGGAGACTTCCATCAGGTTGAAGCCTTCATAGATGCTGTCGTTGCCCTTGTCGTCGACGACGCGCAGGTCCCACATCTTGACGCCCTTCAGGCTGCGGCCGAACGTGATGTTGATGCTTTCCCCATGGCTCAGGCAGTATTTGTCGCCTTCCAGCAGGTCTTCCTGCCAGTCCGTCGCGTCGGCTGGAGAGATGTAGACGTCGCAGACGGGGCGGCCGGAGTCGTTGATGAGCTTGAAATCCTGCTCCCCCGCCTGAGCGACGGCGAACTGGCCGAGCAGCAGGGTAAGCGCGAGCGCGATTGCCTTTGGCATTGGTTCCTCCCGTAATGAAAGTTTCTTCCGGCAAAAAGCCGGTTCCAGAATGGCGATCATTCTGCCCGCATTCGGGCGTGAATGCAATGGCGGGCGACAAGGTCTCCTCGCCGGAAGCAGGACCCCCACTCAAAGCGGGTTTTTCACTTGTCGGACGGCTGCTTCGCGTCCCTGATCGTCCTTATGATGTCGAGCATTCCGTCGAAGTCGGAACCAACGACGGTGAAGACGCAGCAGTTGTCGCCATCGACCATGACCATGAGCTCCGTTCTGACGTTGTCAACCTCGCATGTCATGAGGGTCTGGCCGGGGCCGATGTCCTTGCTGTCCAGCAGCTTGCTGCCCGGGTTCTTCTTGAGAATATCCGCCCCGATGTCTCTGGCCAGCTCGGCGGAGCTCCTGCCCCCGCTGCCCCTGAACTGCACGACGAGGGACGAGTTGCCGTCGGACGACGTCACCTGGCAGCCGTCGTCCCTCGGCGTGGCCGTCCATCGAATTTTTCCACGACCTTGCGGTGGATGGCGACGACGTCCGAAAGCGTCAGCGTACAGCAAGGCTTCGCCATATGTCCCCGTGCCTCCCGAAGCTGTCGTCGAGCGCGGAAAAGCCAGACCGGCTGCTAACCGACTGCGGGATGTCGGTCCTCGCTTTGAATTCTTCGAACCGCATTTCGGCAATGTCGGAGAGCCTGAGGTAGTCGCGCGCCTTGCCTTCGAGCCCCATGGCGAGGCAGCACTCCGCCATCAGGCGTGCGGCTTTCTCGTCATGCTCCGCGAGAGGCAGGAGCAAAGAGATGGCTTCGCCGAAAAATCCGTTCCGGTAGAGGCCAAAAGCCTCGTCGAGCATGGCATTCCTCCGAAGGTGAGCGCTATTGCAGGACCGCCGTAAGGGCCTTCAGGAGATTCTTCAGGCGGATTGGCTTGGCGACGTGGCCGTTCATGCCGGCGGCGAGGGCCCTGTCCACGTCCTCCTTGAAGGCGTTGGCGGTCATCGCCAGTATGGGGATGCCGGATTTCGCGGGGTCGTTCAGGGCGCGTATGGCGCGGGAGGCCTCGTAGCCGTCCATCTTCGGCATCTGTATGTCAATCAGGACGGCGTCCCATGTTCCCGCGGGTGCCTGCGAAATCATGGAGACGCAGACGTCGCCGTCGTTCGCACGGTCGACCTGGATACCCTCATGCGAGAGCAGTTCGATGGCCAGATCGGCGTTCAGGTCCCTGTCCTCAGCGAGCAGGATACGCCTGCCTTCAAAGCGCACGGCGTGCGCATCCGATGGGGCCTTGGCGGCATCGGGCGCGGCGCCGATCCGGTGCCGTATGCGGGTGGTGACTTTCGTTCCCTTGCCCTCCGTGCTTTCGATGCTGATGCTTCCTCCCATCTGGTCGACAAGGTGCTTCACGATGGCGAGGCCAAGTCCCGTGCCCGCGGCGCGGCTGACGGTCGAGCTGCGTTCCCGTGAGAAAGCGTCGAATGCGTGCTTCAGAAAATCGGCGCTCATGCCGATGCCTGTATCCTCGACGCTGGCCTCGATAATGCATTCATCCGGCCCGCCCCCGGCGAGCTCCTTGGTGAAGATCCGTATGCTGCCGCCTTCCGGCGTGTATTTGACGGCGTTGCTTACAAGGTTGATGACGACTTCCGTGATATGGACGGGATCCAAGTAGAACCATCGGTGGGTTACGTCGCTTGCGAATTCGAGATGCAGCTTTTTCGAGCCGAGAGTTTCTCTCGCGAGCAGCGACAGGTCGTCGAGGAACTTGCGGCCGTCCGTCAGAGCGAGCTGTATCGTCACCTTATTGTTTTCGATGCGCGCCATCTCGAGCACGTCGTTGAGCAGGCCCATCAGATGCTCGCCCGACACCCGTATGTTGTGCAGGTATTCGTCGAGCTTGCCCTCGCTGTCCTTGCGGATGGCGGCGAGATCGGCGAAGCCGACGATGGCGTTCATGGGCGTCCGTATGTCGTGGCTCATGTTGAACAGGAAGAGACTCTTCGCCCTGTTCGCCGCCTCGGCCGCGTCGCGGGCGGCTTCGAGCTCTCGCTGCTTCTCCCGCGCGGACCTCATGCTCTCGTCGATATCCATAATGGAAAAGGCGAATCGGCTGATCCGGCCGTCATTCTCGCTGACCTTCACGAAACGCACACGTCGGTACTTGCCTTTCTTGTTCCGAAAGACAGTCGTCATGGTCCGGCCCGATTGCAGCGTCGACAGTATCGATTCGAAAGTATGTTCTTTTCGCATCTGAACGGCATCATCAGGCATGATCCTGTAGTCGAAGCAATAGTCCTGAAAGCGGTCGAAGGTCGTCATCCCCGTCGTTGCCAGAGAAAAGCTCTTATCGCTCTCCCGATAGGGGATGACGGTCTTCGTGTCGGCATCGACCAGGTAGACGCCCATGTACTCCTCGGCGAGGAACGAGCTGATGTCGTTGAGGTTTTTTTCCTTGGTCTGATGCTCCTTGCGCTCGTCGGCGACGAGGACGCTCATCGCGTTGTCCGAAACCCGTTCATAGCGAACTATGCTGTAGCGCCTCCCGTCCTCCGTGAATGCATGGTCCCCCGTGCCGTGCACCATTATCAGGCTGCGGCTCCTCTCAGTGCGGATGTGGTAGGCGATGTTGAGAGGGATGTCTTTCCGGGAAAAATCGCGGATGGCCTGCCAAAGCGGCTCAAGATCCTCCTCGATGACATGGCGCATAGGATTGTCGCTGTTCAGCACGCCGAGCAGTTCTTCTCGCGGCATCTCATAGATCGCGCTCATGCCTTCGGAGACGATGTGCGCGCGGAAGCCGTTGCCGACCTTTTGGTACACCGCGAGCGGGGTCGGCACGCGTTCAAGGAATCGCTTGACCTGCGGCGAGAAGAGCGGAGTCTCCTCATTTGTACGGGTATCGTCACGACTGTCGTTCATGCGCATGGCCTCCCGAAAAAAATCCGCGTCACGCTTGAAAAAAATTGTCAGTCGTCAGCCTAGCAAACGGAAGGAAATACGCAAAGGCTTTTCTTTATGCATGGCCGCGGTGTGAAAAAGGATCGTTGCCGCGTGCGGGTGGAATGTTTTCGCATGAGCGAAAAGAAATGTTCCGTCAGCGACGTCGTGTCGTGGCGTTCCGTCCGTTCCGAGCTGGGGAAAGGCTCAGCTGCAAGGGTAGGGCGGGTCGTCACGGCTTTTAACGAAGAGAAACGATGGGAAAGCGTCGCCATGTTCCTGTCGGAACTGCGCGTTCCGGAAGAAGTCGCGGCCGACTTCGATGAGCGCTTGCACGTCCGTCATTAAAAATGAGCGTTTTTGAAATGCCATGCTTTTTTCCAGGAAACGCCCCTTTTTGTGGACAGTCGTTTTTGACTTTTCCCATGAAAAAGAAAGGCTCTATTCAAGAAAAGTAGTGATGCCAGATGAATGATTTTAGGTTTTTACTGAGTTAGGTATCAATGACGGCAAAAATGTCTTTGAACTCAGCATCTGCTTTCTGATACTCAGTTGATTTTCACAAGAAAAAACCATCACAAATTTTCTTTAACAGAGCCTTGATGAACAGTGATTTTTGACGGCACTTCCTCACCTGCCTGAAGGCAGGTGCCCCCGTGCCAAGGAGAAATGGTGGATTATTCTTTTATGGCGGAGCATACGCCCGCCAAAGAAAGCACAGGGGACCCAGCCACCTTAAGGGCGGCTGTGTCCATGCGCCTGACCTGTTTGGTAATCCCACATGGCGGTGCATACGCCCGCCAAAGAGAGCACAGGGCGGGGGTGCCCAGCCACCTTAAGGGCGGCTGTGTCCATGCGCCTGACCCGTTTGGTAATCCCACATGGCGGGCTAACGCCCGCCATAAAAAAAGTGTCATACCATAACTATTTGATTTCTTTTATTTGTCATACCCTTTTTAGTAGGTATGACAACAACTATGACACAAAATAACCTTTTATATTAAAGAGTTATAATAATTGTCATAGTGTCATACCCTTTTTCTAGGAAGAATTTTGTATAAAAATTTAGGCTCTGTTAAAGAAAATTTGTGATGGTTTTTTCTT
>JAILMX010000078.1 GCA_024692205.1 Desulfovibrio sp. | reverse complement strand
CGCGCCAGCAGCAGGGCCGCCGTCAGGCCGCTCACGCCGCTGCCGACGACGACGCAATGCATCAGGCGAACTCCAGCACGAGCGCGGCGTTGCTGCCGCCGAAGCCCGCAGCGTTGCAGAGCACACGGCGCGGCGGAGCATCCCGGCGCTCGCTCAGCACGGGTATGCCCTCGGTTTCGGCATCGGGCGCCTCGAAATTTCGCGTCGCCGCGATGAAGCCAGCCCGCGCCATGAGGATGGCGTAGACGGCCTGGGAGGCGCCGCTCATCCACAGTTCATGGCCCGTCAGGCTTTTCAGGGCCGTCACCGGCGGGCAGTTTGCGCCGAAGAGCGCGCGCAGATTGGCCGCCTCGGCGGCATCACCCCGCTTTGTCGAGGTCGCGTGGGCGCTCACAAGGTCGATGTCGCCCGTCATGAGGCGCGCATCGGCAAGCGCGCCGCGCATGGCCTGGGCAAGGCCCGTGCCGCTCGGCAGGGAGAGATGGCTTCCGTCACTGCTCACGCCGAAGCCCGCGATTTCTGCAAGCGGTACGGCCCCGTGGAAACGCGCGGCATCCCCGCTTTCGAGCAGCAGGGCCGCCGCCCCGCCGCTCGGCACAAGGCCGTCGCGCCCCCTGTCGAAGGGGCGCGAAGCCGTCTCGGCCGGTTCGCGCAGGGAGAAGGCCCCAAGCCCGTCAAAGGCCGCGACCGACTGCCAGTTCAGCTCCTGTGCGGCTCCGCACAGCACCCGGTCGAGGCGGCCCAGGCGTATCTGGTCTGCGGCCTGCCCCAGGGCGTACAGGCCGCTCGCGCAGGCGGCCCCCACCGTCCAGCTGGGCCCGAGATTGCCCAGAAGCACGTTGAGGTTCATGGTGATCGTGGAATTCATCTGCCGGAAGACATGCCCGCTCCCAAGGGACTGCGTGGAACCCGCCTCGCGCAGGGCCTCCGTCTGCTCCACGGTCGCGAGCACGGTCGAATCGTTGCCGAAAACGAGGCCGAAGCGCTCGCTCGAGCAATCCTCAGGCTCAAGGCCAGCATGGTTCAGGGCGTCCAGGGCGGCGCAGGCGGCCTGTGCCGCGAATTCGGGCATGGATTTGCGCTGCTTGCGCGAAAGGCGCGAGGGGTCGAAGCCGTCTATGCGGCCAGTCAGCGGACTGCGCAGGCCGGCATCCAGCCGCGAAGCATCGGAAACGATGCCCGAGCGCCCCGCATACAGAGCCTCGGTCACGGATTCGCGGGAGCAGCCCAAGACGGAGATGATGCCGACGCCCGTGACGAAGACGCGCTGCACAACGCCCCTCACATGTACAGGCCGCCGTTGACGGACAAGACCTGTCCCGTCACATAAGCGGCAAGAGGTGAACAGAGGAAGCGAACACAGCCTGCCACTTCGTCTGGGGTGCCGGCGCGGCCGAGGGGGATGTGCGCACGGATCTCGTCAAACGGCAGATTCGCGGTCATGGCCGTCTCGATGAAGCCCGGCGCGACCGCGTTGACAAGCACATTGCGCCGCGCAAGCTCGCGGGCGAGGGATTTCACTGCGCCGATGAGGCCGGCTTTCGCGGCGGAATAGTTCGCCTGCCCGGCCTGCCCGGCGATGCCCGAAACCGAGGTGACCGCCACGATGCGCCCGCGGCGTGCGCGCTGCATGTGCGGCACAAGCCTGCGGGCGGTATGGAAGAAGCCGTTGAGATGCACGTCGATCACGGAATCCCACTGCGCGCGCGACATGAGGCCGAAGACCGAATCCCGCGCGAAGCCGGCGTTGGAAACAAAGACATGGGGAACTGCCTGTTCAAGCAGGGGGGAGAGGGCATCTTCCACGGCGGCCTCGTCCGTCACGTCATACGGCACAGGCACGCAACGGCGACCCGCTGCGGCGATGTCGTCCGCCACGGCCTTTGCGGCATCATGGTCTGCGCGGTAGTTGAGCCATATGTCGAAACCGTCCCGGGCAAGTCCCAGGGCGACGGCACGGCCGATACCCTTGCTTGCCCCGGTGACAAGGGCTATGGGAGCGGCATTTGGGGTAACCATGGGTGTTCCTCATTCCGTCTCTAAAAAATCAAAGGGATGCATAAGAAACCAGCAGAAACGATCAGATACTGTCGCAATCTATGCCTGGGCCAGCGGAAAGGATTCTCCAATCCGAGCATACGTTTTTTCGCTATACCGCATCATCCTTATTTCAGCATAGCGACCGGCAGCCCTTTTGTCCATGCGGCATGCCGATCAGGGAGTCTCCGGCGGTTTCGCCGGCACGTCCATGTCCCTGACGATAGAGGCTACGGGAGTGGTGCACATTGAGAAACGTAGAATGAGAAGGGCTGACAGGTCCATATTGCCGTTGAAACGCGAAATGACAGCCTCGCCGTCTCCCGTTACGCAACGGAAACAGCATCGGGACGAACCACCATAGAATGTTGTCTCTTGCCATAATCGCTGTCTGCTGTCAGAATTGTATCCGGGTACGTTCCGAGGCGTCCGCGATGGGCGGTGGGCATGGGCGTTCCCTGCCGGGCGGACAGTCTGTCGATCCCGGCATGAAACCTTGCTGTTCACTCTAAACTGGAGGTTTTCGATGAAAAAAGCACTCATCCTCGCCGTAGCGCTGCTGTTTGGCTCCGTCGCCGCCGCACAGGCGGGCCAGCAGGACTTCACCCTCGTCAACGACACGGGCCGCCCCATCTGCGACGTGTACATCTCCCCCAGCGACGTGGCGGACTGGCAGGAGGACCTGCTGGAAAACGACAAGTACTGCCTGTCGCAGGGCGAAAAATACCACATCACTTTCGGCCGGGACCTGAAGGGCATCAAGATGTGGGATTTGCGCGTCGTCGATGACAAGGGCAAGGATAAAGTCTACGAGGATATCAACCTGATGGAGACCTCCACCATCACGCTCCGCCGCTCCGGCGTGGCCGAACTGGATTGAAATATGCCGCGGTGCCTGTTCCATGACACCGCGGGCGTGTACCGGATGAATTGAAAGAGGCGGCGGCCTTCGGGCCGCCGCCTCTTTTCCCGTTACGGGGCTTTTCGTGTCATGTCGTACGCATGCCCGCTTCCGTCTTTTCCTCCCGGTTGGACGGAGGGCGGCAGATGGCGGCAAAGGGCCGTCAGGCTACATTTTCATGGCGTCGTTCACGCCCTGCTGTATCTGCCGCACATTGGCGGCGTTATCTGCCAGAACGTTGTCGGCCGCCACAAGGGTTGTCAACGCGCGCACCATGTTTTCCAGTTTCGCCACCTTCTGCATGTCCGCGTCTTCCTTGAGAAGTTCTTCGGACAGCTCCTTCTTGCGCCTCGCCAGCGCCTGGCGGTGCATCTCCGCGTCGTCATCGACTTTGCCGGCGCCCGGGGCGCTCTGCAACGGCTGTTGCTGCTGCACCGGCTGCTGAGACTGCTGCTGCCGAACGTTGTTGACGGGCTGATCGACTGCGCCGGCGTTGCGCTCGTCCATCCATGATCTGAGGGCGCTGGATTCTTCCGGCACGGCGTCCTCGTAGTCTTTCTGCACATGCAGGTTGCCCTTGACGTTTTCCTTCACGCCCTCATAGATGGCGGCAGCGCTTTTGGTGGCGGATGGCGCGATTATGGCGCCCACGCCGAAGAGGGCGCCGATGCCGCAATAGACGGCTCCCCACACGGCCCCTATTGAGAGCGTGGCGCCGAGAATGGGCGCCCCCACGGTGCCGAGCAGGCCGAGGGCGACGCCGGTCACCAGCGTTCCCGCGGTTATGGCGCCCTTCTTGGATGTGAGCCGCGTCCAGACCGTGGATTGTGTGCCGTCGGCATTGAGCAGCGGCTTTTCCTTGACATACCGCGCGGCAAGTTTCTTGCCGATGCCTTCAAATGCTTCTATGGCATTCTTGAGCTTGCATTCTTTGTCAGCGGAACTCAAGCTGCTTCTATCGACTTTGCCGAGAAACTTGGCCAAAAGGTTGTCGCGGTTGGCTTTTGCGGTCTCATACTGCAGGGTGAACTTGCCCGCCAGCCGGTCACGCTCCGTCTTCCAGCCGGTCTCCAGCTTTTGCAGCTCTGCCTGCATGCCCTCCTTGGACATCTGCCCCGCGGCGACCTTGGCCTCCAGAATCTGGGTCTTGAGCTTGCGCTGCGTTTTCACGCCCTCGTCAAACTCTTCCAGCTTGCGGCTCGCCAGCTTCTCCACGGTACTCGGCGAAAAGCTGAGTTCCTCAAGTGCGCCGTCGCTGAGCTTTTCGGTCACTCCCAGCAGCCGGGCATCAACGACTTGCGGTTTCGCCTGCTGGACGGGCCGCTGGACATCCTGCTGGACGGGCTCGTTCCGGGGCTCAATCTGCCCCATGCTGGGGCCGACGTTATTGATTTGCGACATGGCCGGCCGCCTTTTCCTCCAGGGATCCGTAGAGGGCGGCCGCGCGTGAGAGGACCTCACCGTGGCCGGGAGCGCCCGGCCGGCACCTGAGGATGGCTTCCCTGAAAGCTGAGGTCGCCTCCTCACGCCTGCCGAGCTGCATACTGCAGATGCCGCAATGGTACCAGGGCGCCGGTTCCTCCCCTTCCGTGTACTGCACGGCCATGCCGTAGGCGTTGAGGGCGTCCTCCCACTGCTCCCGGCACTGCAGGACAGCGCCCAGGCCCATCCAGTTGACCGGCGCCGAGCCGCTGTACAGGCACAGCCAGCGGAACAGGGCTTCGGCCTCCGACAGCCTGCCGGCCTCGTATAAACGCCGGGCCAAGTCATAGCGCTCCCGCACGGCGCTTTCCGGCATGCCCAGGATGGCGTACAGGGGGTCGCCCGCGTCAATGCGCTGTTTGAAGCCCGCCGTTTCTTCCTCGGTAAAGCCGTACTCGGCGAGCGTATCCCTGAAGTCCGCCTCGTCCTGCGCCATACGGCGTTGGAGTTCTTCCGTGCTGGGTACTCCCGCTGTCTGGGACATTCCGCCTCCATTTCGTTTGAGCCTGTGTGCCTGTGTTTTTTGAAATCCTGAAAACTGCCTGTAGCGTCAACGCCACAGCCGCATTCCTTGTTGGTCGCCGTTTCCGGTCCCGTCACGCAGGGCGGCCAGATACCCCCGGGACAGTAGGGCCTGTGGACTACTGCCCCTTGGCGAGGCCGGCGAGAACTTGATTGGACTGGCTGATGGCGGTATTCGCGCCCTGCATGTAGCTGTTGTACTGCCCCATGAAGTCCTGAAGCTGCACCATCTGGGTCTGGATGTTCGCCCCCACGGTGTCGAGCTTTGTCTGGAGCTGGGCGATGACCTTGTCCCATGCGGCGTTTGCTTTGTTCTCGTCAGCCTTCTGGTTGGGTCCGGTCAAACCGCAATCCTTGTTGGACGGGAGGCTTATGCCGGCCTCTTTCGCCATCTTTTTAAGTCCGTCGGGGATGCAGTCATTGGCGCCCCACGTATTCGTGTAATACTTGCTCGCCTTGGCGTCGCGCGCCTGGTTCAGCGCGTCAGCGTACGCTTTTTTCTGCGCCTGCTGGCTCTCAATCTCCTTGATGCCGCCGAGCGCGGAATCCTTGTTCGTCTTGGCAAGGTCCATCTGCAGCATGGCCAGAGCCAGCTGCGGGCTGCCGGATGCGGAAAAGGCGCCGAAAACGGAATGCGTGCCGGCAGAGGCGTTGGGACCGTTGACTTGACTCATGTCGCCCTCCAGGGTGGGGTAAAAGGTTCACGACGGTCGTG
>JAILMX010000066.1 GCA_024692205.1 Desulfovibrio sp. | reverse complement strand
CAGCCCAAGCTCCTTGAGATCGGCAAGCACTTCGGCCACGTCGTTGCGCCCCAGAATCTTGATGCCGACGAGCACGCGCGCGTTGACAGGATCGCTCGCCCGTGTGCAAAGTTCGGTGATGCTGCGGTTGCCCATGCCCTCGACCAGCCGGCGGAAACTGCCGACCTCTTCGGGAATTGTCACGGCAAGCAGCGCCTCGCGCTCGGCGCCGATTTCCGAGCGGTCGACCACATACGAAAGGCGGTCGAAGTTCATGTTGGCGCCGCTGATGATGGCGACGAGAGTACTGTCCTTTACCTTGTTCGCCTGCGTCCAGGCTTTGAGGCCGGCCAGCGAAAGCGCGCCGGCGGGTTCTGCCACGACGCGGGTGTCCTCGAAGATGTCCTTGATGGCACCGCAGATGGCGTCCGTGCCCACGGTGACGATGCCGTCAAGCATGTCACGGCAGATGGAGAATGTCTCCTCGCCGACCTGCTTGACGGCAACGCCGTCGGCGAACAGGCCCACATCGTTCATCACGATGGGATAGCCCGCCTCTATGGAACGGCGCATCGCGTCGGAATCGACCGGCTCAACGCCGAAAACCTTGATCTCTGGTCGGAGCAGCTTGATGTAGGCCGCAACGCCGGCCGCGAGCCCGCCGCCGCCGATAGGCACAAAAACCGCCTGCACTGAAGCGGGATGCTGACGCAATATCTCCATGCCTATCGTGCCCTGCCCGGCGATGACGTCCGGATCCTCGAAGGGGGGAATGAATATGGCGCCCGTCTGGCGGATGATCTCCTGCGTGTGCTGCCAGGCGTCGCTGAAGGATTCGCCCGAGAGCACGACCTGCCCGCCGAGCCTGCGCACGGCCGAAATCTTGATGCCGGGCGTCGTCACGGGCATGACGATGGTTGCCTCGCAGCCGAGCTTCTTCGCCGACAGGGCGACGCCCTGCGCATGATTGCCTGCGGATGCGGCGATGACGCCGCGGCGCAGCTCCTCGGGGGTCAGGCGGGCCATCTTGTTGTAGGCGCCGCGCAGTTTGAAGGAAAAGACCGGCTGAAGATCCTCGCGCTTGAGCAGGATGGTGTTGCCGAAGCGGCGCGACAGGCTGACGGCCTTGTCGAGAGGCGTCTCAACGGCGACATCGTAGACGCGGCTCAAAAGCACCTTTTTCAAATATTCACTATGATCGTGCATTCAACACCTCTGTATCTATTATGCATTGAAGACAAAAAGAATATACTTTATGCTGGTACTACTCAAGCCCCATTGCAAGCCCAAGCCGCGCCCATCCCTTGCCAGCGAAAGCCTTTTGGGGCAGGATGCCGCAGATGCTCTCCTTCCATATCGTCACCCTCTTCCCTGAATTCTTCGATTCCCCCCTCGCCTGCGGCCTGACGGCCCGCGCGCGAGAGAAGGGCGTCGTCGCCTTCTCCCTGCACGACCCCCGTGTCTACTCGCAGGACCGCCACCATCATGTCGACGACCGTCCCTACGGCGGCGGCCCTGGCATGGTCATGCAGGCGGCGCCCGTGGCGGCCGCGCTGCGCGACATACCCGCACGGGGCCGTATACTCATGATGAGCCCGGGGGGGCGGCCCTTCACGCAGAAGACAGCGCGCGAGCTTGCCTTTGAGGAGGACATCACCCTGATCTGCGGCCGCTACGAAGGCATAGACGCGCGGCTTTCGCAGATTTTCCCAATTGAACCCGTCTGCGTGGGCGAGGCCGTCCTGAACGGCGGGGAGACGGCCGCCCTCGCCGTTATGGAGGCCGTGGCGCGCCTGCGCCCCGGTTTCATGGGCAAGGAGGAATCCGGCGAAGAGGAGAGTTTTTCCAACGGCCTACTCGAATACCCGCACTACACGCGTCCCGATGTCTTCGAGGGCCTTCCCGTGCCGCCCGTGCTCAGTTCAGGCGACCATGCCCGTATAGCAAAATGGCGCAGGGAGCAATCCCTCCTGGCGACGCTTCACATGCGGCCAGACCTCTTCGCTGACGTGCGTCTCACGGCGCAGGACGGGCAGACACTGGCATCCGTGTTCCACGAAAAGGCGGGCCGCAATCTCTCCTTCTGCCTTGTCCACCATCCCGTGCGTATCGAGGGCAAAAAAGCCGGCACTTCCTCTTTGACAAATCTTGATATTCACGATATAGCTCGAATTTCCGCAAGCTATGGAATGGGAGCGTTCCATGTGGTTACGCCCCTTGAAGACCAGCTGCGGCTTTTGCGGGACATAGTGCGCCATTGGGTGGACGGCCCTGGCGCGGCCAGCCATCCCGACAGGGCGAGGGCTCTGTCGCTGGTGAGGCCGGCAGCCTCGATTGAGGAAGCCGTGGCCGCAGTAACGGTCCGCACCGGCGTCAAGCCGACCGTGCTGGCGAGTTCCGCGTATTGGCCAAAAGGCAAGAAGCCCCCGGCGCCGCTTGTGCCGTCGGATGTGCGACGAATGCTCGCCGCAGGCCCCGTAATGCTCTGTCTCGGAACGGCCCAAGGCCTTTCGGATGACGCCGTCCGGCTCTGTGACGGGCAGTTGCGGCCCCTGCGCTTTTTGAGTTATAACCACCTCTCCGTGAGAAGCGCTGCGGCCATTCTGGCTGACAGGATCCTCGGCGATCTTGATTGACAGCGGCTGCGGCAGGCTACAGGATTATGAGTATCACAAGGAGTTTCCAATGAACATCATTGAGAAGATCGAACGCGAAAACATGCGCATGGATATGCCGCAGTTCCGCTCCGGCGACAACGTCAAGGTTCACCTGCGCATCGTCGAAGGTGAAAAAGAGCGCATCCAGGTATTCCAGGGCAACGTCATCCGCGTCAGCCGCGGCACGACCAATGCCTCCTTCACCGTGCGCAAGATCTCCGAAGGCGTGGGCGTCGAGCGCATCTTCCCTCTGTATTCGCCCTTCATCGACCATGTCGAAGTGGTCACCCAGGGTCGCGTACGCCGCAGCCGTCTGTACTACCTGCGCGAACTCAAAGGCAAGGCCGCCCGCATCAAGCCCCGCAGCCGCTTCTAGGATTTTGCGTCCGGCAGACGTTTTTCAAAGCATTCAGAACGGTGTGCCTCCTTGCCAAGAAGGGGGCACACGTTCTGAATGTCTTTTGTTGTCTCCGCAGATCGGGGATGCACTTCCATCCGCCCTTGTGGCCGGCATAGACGAGGCGGGCCGCGGCTGTCTTGCAGGCCCTGTGGTGGCGGGGGCCGTCATCCTTTCAGACGAGCGCCCGATTGAGGGCTTGGCTGATTCTAAAAAGCTCACACCAGCACGGCGAGAGGAGCTTGAGGCCACTATCAAACGTGATGCGATCGCCTTCGGCCTCGGCGTCGTCTGGCAGGGGCGCATAGACGCCATCAACATCCTTCAGGCGACCTTCGAGGCCATGGCGAAAGCTGCGGCAGCCCTCGGCCAAAAGCCTGAAAAGCTCATCATAGATGGCAACAAGACCATGCCGAAGGCCGTGCTGCTTCCCCTTTGGCAACAAGCCTTCGCCGCCCCCCTGCCGCGGCAGCAATCCGTCGTCAAGGGGGATTCGACCATCCCCGCCGTCTCCGCCGCCTCCATACTGGCAAAAACCTTCCGGGACAGGATTATGCGTCATCTCGCCAGACGCTGGCCCGGATACGGTTTCGACATCCACAAAGGCTACGGCACTAGGACACACATGGAGGCCCTGCGGCGCCTGGGGCCCTGCCCCCTGCACCGACTGACCTTCCGCGGCGTCCAGCCCGAAGAGGTCGCGCCGCGCCCCGCGCAGGGGATCCTTTTATGAACGGCCGCCGCAAAAGGCAAGCGGCAGGATACGACGCCCCCCACATAAGACTCGGTCGGGCGGGAGAGGACCGCGCGGCACGCTACCTGAGCGAACACGGATTCACCATTCTGGCCCGCAACTGGCGCAACCACCGACTTGAACTCGACATCGTCTGCCGCGAAGGGGATGTCATCGTCTTTGTCGAGGTAAAAACGCGCTCAAGTGAACGATGGGGCGGCCCCGCGCCGGCAGTGACGCCGGCGAAGCAACGACACCTCCTGCGGGCTGCGCAGGCCTGGCTCAGGGCACACGACCTCTGGCTGGCACCCTGTCGCTGCGACGTGCTCTGCCTCGTGGGTGATGATGAAAACACCTTTTCAGTGGAGCACTTCCGCAATGCCTTTGACTTCTCCGCGGCTCTGGATAGTCGCAACGCCACTTGGCAACCTTGGTGACCTCTCCCCGCGCGCTCGCGAGGTGCTCGCGGGCGCCGACCTCGTGCTCGCCGAAGACACCCGCCGCGCGGCACAGCTCTGCCGTCAGTGCGGCATTGAGGTCCGTCGTTTCCTGAGCTTCTTCGACCACAACGAAAAGGAGCGACAGACCGAGGTCCTCCGCCTGCTGCAAGGGGGCAAGGACATAGCCCTCATCTCGGACGCGGGCACGCCCCTCCTCGCCGACCCTGGATACCGCCTCGTTCGCGCCTGCCGCAAGCAGGGCCTTCCTGTCTCGCCAGTGCCGGGGCCTTCCGCGCCGGTCACGGCCCTTTCGGCAGCGGGCCTTCCCCCACTGCCCTACACCTTTCTGGGTTTTCTGCCGCGTGATGCCGGCGGACGGCGAAATATTTTCGCCGCCTTCTCGTCGGTTCCCGGCACGCTCGTCTTCTTTGAGCGCAAGGACCGCCTTGCAGAAAGCCTAGCTGTAGCCCATGAACTGCTCGGCCCGAGGGAACTGGCCGTCTGTCGCGAATTGACCAAGATACATGAAGAATTTATACTGGGCAGATTGGAAGACGCCGCCTCGCTACCGAACGACCTTCTGGGAGAGCTGACCGTGCTCATAGGTCCGCCGGAGACCGTCTCGCGATCACCGGAAAGTTTCGTGCATGAATTTCTGCGCAAAGCGCTCTCACGCGGCGCGAAACCCCGCGAGGCCGCCCGCGAAGTGCAGGCCAAAGTGCGGGGCTGGAGCGGCAAGGAGATCTATGCAGCCATCGAGGCAGTGCGCAACGCAGCCGAATGCGACACATCGAAGACTGAAGAATGATGCCAAAACGACACGTACACGATGGATTCGCCCAGCCATGAGCCATAAAAAAAACGCATCCGCAATAGCAGAGAACCGGAAGGCCCGGCATCTTTATGAACTCTCCGATTTTATTGAGGCCGGCATCTCCCTCACTGGGCCGGAGGTCAAGAGCCTGCGTGCCCACAAAGTTAATTTCCTCGACAGTTACGTCGATTTCAAAAACGGAGAGGCATGGCTCTTGTCCCTGCACATTGCCCCCTACGAGAACGCCGGCTACGCTGTGCAGGAATCCGACCGCCCCCGCCGCCTTCTTCTCCATTCGGCCGAAATTGCCCGACTTATGGGCCTCGTCGCGCAAAAAGGTCTGACCATCGTCCCGACGAAGCTCTATTTTTCCCACGGAAAAATCAAGGTCGAGATAGCCGTTGGGCGGGGTAAAAAACTGCACGACCACCGCGAAACGCTCAAGCGACGCGCCGAGGAACGCGATCTCGCCCGCGAGCTTGCCTGACAGGCTGGGCCGTGCGCCATCCCCCGCTACAGCCGCCCCTGCTCTGGCATATCTACCTGCTTTTCTGGGTTCTGGGCATACTTGGCGCGGTATGGACCATACCCGCGGCCATTTCCGCCCTGATTCTGACTTTCCTTGAAGTTCGCCTTCACCGGCCGCCGCGCATCTTTGTCGGCATCCTTCTTTTTCTGACAGGCCTTGGCATAGCCTCCGCTAAACTTGAGCCTCCCGGCGACGTTCCCGACTGGGCGCGTGAACTGACGGCATCTGCCCAGGACAATCGCCAAAAACAAAGTCCCCGGCGCCTCTGCGGCCATGTGGAGGATGTCCAGGGTATCGCCGACAGCAGACTGCGTATCACTCTCTCGCAGGTCCGCCCCGACGGTTCCCCTCTCTCCGAAGTTCTGCCTGGCCTCACGCTCTGGACATGGGCCAACCCAACGTTGCGCCCCCTGCCGGGTCAGGACATCTGTCTGAGTCAACGCCCGCATCCAGTTCGCAGCACGTCAAACGAGAATCTCGCCGACAGCGCGACCGGCTGGCGCGCCCGCGGCGTCTTCTGGACGTTCTGGTCCCGCGGGGAAAAAGGCGCGCCAGCCGTCTTCGGTGAGCCGTCGACATCCGCAACGCTGCGGGAACGGTTCCGGCAGGCTTTCATGCACACCCTCGACGCTGCACCGAAAAGCATGACCCAAAGCCCTCTCTCGCAGGGCAGGGCTATTCTGCCCGCTCTGATCTTCGGCGACAAAAGCGGCATTGACCACCATACACAAAAGCTTTTTTCGGCGGCCACGCTGGCACACAGCCTCGCTCTCTCGGGTCAGCATCTGGCCATAGCGGGGCTGCTCGGTCTTTTCTGCATATGGCTCGCCCGCAAATGCTGCCCCGAGATCTATCTCCGCCGCCCGCGCGCCCTTCTGGCGCTCGCGGCATCCTGCCCGCCAGCGCTTCTCTACCTCTGGCTCGGCAACGCGCCTCCCTCGCTCATCCGCGCGGCATGCATGCTCCTTGTCCTGACCTTCTTCCTCCTGCGCGATGCCCCGAGGGCAACGCCCGACATCCTCGCCCCCGCGCTCTGTGCCATCACCGCTCTGCATCCCATGGCCGCTCTGGATACAGGGCTTCAGCTCTCCGTTCTCTGCGTCGGCGTCATCGGCCTGTCCCTGCCCGGGATACGCCGTCTGCTCCCCTCCTCAGAGGTTTTTCCATGCCGACTTATCGGCAAATCCGTCCGCGCAGGCCTTCAGGTTCTTTTCATCTCGCTGTGCATACAGATCGCCCTGTTTCCCCTGAACGTCCTGCTCTTCGGCAATGCGGGCTTCTGGTTCGTACTCAACCTTGTCTGGCTGCCCGTGCTCGGCCTCTTCATCCTGCCCGGAGCGGCTCTGGGACTCATTGCCGCATCTGTCGGCCTTGACGGCCCCGCATCGACCATTCTGACGCTTTCGGCACTTCCCTGCGACCTTTTCATTGCCTTGCTAGACCTGCTGGATGCCGCGGGCCTTCTCCAGCCCCCCCTTCTGCCAAGGCCCCACTGGACGACGCTCCCGGCCTTCGCCTGCCTCATCCCGGCAACAGCCCTGTATCTTTCAGGCGTTTCATCGAAAAAGGCACGGCATACAGTTCGCCGCCTCACTCTCGCGGGCATCCTGCTTCTCTGCATCAGCCCCGCGCTTTTCCTGATCGAACGCATGGACCACACTGTCCAGTGCCGAATACTCGACGTCGGCCAAGGCCAGGCGGTACTCCTGCGCCTTCCGGGGCATGAGCGCATTCTCATCGACGGCGGAGGATCCCATTCCCCCCGATTCGACACAGGAGAGGCCATCGTTGGCCCTGCCATAACGCGCATCGGTCTGCCCAGGCTCGACATCGTCGTCAGCAGCCATCCCGACCTTGACCATACTGGCGGTCTTCCCTACATCCTCGAAAACTGTGTCGTCGGTTCGCTATGGCACAACGGGCATGAAGCCGAAGGCCCGCTGAAAAAGCCATGGGCCACCGCGCTCGCCCGCCATACAACGCGCATTCCCGCCGCAGGGGAAAGTCTTGCCCCGTGCATCAAAGACAGCGGACTGCGTCTTGAAGTACTCCACCCGCCTGCGCCGAACACTGCGCCACGGTCTTTGGCGCAATGGGCGGACAGCGCGCAGCAATGGAAGGGCAATGACGCATCCATCGTGCTGCGCCTCTCTCGCAACGGGCACGGCCTAGTGCTGATAACAGGCGATGCGGGGCGGAATGCGCTTACGCATATTCTGGAACAGGGGCTCGCAGTGCAGGCCGACGTGCTCATTGCGCCGCATCACGGCTCGGACAAGAATTTCCTCCCTGCCTTCATAGATGCCGTACACCCCTCGCTTGTCGTCGCGAGCTGCGGCTTCCGGAACCGATGGGGCTTTCCCGGACAGGCGCTGAAGCACTGGCTTCAAGAGCAGGGCATCCCTCTTCTGACGACCGCTGAGGAAGGCGAGATCATCCTCCGCTGGGATGCGGATAGGGAGCTCAACGTCCTTGGCGACCGGCACGGTCGGATCTTTCCTGATCCCTGCAAAAAATCGGATCGGTGAAAAGCACGAAATCCGCCGCACCATGAGGCAGATACGGCGAAAGCTGTTTCCGCCACTTGATTATATCGCGCGATGGACTCATACTGTGATTTTCCGTGCTTCGGCCAATTGGAGAAGTGATGACCACGCCCGGGGCTAAACAATCCTATCCCGCGCTTTCAGCAATTGAACGCGACAATAGTGCAAAAAAATCACCGTTAATCAGCGTTTCCTTACAATGCAAGCGATACGCATCTCCTTCATCGGAGGGGGCATGAACACATTTTCCGCACGCACACTGACTCTTTCGCTGGCGCTGGCCGCCTTCATGCTTTTCGCGATTACCACCCTTCCCGTCGGGGCGCGCGCCGAAAGCACCGAATACGGCGCTTCCGACGCCATCTTCACCGTCGACGTACCCAATGACTGGATAGCAAAAAGCAATAAGAACGGTGTGGCACTGACCTCGAAGGACAAGGAGAGCACCCTGGGCCTGCTCGCATATCCGGCGAACGGCATGACGATTGACGCCTTCGTCGCCGATGCACTCCAGAACATCGGTCTGAAAAACGCAAAAAAACAGAGGGACGGATCCTTTCTGATCACGGACGGAAAGAACACCATGGACATGACGGTGCTCATCACGCAGAAGGACAAGCATTTCGTCATCGTCATCACGGCCGGGCCCGACAAAAAAGGCATGCAGGCCATCGCCAATTCTTTGGAATTGAAAAAAATTCCTGAAAAATCCAACGAGACCGCCAAAGAGGCGCCCCAAAAGTAGTCGCTCAATTGGCACGCAAGACCGCTTCACGCCGCCTTTTATGAGGCGCATGGGAAAGTCAGGCTTTCAGCTGGCGGCGCTATCGAGGTAGATGTCGAGAAGCCCCGGCGGTGGGGCAATGACGATGCGCCTTGCGGCGACATCAAGGGAGAGGATGAAGTCGGGTTCGGCAGGGAAGAGTATCTCCCGCCCCTCCTCGTCGACGATGGCCCAGACCGGGTGGGCAACGGAATGTTCAACATGGTCGAAACGGCCCACGGGCGTGCCGTCCT
>JAILMX010000061.1 GCA_024692205.1 Desulfovibrio sp. | reverse complement strand
TCCCCTCTCTGCCGATCATTGTCTCGGAAAGATTCCGTTCCATGACCTTTTTCGGGGCGGACCGAATGCGCATCGGCCGAAAACTCTGCCATCTGTCGCCTAATCGCGGTTCACCACGAGCGTGGAGCCCGGCTTCAGGCGTTTTTCATCGACGTTGTTCCAACGCTTCAGATCCTCAACGCTGACCTGATGGCGCCGTGCTATGTTGTAGAGGCTGTCGTTCTCCCGCACCCTGTAGGTGATCCGCCTGGCAGAGTTCTTTTGGAAACGCCCAGCGTCCCTGCCGGGAGTCTGCCCCGGAATCCTCAAAACCCGCCCGCTCGCGACGCGGCGTGCGTCCCCAATGCCGTTGGCCCTTTTCAATTCCTCAAGGCTCACGTTATAGCGCGCGGCGACGGAATAGAGGGTTTCGGCCTGCCGAAGGGTATGGCTGCGCCCCCGCCCCTGCGGCAAAGCGCAGGCCCGCCCGGCTCCGCCCCCGTCCTGACCGCGTTCAAGCGCCGCAACCGCCGAAGGATTCAGACAGAAGGATCCGCCCTCAAGCAGCACGCGCGCCTTGTCATCGGAACCTTCAGGCACGTAGACGAAGGTCGTTCTGTAAAGCGAGGTGACCCGCCCCTTGTGATGGGCGTTGTACGCACTGAAATCCCCCCAGTTGAGCGAAAGCGCCTGCGAGAAGCCCTTCAGGTCGGTCGCGGGCCTGGCGTTAAGGCGGACATAACGCTTCGCGCGCTCGGGATGGATGTTGCCGAAGCCGAGTTGCGGCAGATTGCGCATGATCTTCGTCACCGCGAGGAAACGCGGCACATACTGTTTCGTCTCTTCCCGAAGGCGGGTCTTTTCGGGCAGGGTCTCGTTGCGCTCGCGCACCTCGAAGAAATTCCGGCTTCCAGAGCCCTCAAGCGCGCGCTGCATCTTGCCCTCGCCCGCATTGTAGGCGGCTATGGCCGTCGGCCAGTCCCCAAAATCGTCGTAGAGTTTTTGCAGATAGCTCGCCGCTGCCTCGGTGGCCTCGTAGGGATCGAGCCTTTCATCGGTCCATTTGTCCTGATCGAGACCGTACTTCTTGCCGGTGGACGGCATGAACTGCCATGCCCCCGCTGCACCAGCATGAGAAAGGGCCTCCGGCTTGTAGCCGCTCTCGACTATGGCGAGATAGGCGAGATCCTCGGGCATGCCGCGCTTGCGGAAGACGCTGCGGGCATAATTGAGGTACTGTTCGGAACGTCTGACGAAGACGCACATGGAGCCCCTGCCCTTGCGCAGAAAATAGCGGTACTGCCGTATCACGTCAGCCTGCGCCGTCGGCGGCAGGTCCCTGTCAAGCTGCCCCGTCGTTTTCAGCGCGTCGATCTCCTTTGTCGTCAGGGGCGGTCCGCTCGGTTCAAGCGGCACGAGCATGCTTGTGCCCGTCGAGGACGGATTTCCTCCGACGCAGCCGCCGAACGCAAGCATCGCGCATATCAGGCACAGAACCGCCGAAAAACGCCATGCCTTTCTTTTCCTGCTCATAGTGACCTCCTCATAAGCGGCTTGCCACGGGCCGGGAAGTTGCGTACATCACACAACGAACCTAAACCACGCGGACATACCGATGGAAAACCATGAAAACGACACCGACCTCATGCTCCCCGGGATGAAGCCGGTGCTGGAACTGCTTGCCTCTGCGCCGCAGAAGATCGAGCAGGTGCTTTGCTCGCGCGCCCTTTCCGGGCAGGATGTCCAGAGGGTGCAGCGCCTCTGTCAGGAAAACGGGCTGCGCTTCACCCGCGTCGGGAACGCGGCCCTCGACCGCCTCTGCCGCAGAAAGCAGGGGCAGACGATCGCCCATCAGGGAATAGCCGCGCGCCTGTGCGCCACGACCTTCACCCGGCTCGAGGACATCCTCGCGACGATCGGGGACGCCCCGCTGCAGCTTCTCCTCGCCCTCGATCAGGTGCAGGATCCGGGCAACGCCGGCACGCTGATACGCTCTCTGTACGCACTCGGCGGCGCGGGCCTCATTCTGCCCGAGCACAACACGGCCAGGCTCGGGCCCGCAGCGCGGCGCACCGCCGCCGGAGCTCTTGAAAGACTGCCTATCGCGCGGGTGAAAAACCTCGGCCATGCGCTTGATGCCTGCGAAGAAGCGGGCCTTGCCATATATGGGGCTGCGGGCGATGTGAAAGACGCGGTCAACGCCTTTTCCGAGCCCATGCGGCTGCCCGCGGTGCTCGTGCTCGGCAACGAGGCCAAGGGCCTGCGGCCGGGCACGGCCAAACGCTGCTCCCGCATGCTGGCGATTCCGCTCGCAAGGGATTTCGACTCCCTCAACGTGGCGCAGGCAGGAGCCATGCTCATGGCCCTCGCCGCGGCCGCCCGTGCCAAGAGCGGCGAAGGATGATCCTTTCAGCCTTTTTCTTCGCATAACCTTCCCATTCCCCGTTTTTCTTCCGGCAAAAAAGCAAGGGAACCGCCGCCATCGACAGTTCCCTTGCTTTTGTCATCCGGCAGAGTTTCCCTAGAATATCTTCAAAGAAACTCTAAATGTTCAGCCGGCTGTTTATCAGATATATGGTGTTTCGCTTTCCCTCGTATATCCTTCTAGCGCACATACGTCGGTATGTTGATGAA
>JAILMX010000056.1 GCA_024692205.1 Desulfovibrio sp. | reverse complement strand
AGCGGCTTGAGCACGAGGGCCTTCTCCTTGGCGGGGCACACTTCGGCGCACGAGCCGCAGCCGAGGCAGTCTTCGGCGTAGACCTGCATGCGCAGCTTGAAGCCGTTGAGCTTGGCCTTGCCGGGCACGGTCACGAAGGTTTCGGGAGCGCCCTCAAGCTCTTCGTCAGTGGCGAGCACGGGGCGGATGGCCGCATGCGGGCAGACGAAGGAGCACTGGAAGCACTGCAGGCAGTTGGCCGGCTGCCATTCCGGCACGGAGATGGCCACGCCGCGTTTCTCGCAGGCCGCCGTGCCGAGGGGCGCGAAGCCGCAGGGATCCATGGCGGAGACGGGAAGCTTGTCGCCCTTCTGGGAAAGGATGGGCACCACGTAGCTGTGGATGTAGTCGTCCTGGCAGGCGCAGCATCCTTCGGCCGCGGGCGCGTCGGCGGCGTCAGCCCAGGAGGCGGGGTACTTGACCTCGACCAGGGCTTCCGTGGCCTGCTTCACGGCCTCGATGTTCATGTTGACGACCTTCTCGCCCTTGTTGCCGTAGGTCTTGCGGATGGAGTTCTCCAGCAGCTCGACGGCTTTCTTGAAGTCGAGCACGTTCGCCAGCTTGAAGAAGGCCGTCTGCATGATCATGTTGATGCGGCCGCCGAGGCCCACGCCCTGCGCCACCTTGACGGCATCGATGTTGTAGAACTTGAGCTGCTTGCGGGCGATGATGCGCTTGAGCTGCGCGGGCAGGTGCTCTTCAAGGCCGGCCATGTCCCAGCCGGAGTTCAGCACGAAGGTGCCGCCCGTCTTGATGCCGTCCAGGATGTCAAACTGCGACACGTAGGACGACTTGTGGCAGGCGATGTAGTCGGCCTGCGTGACGAGGTAGGACGAGGTGATGGGCTTTTTGCCGAAGCGCAGATGCGAAACGGTGAAGCCGCCGGACTTTTTGGAGTCGTAGGCGAAGTAGGCCTGGGCGTACATGTCGGTGTTGTCGCCGATGATCTTGATGGCCTGCTTGTTCGCGCCCACGGTGCCGTCAGCGCCGATGCCGAAGAACTTGCACTGCACGGTTCCGGCGGGCACGGTGTCGACCTCTTCCTCGACGTCGAGGGAGAGGTTGGTCACGTCGTCCTTGATGCCCACGGTGAAGTGGTTGCGCGGCTGCAGACCGAGCATGTTGTCAAAGACGGCCTTGGCCATGCCGGGCGTGAAGTCCTTGGAGCCCAGGCCGTAGCGGCCGGCCACGATGGTCGGGGCCTCGCCCTTCTCGAGGAAGGCCGTGCAGACGTCTTCATACAGAGGTTCGCCGAGGGAGCCGCTTTCCTTGGTGCGATCGAGCACCGTGATACAGGAGGCGGTAGCGGGGATGGCGGCCAGCAGGTACTCGGGGGCGAAGGGACGGAACAGACGCACCTTGACGAGACCGGTGCGCTGACCCTGCGCGTTCAGATGGTTGACCGTCTCCTCGATGACTTCGCAGGATGAGCCCATGCTCACGATGACGCGGTCGGCCTCGGGGTCGCCCACATAGTCGAAGAGATGGTATCTGCGCCCGGTGATGCCGGCGACCTTTTCCATGTTTTCCTTAACGATGCCGGGCACGGCATTGTAGAAGGCGTTGCGGGCTTCGCAGTTCTGGAAGTAGATGTCGGGGTTCTGCGCCGTGCCGCGGATGTGGGGATGCTCGGGATTGAGCGCGCTTTCGCGGAATTCGGCGATCTTGTCCCAGGGAACGATTTTTTTGATGTCTTCGTAGTCGATGACGTGGATTTTCTGAATTTCATGCGACGTGCGGAAGCCGTCGAAGAAGTGGCAGAAGGGCAGGCTCGCGTCGAGGGCCGACAGGTGGGCGACGAGGGCGAGGTCCATGCACTCCTGCACCGAGGACGAACAGAGGAAGCAGAAGCCCGTGCTGCGGGCCGCCATGACGTCCTGATGGTCACCGAAGATGGAGAGCGCGTGGGAGGCCAGGGCGCGAGCAGCGACATGGAAGACGCCGGGCAGCATTTCACCCGCGATCTTGTACATGTTCGGGATCATGAGCAGGAGGCCCTGGCTTGCGGTGTAGGTGGATGTGAGCGCACCGCCGGAAAGCATGCCGTGCACGACGCCCGCGGCACCTGCTTCGGACTGCATCTCGCGGATGAGCACCTTCTGGCCGAAGATGTTCTTTTTGCCTTTGGCAGCCATCTCATCCATGACCTCGCCCATGACCGACGAGGGCGTGATGGGGTAAATGGCAGCCGTTTCGGAAAGCGCGTAGGCTATGTACGCGGTGGCGTTGTTGCCGTCCATGGTTTTCATAGCCATCAGTGGTGTCCTCCTTTGAAGGCCCTCCCGGGGCGTTCAGTTGACGTATCAATACCATAGCAGGCCCTGAACGCAGGCCACCTGCTTTTATGCTGAATCCATATCCTTATCGTACGCAAATCGAAGGAATTCGTCTATAGAAGAATGCGTCTGTACAAAAATTTGCGGAGGGAAAATACCTTCAGGGAAAAAATATGCGGAAGGATGCTGAAAACAGTATGATAAATTGTTTTTTTGCGAGGCGCTGAATAACTCGTTTTTTATGAGGGATTGTTTTCGCAAGGGGGGAGGTACTCGTCGATGATGGTGAAAAGTCCGTCCCACTGGCTGCATTGGCAGAGGGCCTCGCGCATGGCGCGAGAGCCCGGCAGACCGCGGACATAGCTGCAGAGTATGCCGCGCATGCGGGGCGTCTGGTCGCGGCCGGGATAGGCTTTGCCGGCCAGGGCGAGATGGCGCAGCAGCATGCTGCGCAGGG
>JAILMX010000027.1 GCA_024692205.1 Desulfovibrio sp. | reverse complement strand
TTTCAGTCTGGGATCCAGTATGTCGCGCAGGCTTTCGCCAAGCAGATTGTAGCCGAGCACAGTCACGAGTATTGCAAGCCCTGGATAGAGAGAAAGCCAAGGGGCAGTCTCAATGACGTTTTTGCCTTCCATCAGCATGTTGCCCCAACTCGCCGTCGGTGGTTGCACGCCGAGTCCGAGAAAGCTCAGTCCGGACTCGGTCAGTATGGCGCCGGCGACCCCTAGCGTCGCCGTGATGAGCACGGGGGCGAGGGCATTTCGCAGGATATGGCGCAACAGTATGCGGCGCGTCGAAACACCGCCCAAACGAGCAGCATCGACGAATTCGCGTTCGCGCAGACTCAAGGTCTCTGCCCGGACGAGGCGCGTAACTCCCATCCATGAGGTCAAACCTATGACGATCATGATGTTGTTCAGGTTCGGCTCCCAGAAGGCTATGACTGCCAGAATGAGGAAGAAGGAGGGGAAGCAGAGCATGACGTCGACGAAACGCATGATAATCTCGTCTGTCCAGCCCCTGAAATAGCCGCTCACGAGACCTAGCAGGGTTCCAATAGAGATGGAGATGCCTACGGCCACAAACCCGACCCAGAGTGAGACCCGTCCGCCGTACAGCAGGCGGCTGAAGACGTCTCGGCCAAGGCGGTCGGTGCCGAGCCAATGATCGGCCGAAGGGGCTGCGAGAATGGCGTCGAGGTGCAGCTCGTCAGGCGCATAGGGCGTGAGCCACGGCGCGAGCAGGGCAGCAAACGACATGAAAAGGACAATGGCGAAGCCGAAACGGAAAGCGGCGGGGCGGTTTTTAGCCCCTATGGTCGGGAAGAGAGACATCAGCGGGCCATCCCAGAGGTGTGACGAATTCGTGGATCGGCGAGGCCATAGCAGAAATCAGCCAGAAGATTTCCGGCGAGCGTCAGGATGCCCCCGAGGACGAGATTGCCCATGATCATCGTGTAGTCGCGTGCCATGACTGCGGCGTAGAAGAGCTGGCCGAGGCCTGGGATAGCGAAGATTGACTCGATGATGACGCTGCCGCCTATGAGACCCGGCACGGAAAGTCCGAGTATGGTGATAACGGGGAGCAGGGCATTCCGCAGGGCGTGGCGCCATATCACGACGGCTGGGGAGAGGCCTTTTGCCTGAGCCGTCAGCATGTAGTCTTGCCGGAGCACCTCAAGCATGCAGGCTCGCATGTAGCGCGAGATGCCCGCCAAGCCACCAATGGTGTAGACAAGTATCGGCAGGGCGAGGTGACGCACCAGATCGCAAAACTGCGCCCAAGGCCCCATCTGCTCGAATCCCATGGAGCGCAGGCCGGATATGGGCAGCCATTGCAGCTCTATGCCGAAAAGGTACATGAGAAGCAAGGCCAGCCAGAAGGAGGGCATCGCGAAGCCCAAGAAAACAAGAACGGTTATGCCTCTGTCGAGAAGCGAGTTCTGCCTACAGGCGGAGAGGATGCCTGCAGGTATGGCGATGAGCAGGGTGAGTATGAGCGATATCCCGTTCATGGAGATTGTCACCGGCAACCTCTCAAGTATCTTCGTCAGTACGGGCCGACTGTCCGCCGACATGGAATTGCCGAAATCAAAGTGGAGCAGACGCACGAGCCAGTTCATGTACTGCTCATGCAAGGGGCAATCCAGACCGTACAGGATCTCGAGCTGACGGCGCGCTGCCTCTCCCGCAAGGGGGTTGAGCGTCGTCTCCATATCTGTGGGAGAGCCGGGGGCCAGATGGATGACGAGAAAGGAGATGACCGTAATGCCCCATAGTATAAGGAGCATCCAGGCGAGCTTGCGGACAAGCCTTATGAAGAGTGAGAAGTGTTTCTTCGAGAGCATGGAGTTTATGTGTAAGGCTTATTCCGTACGAGTCATCCATTGACGCATGTCAAGAACCTCCTGTTGCCATGCGGGGGAAAGCCTGAGCTTTAGGAAACGAGCATACAGCGAATCAAGAAGGGCTGTGCAAACCTCCATGAGATAGATTTTCTCAAGGAAGAAAGCATCCGGATCGTCATCGGCGGAACTTTCGCGCTCGATCTTGGGTGTCTTCAGACTGCTGAAGGAAAAGTCTTCCGACTTCAGGGTCACCTGAAAGGCCATCTCTTCCTTTTCAAGGCGGAGAAGGGCACGAGTAACCTTCTTGCCCGTACCAAGCCCGAAGCGTGCCTCGCGCAGGGGAGAGAGATTGCCCGAGACAGCCGCCGTCTCGCGGGCATCTCCTTCGCCGCCCTGCACAACAATGCGCTGTTCCATGGTCAGGACGAAGGGGGCACCGTTTTCATCGGTGAAACCGCTAGGAGCGACGTCGCTCTGATACCAAAGCCAAGTGAGGAATTCCTTTCCAAGAATATCATCAAAAGAATCAGAAAGTTGTGACATATCAGACACCTTGCTTCCGCTTCAGTCCATGGGCGTCGCGAACTGGGTCTCCTCAAGACGGTCGAGAGCTTCTTGACTATCTTCGCCCAGCATGGTGAGCGCGAGCGAGTACGGGGTCATCTGCTCAAGATGCAAGTCGAAGGTTGTGAGGAATTTCTCCATGAAAAGGTCTATCATCTTCATCTGCGTAGAGGCGAACCACACCTCGTTGCGATCCGTCGCCCAGAGCGCGTTGAATTCGCCAGGTACAGGGAGGAATCGCTGGACAAGGCGCAATAGGACCTGTTCCTTGAGCTCCTTTTTGCGTTCACGCGAGATGAATGTCTTGTTCTGTGCGCGAAGAGTTTCCATCTCCTTGCGAATGGCAATACTGAGATGTTTCTTGATGACGCCGGCAGGTATGCGACGAGTATCAATACGCAATGAGAATACGATGTAGGCGCCTTTCTCAGGCGGGGCTGTCACCCAGTTGGCATCCAGCATGTCGTCAAAACACACCCAGCCGCTGGATTGCATTTCGCTCATGTCGTCGATATCTTGAAAGGCATATTTTTTAAGGCGTTCGGGAATCTCAGCCCACAGATGCTGGGGCACGGCATCGAGTATGCGAAAACGCGTGAAGCTACAAGCGGAATTCATAAAGCCCATCGAAGGCTCCTTTGTTTTTTACACGTAATCAGTTATGATACTTCAGACCCCTTTCGGCAGCAAGTCGGAAACAAATGTCCCATAATGGTAATTATGTAAACTAATCTCTATAAGCATCCCCTGCATTGCGAACGGAGTCTGATTCCGCTATGAATACAGCCATGCGTACAATTTCCTCTAGGCGTCCGGCAAAAACGCTGGCGAACAGCAATGACAAATCTCCGACCATGGCGAAAAGGGAAACCCAAACCCCATCGCAGGAATTGCGACTGAACAAGGCCATAGCCTCGCGGGGTTTCTGTTCTCGCAGAAAGGCCGATGAACTCATCTTCGCGGGCAAGGTCTTGGTGGATGGCAATACGGTTACCGATCCATCACTGCGCGTAGGCCCAGACACTGAAATAAGAATCGATGGGCATCGGTTGTCAGTCGGCGGCATCTGCCGGTATCTCATGATGAACAAGGCCGTTCATACCGTCTGCACGGTAAGCGATCCCGAAGGGCGTCCTACCGTTCTCGATGCCCTGCCACCGGAATTCCGCGGCGAAAGGCTCTATCCCGTCGGCCGGCTTGACTATTATTCTGAAGGGTTGCTCATCCTGACTAACGATGGCGAACTGGCGCATCGCCTCATGCACCCGCGTTTTCATTTGGCTAAGCGGTATGAAGTGCTCGTCCGCGGCCACGTGCCGCAGGGGGCGCTTCGCACCATGCGCCACGGAATGATTTTGGCCGAGGGAGAAAAACTCGCGCCCGTCGAGGTGCAGGTCTGCCCTGCTACAAACGGCATGACACGACTTTCGATGATTTTGCATCAGGGTGTGAACCGTCAGATACGCCGCATGTGCCGTGATCTGCATCTGACGGTACTGCGCCTTCAACGCGTCGCGCAGGGGCCGCTCAACCTGGGCAGTCTTGCGAGCGGCTGCGTGCGTGCCCTCTCCCCTGCCGAAACCATGGCTCTCAGGAAAGCGGTCGACCTGCCCTGCTGAAAAGGCCTTCATCTGCTTATTTCAAGACGGATTCCAGAAAGTCCATGGCGTCCTTTTGCACGGCGGCCAGATGGTCTGAGCCTTTGAAGCTTTCTGTGTAGACCTTGCAGATAGCCTCAGTTCCGGAAGGTCTCACTGCGAACCAGCCGTTCGCGGAGCTCACTTTGACGCCGCTCATAGGGGCTCCGTTGCCCGAAGCGTGTGTCTCGACACGGGTCACGGGATCGCCGGCCAGTTTTTTTAGGCTGACGTCCTGCGGGGTCAGGGCCTTGAGTCTGCTGCGGGTCTTCTCATCTGCGGGAGCATCCAGACGCTGATAGATCGGCTCGCCAAGGCGCTCCGTAAGCGCCGCGTATTCTTCGCTTGGCGAACGCCCCGTCTTCGCCATGATTTCCGCGGCAAGAAGGCACATGAGGGGGCCGTCTTTATCCGTTGACCAAGGAGTGCTGTCGAAGCACAAAAAACTCGCCCCGGCGCTCTCTTCGCAACCTATACCGCATCGAGCATCGCGCAGATAGGGCCCGAACCACTTGAAACCGACGGGGACCTCGATCACTGGGCGTTTGAGATCCTTTCCTACCCTGTCGAGCATGGCGCTCGTGACGAGCGTTTTTCCGATGCCACAGCCACTGGGCCAATCCGTACGGGTCCGAATGAGGTGCCCTGCCGCCACCGAAAGATAGTGGTTGGGGTTCATGAGCTCCGTCGGTGTCACGATCCCGTGGCGATCCGAATCCGGGTCACAGGCGAAGGCAAGGTCGAATTTGCCACGCATATCGAGCAGGCGGTTCATGGCATAGGGAGATGAGCAGTCCATCCTGATCTTGCCGTCCTTGTCGCAGGGAACGAAACGGAATGTCGGGTCCACATCTTCATTGACAACCGAAAGAGTCAGGTTGAAAGCTTCGGCGATGACGCCCCAATACGGAAGACTTGCTCCGCCGAGGGGATCAACGCCAATGCGGATGCCGGAATCCGCTATGCTTTTCATGTCAAGCACATTTGAAAGATCGGCGACGTAGCGTCCTATGAAATCGAATTCCTCAACCAGAGGAGATGCAAGGGCTGTTCTGAGATGGACAAGGTGTACCTTGCGATTGCTGTCTTCAAGGTGTTCGTTGGCCCGACGCTCTATCCAAGCGGTTACATCGGTATCCGCAGGGCCACCGTGGGGAGGATTGTACTTAAAACCACCGTCTGAGGGCGGATTATGCGAAGGTGTTATGATGATGCCGTCAGCCAAACCCTTCTCCCTGTCGCGGTTCCAGCAGAGAATCGCATGGGATACGGCAGGCGTCGTCGTGTATGCACCGTCCTTGGCGATACGCACGGATACCTTGTTCGCGACAAGGACCTCAAGGGCGGACCGGAATGCCGGTTCAGAAAGGGCGTGCGTATCGCCGCCAAGATACAATGGACCGTCTATTCCCTGCACCTTGCGATAGTCACAGACGGCCTGCGTTATGGCATAGATATGCTCTTCGTTGAAGGTACGGCTAAGGGAAGACCCTCTGTGACCGGATGTTCCGAAAGAAACACGCTCACGTCGCAAGCTGGGGTCTGGTATTTCGGTGTAATAGGCGCTGACCAGAGCCGGTATGTCAACCAGTTTGTCCCGTCCGGGCAGATGCCCTGCATCCTGATGAACGACAGCCATGGAGAACCTCCCTTTTTATTGACGTGCATCATAATATTCCCATTAAGAATTCGGTGCAAGATGAAAAATTTCAATAGGCTGCTTGAGAGGATCAAAGATGCTGTGATGCGTTTAGGCAGGAAAAGCCACCATATGCCATGTGATGGCATATGGTGGCTTTCATTTTGTGCTTTTCTGGAGCAAAGACTACATCATAGCGATACTACGGATGCTCGTTTATTGGCAATGATTTCTACTTCTTCAGAGAAATCGTGATGAAACGAGTCGATCCATTACGCTTGATCTTCAGAACGACGGCACCGCGCTTCATGCCCTCTTCTTGGACTATCTTCGTGAGGCCGGCGGCGGATGAAACGGGTTTCATATTTGCCTGAAGGATGACGTCACCCTTGCGGAGATCGGCTTCAGCCGCAGGCTTGTCTTGATCTATATCCGTTACGACAAGCCCCTCGCCTTTCTTGAGTTGAAGTTTTGTGCGTTCTTCATCCGTGGTCTGGCGCAGGGAAAGCCCGAGAAGAGCCTCGTCAAGGTGCCTAGAACCTCCCTCTCGATTGGTGCCGGCATGAAGACCTGAGCTGCGCTCACCTAGAGGAACGGACACAACGATCTGCTTTCCTTCTCTCCAGAGGGTGAGCTTCACGACGCTACCGGGCATCTTCTGGGCGATGGTGCGGAGCAACTCGGTTGAATTCGCAATTTCGCGGTCGTCCACGGAAAGGATGACATCGCCGTCACGCACGCCGGCTTTCATGGCCGGTTCGTTCTCCATGACGCTGCTGACGAGCGCACCTTTTGAATTCTTCATATCCAGAGCTTGCGCGGTCTTCTCATCGACATCCTGAATGCTGATGCCGAGCCAGCCGCGTGATACTTTCTTCCCTCCCTTGATCTGATCGACGATGCTGGCAGCCATGTTGCTCGGGATGGCGAAACCAATGCCCTGCCCGCTTGCAATTATCGCCGTGTTGATGCCGATGACCTGCCCTTCCTTGTTAATGAGGGGGCCGCCGCTGTTGCCGGGGTTAATGGAGGCGTCCGTCTGCAGGAAATTGTCGAATGGGCCGGATTGGATATTGCGCCCCTTTGCCGACAGGATGCCCGCAGTGACGGTATGGTCAAGGCCGAAAGGATTGCCAATGGCAAGAAGCCAGTCACCGACCTTGAGAGCGTCAGAATCACCGAAGGCTAAGTACGGCAGATCTTTTTTCGCATCTATCTTGAGCAGGGCGATGTCGGTCTCTTCATCGGCGCCGATGAGCTTCGCCTTGAAGTTCTCACCCCTGCCGTTGGCGGAATCGAGGGTTACGGTGATCGTATCCGCATCGGCAACGACATGGTTGTTCGTGACGATGTAGCCGTCGGAAGAAATGATGAAGCCTGAGCCGAGCGATTTCTGTTTGCGCGCCTGCGGCTGGCGCCCCCTTTTGTCAGGGGCGCCGAACTGTTCGAAGAAGCGCTCAAAACCCGGGGGGACGTTGCGGAACATCTCTCCGAAGAAATTCTCGGGACCGGATGCGGCGGCTTTCTTCTCTGTGCCTATGTTAACAACGGCAGGGCCGCACTTGGCAGCCAGCGTCGTGAAATCGGGCAGAACATCCCCGAAAGATGCACGCCCGGACAGCAAAAGCATGAGCAATGCCGTAAGTGCTAACCAAGAACGTTTCATCATGATAAACCACCTAGTTTTTTTGCAGGGCCTTCTGAAGAGCCTGAGCCATTATGCCCATTCCGCCGGTTGAGGTTCGCCCAGCGTTCATATGGACCTTCCACTCGCTGTCGCCGCCGTCACTCGCAACGTCGGAGCCTTCAGGGACGAGGCTGATGCGTCGCGCGGCAACGTCTATGTTCTGAATGACAACGGAAATTGATTCGCCGCCGTGTATTTTTGTAAATTCCGCAACATTTTTCGCGCGTTTGATCGTGCCGGCAGGAAGAAGTCCAGTAATTCCATCTGCCAAGGTGACGAAGATACCGTACTGGGTGGAGCTTTCAACCGTTCCCTGCAAGGTCTGTCCCACGGAAAATTTTTCAGTGATGTCAGCCCAAGGGTCACCTTCGGCGTCGCGCAGGCTTAAGGATATGCGGCGGCTATCGGTATTAATATCCTGTATCTTGACGGAGACGGTTTCGCCGACAGTCACGACATCCTCAGGGCGGGCGATACGCTTTGTCCACGACATCTCAGAAACATGCACAAGACCCTCGATGCCAGGCAGAATCTCAACGAAGGCGCCGAAGGGGGCGATGCGGACGACCTTGCCCTGCACGACCTGACCAAGCTGCAATTTGCCACCGATCTCTTCCCATGGATCACCGTCAGCCTGTTTGCGCGACAGGGAAATTCGGACGCCCTTGTCGGTCTGCGTTATGGCCAGAACCTTCACTCGCACGCGATCTCCATGCGAAACGGCCTCATCAGCCTGCCCCACACGTGACCAAGAAAGTTCGGAAAGATGAATCATCCCCTCCACCCCGGGGGCGAGTTCCATGAAGGCGCCGAAGGGAGCGAGACGGGTTATGCGACCCTCGATGATATCGCCAGCCTTGAGGGTCTCAAGAACCTTGGTAAGGTTCTCTTCACGCTCGCGTTCCTTCAGAGCCCTGTGAGAGACAATGACATTGCGTCCTCGGCTCTCAACACGCAGGATAAGGAACTGCATGGTGCGACCGACGGCCTGTTCCGGATCGCCAAAGTTTTCCATCTGACTACCTGGGCAGAAAGCCGATTTGCCGAGCACTTCGACGGTGTAGCCGCCCTTGCAGATGCCGGTCACCTTGCCGTCGACGGGTATGGCCGAAGCCTGGGCTTCTTCCAAGGCAGCCATGCCGCTGCCGCTCATGGAACGCGAAAGGCGTATTTCTTGGGGGGAGGTTTTGGTTATCCACGCTTCGATGGTGTCGCCAGCCTTCACGGTTTCCTTACCGTCAAGATCAAGTATGTCTGCGCGATCCATGATGCCGTCGACCTTCACCCCAATATTGACGAAGACATTGTCTCCGGTAATCTCTATGACGGTGCCACTGACTTTCTGGCCGGCCTGCGGGCGCGGGGTGTCAGCTATGCCGCCGTGTTCTGCCAGAAGTGTCGCGAAATCTTCGGTATCCTCGGCAGAATTTGCCATCATCTGGGATTCATCGATGCTCATATGGGGATTCTCCTTGAGTGTCACTGTGGGTTGACCTTTATAGCTCATGATGGCTAATATTTCAACGTCCCTGACGAGGCTAAATCCCGTTCCGTTACGCCCATCGCCGGATATCGCGGCGAATAATTCTCAGATTGTCTCCCGCCTCGTCTGAACATTCTTTCGAGTCCGAAAACCCATAAGGATGACGCCGCGTATGCCGCACGCAACCCCCCCTCGGAATCCACTTGAGGATCCTTCTCTCGACTCATACCGCCGTTTCCTTCTGGAACGGGGCCGCCTCTTCGCCGATGAAGTCATGCGCATACGCGAACAGTACGGTTCTCTCTCGTCGTATGCGAACCTTCACCTCACTCTTGGCCCTCACAGAATCACCTTGCCCAATGGGAAATCCGGCTGGCGGTGGCGCGAATACATGCCGAACGCCCGCAGCCTGTGGCTGACGATGGAACGTCTGCGTTTCCAAAGGCACGCACGTTTCCGTTTCACACGCCTAGAAGACGGATTCTTTGAACTTCTGCTTGATGAAAACGACATTGCCCACGACATGTACGTAGAGCTGCGCGTTGCCCCCCTCGATTCGATGGACGTTTCTTCTGAAGAACCCGCCTGCCTCAAGCGGGTTCCGGCTTTCTCGCAACGTGTTGAGCAGAACGCCAAGCTGCCGGGCCAATGGTGTGCGCGACTCTGGCTGCCCCAAGTGCAATACCGTTTTCATAACGCACGGCCTCCGAAAGCGGCCTTTAATCGCATCTATGAGGCCCATGTCGGCATGGCGCAGGACGCAGCCCTCCACACGGAAAGCTCCATAGGTTCGTACAACTATTTTTCAAATCACGTTTTGCCACGAATCAGGGCGGCGGGCTATACCGATGTTCAGCTCATGGCCATACCCGAGCACCCCCTGTACCGCTCCTTCGGCTACCAGGTGAGTAATTATTTCGCGCCCTGTTCCCGCTTCGGCTCGTCGGACGATTTTAAAGCATTGGTTGATACCGCCCATGGTTTAGGACTCAGGGTCTTGCTGGACATCCCCCACGCGCACTGCTGCGCGAACACCGAACAGGGCATTGCCCGCTACGATGGCAGTGACTATCTCTGCGATGGGGCACCGAACCAGTGGGGAACCCCCTCCTTCGATTTTTCACAGGAGATGACACGGCGTCTCCTGCTCTCCAATCTCCGTTACTGGCTTGAGGAATACCGTGTAGACGGTTTCCGTTTTGACGCCGTTGGCAACATCCTCTACCGTGATCATGGCGTTAATGATGACTTTTCGCATGTGGGGCGATGCTTTTACGGCAAGGGCGGAGAGCCAAGACAAAATCTTCAGGGAGAACTTTATCTTTTGCTCGCAAACGCTCTTGTCCATGAACTTCTCCCATCGGCCTGCACGATAGCCGAAGAATTTTCGGGTATGCCAGGCATTACCTGCCCCCCCGCCGAAGGCGGACTCGGTTTTGACGCCCGCTTTGCCATGGGAATACCCGACTATTGGACGAAGTACCTTAAAAAACCATCGGATATGGGGAGCATGTGGTACGAAATGACCAACCACCGCCCCTATGACCGCACGGTAAGCTATGTGGAGTGCCACGACCAGTGCATAAACGGGGACGACGCCATGATATGGCGTATTATCGGCGAGGATATGTACAGATGCATGTCAAATGGCTCGGATACGTGGAAGGTCTCCCGAGGCCTGGCCTTCTATCGCCTGATGCGCCTTATCACCTTCGCTACAGCGGATGTCGGCTACCTCAACTTCATGGGGAACGAGTTCGGGCATCCAGAGTGGCTTGACGATTCTGAACACGCCCACCGCCAGTGGCGACTTGCTGATGACGCCACCCTAAAATACTCTGCCCTCGCGCGATGGGACAAGGCGCAGATGCAGCTCGCCGTCCATCATGAGCGAGACTTCACCCAGACGCCTCTCTTCCGCCATATCCATGAAGAAGACCGATTGCTGGTATTCGAAAGGGGAGCCCTGCTCTTCGCCTTCAATTTTCATGAAGTATTGGCGCAAAACCCGCTGCGCGCCTCTGTCACACCGGGAAAATACACGGAGACGCTTTCATCTGACGAAACCTGCTACGCAGGCCATGGAAATCTTAGGGCGACGCAAGGACTTGAACATTTCACTGAACCCACCCAAAACAGCGGGCTTGGATCCATATCCCTCTATCTGCCGCCGATGACGGCCCTCGTTCTGCTACGCGACTGTGTATGACCGCATGAAAAACGCCGCCATTCTCAAAGACATCTTCTTCGTGTTGCTCGTTGGGGGGTTTTGCCTTTTCAGCCTTTGCGGTACGCTCGACATGACCCCCTTCGGCATCAATATGGACAGCGATCTACAGAACTACGCTCAAATACTCGTGGCGTCCGACCATCCCGAAGATTTCCCGACAGACCCTATCGTGCCTCTGCTGTCCAAGGATCCCGGCGTCCCCAACCTGCTGACCATGCTCGCCGCATGGCTGCATCCGACGGACAACGTGGCCACGAATCTGCTCTGTACCGGGGCGTTCGCGATCTTCCTGCATTACATAGCATATTACCTTCTCGGCCGCTGGCTCTTCATAAGTACATCTCTGTCGGCTCTGCTCTCATTCGTCATGTCCCTGACCGTATACTGGGCCTACGGAACTTTCTGGGGCATCCTGCATTCTGATCCGGTACCCCGCTATTTCTTCGCCATCATCTTACCTTTGCTGACAGGTTTTTCATGCATCGCCGTGCGTCGCGTCTGGCTACGCCCACTTGTCATGTTTACGGCAGGCATGTGCATGTTCATCCATACCGTCAGTACGCTCATGTTCGGCCCCATGCTTTTCTTTTCTTTTTTCTTTCTGAGGGTGGGCCGAATCATACGCTCCCACCTGGGCCTCACTCTGCTGAACGGTGTCTGCTTTTCCCTGCCGGTCATCATGTATCTCTGGTGGCTCTTGAGTGGCGAAAACGCAATTCCCCAAGAAACAGCGCTTTTTGCCCAGCTGAGAGCATACCGTTTCGCTGAGGATTTCGGCCGGCTGTGGCTCCCATTTCGGGATACTTTTCTCCTGTACTGTTACGCTCCCCCCATTCTCCCTACAGGTATCATCTGCGCCTATCTCCTCTGGCGGCAACGACATGCCCTTACATCAAGACAGCGCGACTTCTTATCGCTTTTCCCCGGCCTCGTGTTTGGGATGGTCGTCATGTGTCTTGTATGCACCGCGGAGATCGCCCTATCTACGGCGCTCGGCAAGAATAACATGAGTCAGGAAATACTGCGCGGCACGCGTTTTCTCGTGCCTCTTTCTTGGTTCATGGTTTTTTTCGCCCTATCCCTTTTCTGGAGTCGTGTGCACAAGGTTCTTAAAGCCTGCATACTCGCCGCAAGCGTTTTCTGCCTCTTAGTCTTCGCTCAGGACAAACAGATTCTCGCTTTTCGCCACGGCTTGGCCCGGGTGACGCACTGCCAAAGACTCGACACCACGGCGGCGGAAATGATGGTGCGTCAGAGCACCCTGCAGAGAGAAGCTCTTGACGCCCTCAAGAGAAATGCACGGAAGGGGGAGCTCGTTTTCAACAACGGGAATCTGATGTCTGTGCGCTACGCTGCGCATTGCAACATGCTTCCGATTCACAAAGACGGCAATATCATCTATTACGCGCATAATGAGGAACTCGCCCGTCTCTGGCTCTCCATGCAGGAAAAAATCAATAAAGGCCCCGACGGCTGGATCGAGGCATGGAAGGATTCGGCGGCATCACTTTTGCTTACAGACAGAACTGCATCTCGGCGGGAGCTTGAACAATCTGCCGAACTCCTTTATGTTAATGAAAAGTGGTTGCTGTTCCGCCGCCGCTAGACAGCGTAGTGCACAAAAGGAAGGCATTATGTCGCAATCAAAAGTATATTTCACGGACATGCGTTGTAAAATTGGCACGAGTCTGCTGCAAAAATTGGACAAGCTCATGAAAGCAGCCGGTATCGAACAGATAGACTTCTCCGATAAGTTTACGGCCATCAAGATGCATTTCGGTGAGCCGGGCAATCTTTCATTCCTGCGACCCAACTTCGCGAAAGCCGTCGCCGATCGGGTGAAAGCTCTTGGCGGAAAACCTTTTTTAACTGACTGCAACACCCTCTACGTCGGTCGTAGGAAGGAAGCCCTTGAACACATGACTGCCGCGAACGAAAATGGCTTTTCGCCCTTGACGACAGGTTGTCAGATCATCATAGCCGATGGCCTTAAGGGTACCGATGACGTCGAAGTCCCCATAAAAGGCGGCATTCTGCTCAAATCAGCCTACATAGGCCGCGCTGTCATGGATGCGGACATCGTCATATCCCTCTCCCATTTCAAGGGGCATGAGCTTGCCGGCTTCGGCGGTGCCATCAAGAACATTGGCATGGGGTGCGGCAGCCGCGCAGGAAAAATGGTCATGCACTGCAACGGCAAGCCCACGGTCGATCAGGAAATCTGTCGTGGCTGCGGCACTTGCACACGCTATTGTGCGCAGTCGGCTATTACCCTTACGGACAAAAAGGCCTCCATCAACCATGACAAATGCGCCGGTTGTGGCCGTTGCATAGGCGTTTGCAATTTCAACGCAATCGTGAACTCCTTCGACTCGAAAAGCGATGACGTGAACCGCCGTATGGCCGAATATACGAAAGCCGTCGTTGATGGGCGGCCGAATTTCCACATCAGCATAGTCAACCAAGTCTCCCCCTGCTGTGACTGCCATGGGGAAAACGATGCCGCCATCGTTCCCGATATCGGCATGTTCGCGTCTTTCGACCCCGTGGCGCTCGATCACGCCTGCATAGATGCCGTGAATGCGGCGCCGCGCATAGACAGGAGCGAACTCGGAAAACCGCTGGACAGCAAGGATCACTTCGCAGATATCCATCCCTCGACGAACTGGCACAGCCAACTTGAGCACGCCGAAAAAATCGGGCTGGGAACCCAGAATTACGAACTCGTAACAGTGAAATAGTCTTTTTCCGTCTCCTTTTCCGCACGCATTCCGGCCTGTGAGGATCGCGCACGCATCCAACAGGCCGTTTTTATGCGGAATGTGAACAATGCGATGAATAAATACATCTTTCTCTTCACGGATCCGCAGTTCCTGCGTTTTCTACTTTTCGGGGGAACGGCTGCGGTTGTCAGTTTCGCAAGCGGCTACATCCTTTACGCTTGGTTTGACGTACCCTATTCACTCGCCGTTTTCATTGGATCCACCGCCGCTATATTCGTCAATTTTTTTCTCAATTATGCGTTCAATTTTCATTATGAAGGCCGGTGCATGGCCGCTCAGTTCCTGACATTTGCCTCGGTTGCCGTGTTCGGTGTGTTCCTCACCGCATTTATCGCGAAAGCTTGTCTGACGGTCTGCTTATTGGTACTGCCTGAAGGATTTTTCGAGTTGCTGACGCTTGAGGTCTCCTGCCATATCTTCTCCATCGGGGTTGTGACCTTTTATTCTTTTTATGCGCATAAGTACATGAGCTTCAACAAAGGCATTCTGGCGTGGTTCAAAGACGCCGTCATGCGCTTGAAATTCACCCTCAAATAGCGCGGCGGCATTCAACGCGCTGTCAGCCTTCTTCTTACATTTTCGATCAGAAAGGGATGCACAATGCACATCAAGCTTGTTTCTTGGAATGTCAATGGATTGCGCGCTGTCTCGGCAAAACCGGAATGGGCATGGTTCCTTGATTCGGATGCCGATATCATCGCCTTGCAGGAAACTAAGGCGCATCCTTCCCAACTCTCGGATGCACTTATCAATCCCGAAGGTCGCTTTGTCCGTTTCTCTTCATCGCAGGTCAAGAAAGGGTACTCGGGCGTAGCCATCTATAGCCGCAGCGAACCGCTCACTGTCTCAGAGGAATTACCGGACAAGGATTTTTCCGGTGAAGGTCGACTGCTTCATTTCGAGTATCCGGATTTTCATTTCTTCAACGGCTATTTCCCGAACGGAGGCGCTGAAATACTCGATGACGACGGAAGGCCGACTGGCGTTTTCGCCCGCGTCTCCTACAAAATGGGCTTTTTCGAAGCGTTTCTGCGCTATGTTGAGGAATGCCGCAAGACAAAACCCATCGTCGTTTGCGGTGATTTCAACATCGCCCACAGACCAATAGATCTTGCACGTCCCAAGCAGAACCAAAGAAACACGGGCTTCCTGCCGGAAGAACGAGAATTTCTCGACCGGTTCACTGCCAATGGCTACATAGACACCTTCCGTTTCATCCATGGTGATGAAGAGGGGCGTTACTCCTGGTGGTCATACAAGACGCGGGCGCGGGAAAAGAACATCGGCTGGCGCATCGACTACTTTTTCGTGTCGGAGGAACTCGCTCCAGCCATACGCGATGCTGACATCGAAAATGAAGTGCTCGGCTCCGACCACTGCCCTGTCTCGCTTGTTCTTGAACTGCCTTAGTTGACAGGATACACACGCAACCGTCGGTTATGACGCATTAAGAAGGAAACGCCCGCAGTGCGCGGGCGTTTCCTTTTGTCATGGCGGGCCGAAACGATCGGCCCGCTCTCAATTCATGAACACGATGACGGGGCTCGCTGTCTCGGAAATCACTCCTGCATAGACGCGAGGGGCTCTCCGTAAAAGGCGCGACGGTAGAGCTCCTTTATCTCGGCTATCAGGGGATAACGCGGGTTTGTACCCGTACACTGGTCGTCGAAAGCCTGTTCGGACATCTTGTCGAGCATCTGCAGGAAGTCAGCTTCAGAAACGCCGGCTTCACGTATGGATGCGGGAATGCCCACATCTTTTTTAAGTTCTTCGATGGCCCTGACGAGGCGCGCCGTCTTCTTCGCTCGGTCTTCAGAGGTATCACCCTTTATGTCGTCAGCCAAGTGAAGAAGGTCGGCGAGGCGGGCGTATCTGCCCTTCACCCAAGGATACTTGTACTGCGGCATCATGCCCTGTTTCGTCGGGCAATCCGTTGCATTGTATTCGATGACATAGGAAAGCATCAGGGCATTAGCCAAGCCGTGCGGCAGGTGAAGGTAGGAGCCCATCGAATGCGCCAGCGAATGGCACACTCCGAGAAAGGCGTTCGCAAAGGCCATGCCCGCCATCGTGGCGGCATAATGAATTTTTTCACGGGGCACGAGCCGGTCGGGCCCGCCCGCATAGGAACGACGCAGATACTTGAAGACAAGACGGATGGCCTCGCAGGCTTGCCCGTCGGCGAAATTCGTCGCGAGGGTCGATGTATATGCCTCTATGCCATGTGTCAACACGTCTAAGCCCGCATTGGCGATGAGCGATTTCGGCAGATCCATGACAAATTCTGGGTCCACGATGGCCATGTCGGGGGTGAGGGCGTAATCAGTAACAGGATATTTAACGCCGGTCGAGCCGTCGGTGATGACGGCGAAGGGCGTCACCTCGGAACCGGTTCCCGAAGTCGTCGGTATGGCGACCATCTCCGCCTTCTTGCCGAGGTCGGGGAAGGAGACAATTCGCTTTCTGATATCCATGAAACGCAGAGAGACATCCGAGAAACTGATGTCCGGCACTTCGTACATGAGCCAGATGATCTTCGCCGCATCCATGGGAGAACCGCCGCCAAGAGCCACGAAGAGATCAGGTTTGAAGGAATTAACCATGTCGAGGGCCTTGCGCGCCGTCTCAATGTCGGGGTCGGGCTTGACATCTGCGAAGATGCGCACCTCAAGACCGAGCTTGGAGAGGATGTCGCTAACCTTGTCCGCATGCCCGATCTTGACCATCGTCTCATCGGTTATAATGCAGGCCCGACGACGATCGCGGTATTCCTCTAGGGCGGGCTGCAGTGCGCCGAGCTTGAAATATACCTTCTTGGGAACACGGTACCACAACATATTTTCTCGCCTCGCGGCCACGCATTTTTTGTTCATGAGGTGTTTTATGCCTATGTTTTCGCTGACGGAGTTACCGCCCCAGCTGCCGCAGCCCAGCGTCAGCGAAGGAGCTATGCGGAAATTGAAGACATCGCCGATTGCGCCCTGCGACGCGGGCATGTTCACGAGCACGCGGCCAGTCGTCACTGTGTTCTCGAACAGTCGTACGTGCGCCTCGTTTGATTCATGGGTGTACAGAACAGAGGTGTGTCCCGCGCCACCAAGCTGAACGAGACGCTGGGCCGTCGCCACTGCCGTCTCAAAATCGGGGACGCGGTAGAAACCAAGCACCGGTGAGAGTTTTTCATGGGCGAAGGGGTCGTCCTCACGAACGGCATCTCGTTCCGCAATGAGCACTTTTGTCGTTGCGGGGAGTTCTATGCCGGCGAGCAAAGCTATTGCGGCGGCAGACTGACCGGCAATGGAACTGTTGAGTGACCCATCCTTGAAGATGACGGAGGCGAGTTTCTCTGCCTCTTCGGGAGAGGCGAACCAAGCGCCCCTGCGCAGGAACTCTTCTTTCAGAGCGTCCGCTATGGGCGCCTCCGCGACAATGGTCTGTTCTGATGCGCAGATCAAACCGTTGTCAAAGGTTTTGCTCAAAAGAATGGAGTTAACGGCCATCTTGATATCTGCCGTCGCATCAATGATGACGGGCGTGTTGCCGGCTCCTACGCCGATTGCCGGCGTACCGGAACTGTAGGCTGAACGCACCATTCCGGAGCCGCCTGTAGCCAAGATGAGGTTGACCAGCTTGTGCGACATCAGATGTCGCGTTTCCTCGATGCTTGGATTGTCGAGACAGGCGATGATGTCCTCGGGGGCTCCGGCCTCCACGGCGGCCTTGAGAATGACCATGGCGGCGGCTTTGGTGCTTTTCTTCGCGCGTGGATGCGGCGAGAAGATGATGCCGTTTCTGGTCTTGAGGCACAGAAGGGCCTTGAAGATGGCCGTGGCCGTGGGGTTTGTCGAGGGGATGATGCCAGCAACGATGCCGAGGGGAGCCGCTATTTCACGGTAGCCCGAAACGGTATCATCCTCTATGATGCCGCAGGTCTTGCTGTCCTTATATTGGTTGTAAATATACTCTGAGGCGAAATGGTTTTTGATGACCTTGTCTTCAAGGACGCCCATCCCCGTTTCCTCAACGGCCATCTTCGCAAGTGGAATGCGATTTGCTGTCGCGGCGGCGGCGGCATGGTGGAAAATCGCATCCACCTGTTCCTGCGTGTATGTGGCGAATTTCATCTGCGCCTGATGCACGCGTTCGATGATCTCATTCAGTTTTTCAAGAGAATCGTCCATAGCAACCCCTTCTGATAGTGTAGTAATTTACTATATGGTAGAAAACAATATGTTTCTAGCGCCCTATTGTAAATCCTCATGCTGTAGGAGGCCTCATTTGTTCACACTCCGAAATCGCAGTAACTGATACGGCGCCCTAAAAAAAGCGCAAGGTGCGAAAGAGACTAGCCCACGCAGTGGGCGATACGCTCTTCAATGCACCTCCATGCGCCATCGCCGTCGAGAGCCTCATGGATGCTTTTCTGGGCAGCCTTCCCCAAGATAAGACGAAGGTTCTTATCGCCGTACAGCTCGCGTATAGCTGCGGCGAGGGCTGTCGGATCATTCTGTGGAACCACCAAGCCATTTTCTCGATCACGCACGATTTCACAATGCTCCGGAAGGTTTGAAACGATCACCGGTAGTCCGAAAGCCATCGCTTCGGCAAGAGCTGTCGGAAAGCCGCCTGAGGAGCCGTCATGGGCCGAGCATCCTGCGGCTATGAAGACATCGGCACGGGAATAGAGATCGGGCATGTTCTCGAAAGGCAGCTGGCCGAGAAAAGAGATTTTTTCCCCAACGCCGAGTCGGCGGACGAGTCTGGTCAAGCGAGAATGGCATTTCCCCTGTCCCGCAATCCTGAGGAGAAGGGGAACCGCCCCACCGAGATTTGCAATCGCCTTTACGATGACGTCGATGCCCTTCTGCTCATCAAGAGTGCCGACGGCAGCCATCTGCAGAAAGGCATTCTGCGCATCTTCCTTTTCGTCTTCGACTGCCGTTTGGGGGGACTCGGAATCCTCGCCTGGGCAAAGAGTCAATGGATCCCGCGTGAGGATGAGCTTTTCCTCAGGAACTTCCGGCAGAAGGTCCCTAAGTTGATTTTTGGTCACTTCAGTGTCACAGCGGATGAAGACGGCATGTTCGGCTTTTACGGCGAGATCGCGGCTTGGGCGTCGAAGGTCAGTCGCACGAACATCAAACGCAAAGGGTAGATTGGTCAAGCTGGCCGCGACCCAAGCCGCTGTGGCAGGCGTATGCGCGCCCGAGGCATAGAGAAACCGTATTCCCTCTTCCTGTATCCAAGTCGCAAGGCGCAGACCCGCCAGAAGAGCTCTGGTTTGTCCTGACTTGCCGGAAGGCAACATCGAACGCAATTTCCAATACCTGCCTGAAAAAAAACCGCAGAAAAGGATCAGGTGTTCTGATAAGGAAAGGCGTCGCACGGCGAGCGGAAGAGCATAGCCTTCTGGATTGCCGAGGAAACTGCTGCCCCGTATCGCATAGATGCGCGAAAGTAAGCCCTTGGAATACAGCAGCCTGGCCTCTTCGATGAGATAACGTCCGGAAGCCTCAGGAAAGTATTCCGCAACCAAGGCGCCCTTCACCACGGGTACTGGGGGCGCAAGCAGGCTCACGCCCTTTTCTTGCGACATTTGAAACAGCTCATGCTTGCGGCAGACCAACAAGCCTTCCTCAAGAGTATAGATGGTGTCGCAATACTCAGCCATTTTCGGGTCATGCGTCACCATGACCAGGGCGACGCCGCCAGTATGGCAGAGGTTGCGGAAATTTTCCATGATGAGCCGACTCGTATGCGCGTCAAGAGCGCCCGTTGGCTCATCCGCCAGCAATATGCGGGGATTATTGACCATGGCGCGCGCGATGGCGACGCGCTGCTGCTCTCCGCCCGAGAGGCGGTTGCTTCTGTAATGCACGCGGGATGAAAGACGCACCAGATCAAGTGCCCGGATGACTCGCTCCCAGCGTTCCTGTGGAGGAACCCTTTCATAAATAAGGGGAAATTCGACGTTTTCAAAGACGGTCGAATGGTCGAAGAGATTGCTCGCCTGCATGACGAAACCCATGTTGCCACGACGAAATGCTGCTACCTGCTCGCGTTTGAGCGTGAGAACATCGGTGCCGAGAATAGTGAGCTCTCCCTTGTCAGGGGCATGGAGCATACCGAGAACGTGAAGCATGGTAGACTTGCCGCAACCAGAAGGGCCCATGATGGCGACGAGTTCTCCGGCCTGTACCTCTATATCCACTCCCCTCAAAACAGGTGCGAACCCTGCGTAAGCCTTATGTAACCCTTTGGCGATGATGACAGGTGCCATGGCGAGGACCTCTTACTCGAACCGCAATGCTGACACGACATCCATGCGACTTGCCTGCAAGGCGGGATAAATGCCACCCGCAACGCCGATGAACGCTGAGAAAAGAATGCTGCCCATGCTGCTCGCCAGAAGCAGCGGGTAATCGACGCCGATACCCAGTTTAAAAGCGCCGGCCTGAACGAAGGTAAACCCAATCAATATGCCCAGTATGCCGCCCGCGACCGACTTGCAGAGGGCCTCGGTCAAGAATTGGGCCATGATGTCGGCATCTGAACCGCCCATGGCCTTTTTCAAGCCGACTTCACGCGTTCTCGCACGCACGGCAGCGAACGTGCCATACCAGATTCCAAAACCGCCAAGCATGAGAGAAGCCAAAATGCCCAGCCACAAAAGGGCCTCAACCCACATGAAGGTCACCTGAAGACGCGAGAGCTGTTCGTTCTGTGTTCTGATGACCAAGTAGGGGGCATCCTGATGTCCGATTATGGTCTTGGGAATGATGTCGATGAGAGGCGGCACGTCCTCCCAGCCCACGGCACGCAGAAAGAGGCGGGAGACCTTGTCCGACCCCCATCGTCTATCCGCCATGGAGGTATAGGGAAGAAAACCGCCACGTCGCCAATCCCCGAGCATTACGCCGCTGACGACACCGACGATCTCGAAGACGTCCTGCCCGAGGAAGAGAAGTTCGCCGACGGCTTTCTTCTCGCTGCCGAAAAGATTTATCGCGGCCTCGTTGCCCAGCATGCAGACACGCTTGTGCCTCGCAACATCGTCACTGTTGAAAAAGCGGCCGGCGTTCAGGTTAAGGGAATAGACGTCAGGAAAGAAGTTGTCGACGCCCATGAAGTTTATGTCGAGCGTTCGTTCATCCCCTTGGGTGCGAATGGGGAAGGAACGGCCGCCATGAAGGTTTCGGCTTACAAGGCCGACCCCCGGTAATTTCTTCAGGGCCTCCACCGTTTCCGGCAGGAATTCGCGTTCCGGCTGTCCGGGATACTGCCTGTCGTTCATATAGATCTGAATGACGTTGACCCCGCCCATGAGGACCATGTCCTGGCCGACCTTGTAGCGTATCTCCCGTCCAAGCACAGAAAGGACAATGAAGGCGGTGATGCCGAGCGCTATCGACAGGATGACGCCGAAACCGCGTTGGCGGACAACCTGTCTGAAACTTACCCGAACGAGATCTGATATGGCAATCATGCTTGTGCACACCTATTGTTCATCTGCGCAAATCAGCTGGCCGTTTTTCCAAGACAACGCCGCCTGTGCCTACCGTATAGGCCCATCCGTGCCAACAAATCTTTTTCGTAAAGAGCGTGGTGGCATGGATGAAAGCGAACATGCCGCACGCAAAGAGAAAGGAAAGGAACCAACGCAAAGCCGGAACGCGGCGCGTTAGACAGCCGCGCTGGGCATCAACCAATAAGTATGACGCGAATAGCCAGACAAGGGCAAGGATAAGTGCTTGAGGCTGGCCATTGATTCCCAAAAAACTTAATGCAAGAACGACAAGGGAATACGCTTGGGGAATCTGCATTGCGCCAAGGAGTACACCCAAAATCCCCCACTGAAGCGGCACACAAAATTTCAGATAGAGAAGCTGCCGCGCCATCCAGCTGCGCCAAACCGAAAGCCTGTGGTTTTCGGCATAGGTAGTGAGCAAGGCGGAGGCAACGAGATGCACCCGTATGCCCTGTCGTTGAAGAAAAGGCACGAGGGCGCAGTCATCCACCACGGTTCTGCCCCAGAGAGAAGCAATATTCAATCGTTCGTAAGCATCTCGACTGACGGCCATGGAACCGCCCCAAGGCTGAATGAAGGCGGAAATCGACTGCAAAAGTCGCATAATCAAAACGCTCATGCAATAGCCGAGCGTCACCATGCCGTTATCTTGAGGCATTACTATATGATAGCCTGTGGTGAACTCTTCCCTGCCGTCGGCGATGGGAAAAAGCAAGGACCGCAGATGACTGGGGTTCGCCAGATGCGTGCTGTCGCAAAAGGCATAGCAGGTGGCCCCACAAGCATTTGCCTCGACTATTCCACACAGAAGATTATGATTCTTCTGTCCGCACAACACGGTTTCACCGGCAATCACATGGTGCAATGCCGGATACTGCTCGGCGAGCTTCCCCACTAGGGTTGCGGCGGGTTCCTCATCCGTCGCGGTGACAAATATGGGGACACAATCCGGATAATCCTGACGCAAGAGGCTTTCAAGCGCTTCACGCATACACGGATGTGTTCCGGCAACGGGTACGATAAGCGCCGCTTTTGGCCATACAAAGTCGGACGAAAGCTCCGAAAGCTCGTGTTTTTCGCGTTCAGAGCGAATTTTGAGCTCTTTGCCGGCCTTCCAAAAAAGAAAGAGCATCGCGCATTGCAAGAACATCAGCCCGGAAATCAAAGTGTTCATTGAGGCAGCCCCCCTGATTCTTCATCAAGAGGGGCGCAGTCATCAGGAGCGAGAGGGATACCTAGCCGGCGTTTTCCCTTGAGTTTGATTTTCATGCCGTTCTTGAGGCGTATGACTCCCTCAACGGAATCGGCAGATACGATACGCCCCTTGAAGCGATGCCCGGAGGGATGGGAAACCTCAACATCCTTTCCCTTGATCGTGCCGGTAAAATGGTACACGTCAAGCTGCCCGCCCCTCAGCTTGAGATGCAGAACCCCGCGAGCGTGCCCTGTGGAAGAAAAGCACACGCCGACCCTATAGGTCGATGTGAAAAGCGAGCCTGACCAAAGCTCGGAGACTTCGCAGGGGGCTGAGGTAATCGGTTCGGTGGAGGTGGCAAGGCAAGCAAAGGGCGAAAAACCGCAAAGAAAGAGCGTACTCACGGCCAGCAATGCAACAATATTATGCATGTCGACCACCATACAATTTCAGGATTGCGTCTTCATGTGCCCTGACCATGGTCGCGAAAGAATAGCCTTCCTCAATCAGTTTGCGGCCCGCCCTCCCCATGGCGTCACACAGGTCGGGGGACTCCAGAAGTCGTAGGCAATTGCTCGCGAAAGTTTCGTCATCGCCGCTGGATGAGAGAAAGCCCGTTTTGCCTTCATGGACGATGGATGGGATGCCGCCCACAGAAGTGGCGCAGACTGGCAGACCACAACTCATGGCCTCAAGCAGGACATTAGGCAAGCCCTCGCGCACTGAAGAAAGGACGAACGCTCGTGCCGAAGCGTAATGAGGGCGGACGTCAGCCGTGCCGGGAATGAAATCCATCTGCGCGCCGACAGTAGCAAGATGATCCTTAGCCCATGCTTTCAGAGCCCCCTCTTCAGGCCCGTCACCAACCAGACGTAATCTCACATCGGGCTTGACTTTCAGGATGCGCTTGAAGGCTCTGAAAAGCGTGAGATGATCCTTATCCTCCGCAAGCCGTGCGACGCAGAGCAGGACGGGCGAACGCTTCGAGGGGGGACAATTGTCAGGCATGAAGAAATCGGTGTCAACCCCGTTCGGTATGCAGAGAAGATGCTCTTTCGGTATACCCAAGGCGCATAAGTCATCAAACAATGGTCTGGAATTACAGATAATCTTCTGTGTCAGCCGCCACAACCACCGCTCATGCTGACGTTTCGGCCCCCCGCCACCACGGCAGGTGCCAAGAACGGGTATGGAGAGCACTTTGCCCCAGATGCGCCCCCAGATATTTGGCAAAGCAGTACAGGGGATGATGAGGTCTGGCGCGAGCGCACGAATCGATGAAGCGAGCCTGACCCAAAAAAAGAGGGAAACCCTTCGTGAAGAATTAAGGTATGTGACGGGGATGCCGGCATCACGGACGACGGCATCAAGATCGGTCTTGCCGGTGAGAACGAGCATAACAGGCGAAAAGCGCGCCCGATCAAGCCGAAGAACCAATTCCACGGTCTGCCGTTGGGTGCCGCCGAAACAAAGATCTTCCATCAGAAAAAGGACGCGAATGGGCTTCGACATATTTGTATTCTAAGTGGTTTTCATGTCATTTTCAAGCCCATACGCTCCAGGCAGAAGCTGGTTGCATGATAAGAAAGTCAAATAGTTAACGATCTTAAAAAGTAACGACATCCCATCCCTATGGCATCTAAAAAAAAACATGAGTTTTTTTAGAGTATTGTTACGTTTTGCAAAAAAAGTCTAAAGGTTGGCATCCATTTTGCTTCATGAAAGCCAGTGAACATCGCCAGGAAAAAAAGTCACCCTTGTGACGGGATACCGCCATACACAAGAAAAATCGTTCATCCGGAGAGCCTCGTGAACAGCACAGGACAAAATCAACTCGGGCACATGGTCAATCTGCATACCTCTACGTGCGAGGACGGCACACTGACGGTTGAAGATTTCAGCACCCCTGTTCCCATAAGCCCAAGAGGCAAAGCCGTACTGAGGAGTCTGGAAGACGACGGGCAGATACTTTTGAACGATCTGGAGGAGCAGATTGAGTCATCACAGGAAAACTTCATCGCGCTTCTTCGCAATGACCTGAAGAGAAACGCCGTGAAACTAGAAGATCGACTTCATCTGTATCTCTCTGCCGACGGTCAGCTCGTTGTCGAAGGCAATGACAATGACGCCGAAAGAGTGCATAACATCATCGCAAAAAAACCTTTTCTGCAATGCCGGTTCAGGGAGCTTGCAAGGCTTGCCTTGCTCTCCCACGGCATAGACGTGGCATGCCAGGCACACAAGGCGTTGAAGACGCCCCCAGACGATACGGGCATCATGTTCAGTCGATTTCATGCCTATCTGAAAGGACAACTATCACATTTTTGCGTACGCTGAGCTTGCCAACGACGATGAGAAGAATTATTTTTGTAAAAAAGGGGGCGCACTGGTTTCGACGTGGATCAGGAAGCTGAAGTTGCAGGTCGAGGCGCCGCTGGCCTCGTAAAAAGCGGCACAACAGTAATTGCCAACAACGATTACGAATACGCTTACGCTGCCTAAGCGGCGGGGCAAATGATCGCATAAGACGGTCACGTTGTCAGAGCTGATGTCTGATACGTTCTGACGGCGACATTCATCAGGCTGGCGGTCGGCTGGTATCTACCGGGGTTTGACCGCGAGATTGTACCGGAAGATTGGCTGTGCGACACCTGTTCAGGGGTCATTCGCACGGCGAGATACAAACCTGAACTAAACCTGTAGAGACTTTATGTGGAATATTCGCGGACGGGGGTTCGACTCTCCCCGCCTCCACCA
>JAILMX010000004.1 GCA_024692205.1 Desulfovibrio sp. | reverse complement strand
GCCCATCAGCCGCATCTACATGATGGGGGCAATTCTGAAGCGCTTCAAGGGGCACACCAACGTCGAAATCCAAATCTTCCGCCACGGCGCCGATGACGCCGAGCTCGCCGCCCTTCAGGGCAAAAACCTGGTCGGCCCGGCCGACCCGGAAGTTCCGCCGGAGGCCCTTGCCGGCGCCACAGAGGAAGCCGCCCTGCGTTGTCTGCTCGAAGCCTTCACAAAGGAAGAGGCCGATGCGCTCACCGATTGGCTCCAGACCCGCTATGCGGATCAGATTTCCGACGTGTACGTCAGCCCCCTGGACCTGCCGATACCGCTCGGCGTGGGTCCGCTCGGCCTCGTGCCTTCCGGCAGGACGGACGGCTTCATCTGCTTCGACGCCGTCCGCGGCTATCCCCTGCCCTTCGTGGCCCGCGGCTACTACGACCTTGCTTCCCAGGAATCCTTCTCGGGCAGCCAGGAGTAACGTTCAGGCCACGGCTGCCAGCGCACGATGCCCGTCGAATCCTTCGTCGGGGCGAGCGCCGCGGCAAGCCGCGCCAGAAATTCCCTTCGGGGAATCATGCGCGCGCCCATGCGCATCATATGCGGGGTCTCCTGCTGGCAGTCCAGCAGCGTGACTCCGCGTTGGCGCAACAGGCTCACGAGCCCTGACAAGGCCGCCCGCGAGGCCTCTGAAACGCGATGGAACATGGATTCGCCGAAGAACGCCCGGCCGAGCCCGACCCCGTACAATCCGCCGACGAGATGACCGTCCTGCCACGCTTCCACGGAATGGGCGTAGCCCTGGCGGTGCAGTTCCGCATAGGCGCTGCGCATTTCAGGCACAAGCCAGGTGCCGTCGCTCGTCGAACGCGGGCCGGCGCAGGCGCTTATGACCTCATCGAAGGCCTCATCCCAGGTCAGTCGGAAGCGCGCATGCCGTATCGCCCGCGCACTGCGCCGCGGCAGATGGAATTTTTCCAGCGGCAGGACGCAGCGGGGATCGGGCGACCACCACAGTATGGGCGTCGTCTCGTCATACCACGGAAATATCCCCCGGCTGTACCCCGCAACAAGCCGCTCGACGCACAAATCACCCCCATGGCAGAGCAAACCGTCCCCGCGGGCGTTTTCCACAGGGGGAAAACACTCGGCGAGAATGGCGGCCAGCCCGGCGTCCACCGAATCAAGCCTCTACGGTCTCAACCTGTTTTCCGCCTTCGGAATCACCCTGGGCCTTGCACCTGTGAGCCTGCGCATGGCGGACGGAAAACGAGAGCCCGTTCCCCTCGACGCCTATCGTCGCCACGCCGCCCTTCTTGAGCTCGCCGAACAAGAGCTCATGGGCGAGCCTGTCCTCGACTTCCGTGCGTATCAGGCGGCGCAGAGGCCGCGCGCCCATCGCGGGATCAAAGCCGTTCTTCGCCATCCAGCGGCGGGCCTTGTCCGTCACATGCAGGGTGACGTTCTTCCCGTCGAGCGAAGCGCGAATCTCGCCGAGGAACTTGTTCACGATGTGCAGCATCATGTCTTCCGTGAGGCTGTGGAAGGGCACCATCGCGTCCAGCCGGTTGCGGAATTCGGGCGTGAAAAGGTTCTCCACAGCCTTGAGGGCCTTGCCGGCGGCATCGTCATGCCTGCCGCCCTGACCGAATCCGAGGGATGCCTTCGACATCTCAAAGGCCCCCGCATTGGAGGTCATGATGAGTATGACGTTCGAGAAATCCGTCTTGCGGCCGGTGTTGTCCGTCAGGGTGGCGTAATCCATGACCTGCAGGAGAATGTTGAAGACATCCGGATGGGCCTTTTCCATCTCGTCCAGGAGAACGAGGGAGTACGGGGCCTTGCGCACGGCCTCGGTCAAAAGGCCGCCCTGCTCGAAGCCGACGTAGCCGGGAGGCGTGCCGACGAGCCTGGCCACGGAGTGTTTCTCCATGTACTCGCTCATGTCGTAGCGAAGATACTCAATGCCCAGAATCTGCGCGAGGCTGCGGGCGACCTCCGTCTTGCCGACCCCGGTGGGGCCGTAGAAGAGGAATGCGCCCGCCGGGCGTCTGTCCTGCCCG
>JAILMX010000255.1 GCA_024692205.1 Desulfovibrio sp. | reverse complement strand
GTGGTGGGGCGCCTCGCCTCAAGCACGACGTACTTCTCCGTCTTGAAATCGTATTTCGCAGACAGGTTCACCCTCTCGCCGTTCAGCTTTATGGGGATGACGTACAGGTTCATGTCCTCATCGGTGCTCGTCAGTTCAAGGTTCACGAGATGCCCCTCTATAGAGGGCCAGACGTTGGTGTAGTTGTCCTTGAACACGCCCGTTTCCCAGTCCCCGTCCACATTGCCGTCGGAACCGAGCGTGAGCACGATGTCGTCCTCTTCGCTGTAATAGGCGAGGGCGCAGCTGACGGAACTCACAAAGCGCATTTGCTCCTGGGTGAGCTTCATGACGGCGTCGCCATTGTCGTTCACCGAAACGGCCGTGTCCTCGAGGGACTCGATATTGAAGTCGCTCACCGGCTTCAGGGCTGTGAGGAAGGCATGCAGGGCGCTGTCGAAGGCCTGCTGCCGCTGCTCGCTGGTACCGTTTTCCCTGTTTCCGAATATGCTCCCAATATGTCCGAAGAGACCAGTGCCGGACGGGTGCGACCCTCCTCCGGAACCGAAACCGCCGGTCCCATGCTCCCCGGACTCGGGATGGGAGATCTCCCCGTGGACCGTCTCGGCGCCGGGCTGCGGTCTGGGCAGGTTCCCCTGGGCGAGGGCGGTGCCGGGACTGTCCGTATCTAATTCCTTGACTATGGCGGTGAGGTGCTGTTCTATCTCACCGTCGCTCATCTTGCCGAGCATGGCTCCCTGAAGAACGAGCAGGGAGGTGATCGCGCCGTTTTTCTTCATCTCGCCGAAGGTCTTGCCGCCGTCATAGGGATAGTAGAAGGAGAGGCCCGTGGGCTTGCAGTTGGGGCCGGTCGCCTTGTAGAGCACGGCATTGTCGAGTGCCTGGAGGACAAGGCCAGCGCTTCCGTCGATGTGGGACTGCATGCGGCGCACGAAGGAGCCCATGTCGGCCATGTTCGAATACCCCTCGTTCTTGGAATTCACGTAATTTTCCGCGTTGTTGGCCTGTCTGGCCAAGATGGCGGGCAGGTTGTCGTCCGCGAGGCATTTCTCGATGGCCTCAATGCCGAACGCGTTCCATGCGGCGGAAAGGGCCGGCACTTTCGAAAGATCCGTCAGCGAAAGCGTCGCCCTGTCCTCCTCGTTTCCCTTGCGGCAGTCCTCAAGGTAGGTGTCGCAGATGATGCGGCCGAACTCCGCGCCGCTCATGGAGGTTTTCTTGCTCAAGCTGTTCAGCATCTTCTCGTAGGACCAGCCGACGCCCGGCTCCTCGTTTTGCGAGGCCACCATGTAGCGCGCGTAGCCGTGGAGTATCTTCGCCACGTCGATGGTGGCCATCAGGCAGGCGTCGAAACCGATTATCTCAAAGGGGGGATTTGCGGGGTCGTTTTTGCACACCTCGGCGAGAACCGTCCTGAACTCGGCAAGCGACATGCCTTTCATGGCGTAGAGCTCGTCGTTGATGAAATCGCCCGCGCTGCCCGCGCCGTGATCCCAGATGATGAGCACGCGGTGGTCCGCGGGATGCTTTTCGTTGCAGTAACGGATGAATTCGGCCAGGGTCTTGCCGGATCCCATGCTGGATTTCGGCAGATCCGCCAGTTTTTCCATGTCGCCGTCCTTGACTAGCCAGCGCTGCGGATGCTGTCCGCTGAAGTCATCGGAGGCCCATTTCTTCGAGCCGCCGGTCTGAATGATGACGGAAACGTCCTTTGAAAGGTTCGCTTCGAGCACTTCGAGAAGGTCTTTGCTCGCGGCGTTCGCGTCGGTCTCAAGGTTGCTGCCGCACAGATACCAGTATACGGCCCACGTGTCGGCGCGGGCGAAGGCCGGCAGGGCGAGAATGAGAAGGAAGATCCCCAGGCGGAGAATGCCTTTCGGAACGGTCCCTAAAAATCGTGCGGCCATGGGGCCCCCCTTGTCTGTGCTACGGCAGGCCTTCGGCCGCGGCGTGTTGTATTGTGCGGGCTTTCCAGTCTCAATCGGCGACGCCGTCGCAGGCTTCGACGATGGCGCGCGCGTCCATGCCGGGCGCGAGCGGCAGAAGCGCGAGCCTGCGGAAGTCTTCCGGACTGTCCATGTCCAGCTTGAGGTCGGGGCGGCACAGCCAGCCCTCCTCCGGGTCGAAGGTCCTTATGGAGAAATCGGCCGCATTGTCCCAGATGTAGTTCAGGCAATGCTCGCGTTGCGACGGGGCCCCGGCCTTCAGGGCTATGTCGGCGAGCAGACCGGCGGAGAGCATCTCTGCGCCGAGCCCGTCGGGCCAGCGGTTGCCGCGGGGTACGTGGTTGTAGGCGTAGTCGCAGCCGCCTTCCGCGTAGCGCTCGATCAGGCGGTCGACGGCCTCGCCCCAGATGAGGGGGTTGTCGGCGCACACCCTGACCACGTAGTCCGCCTGCGCCGTCTTCGCTGCCGCGCAGAAACGGTCGAGCACGTCGTTTTCAGAACCGGCCATGCACGCGACGCCCCTGCGGCGCAGATGCTGCAGAAGTACTTCGTCAAGCGGCGTGTCCGGCACGGCCACGATCACCTGATCGAGCAGGCGGGAACGGGCCAGGCGCTGCGTCACCCAGTCTATGACGGGCAGATCGCGCAGGGAGAGGAGCGATTTGAGGGGCAGGCGGCTCGAACCAAGGCGCGCCTGCACGATGGCGACTATCTTTCCTTTGAGGGCGGGGTGCATGCTGTTCCCTTTCGTGAAACGTTGGTGGAAAAGGCGGCCTAGGGCGCGTCCCGGTCGAGAAGTGCCTGCATGAGGCCGACGACGCGAGCCTTGTTCCTGGTGAAGTCAAGGGCGTTCTGCCTGTGCCAGTAGCGCGCCCGCCTGTCCCGCTTGAGCATGGCCAGGAAACAGTTGCGTATCTTCGCGTCCGAAACAGCGTCCATCAGGCCGACGAAGGCGAAGCCGTTGCGCGGCCTGGCGAAGGTGTGGCGCGCCTCGCGCTCGTGGTGGGCCAGCACCATGGCGGGCACGCGCATGTGCGCGAGCTCGTACACCGTGCGGCCGGCGGAGCAGATGGCGAGGTCGGCCCCCTCCATCATGCGGCTCATGACGTTGGTGGCCCATGTGAAGCGCACAAGGGGGTTGCCCAGGGCCTTCAGGTGGCGCTCCATCGCTTCCTTGTGGGCGTAACCCGGGCCCGCCACAAGACGTATGGCGATGCCAAAGGCGCGGCAGATGGGCTCGACGATGTCGAGCACCCGCCGGGAGCAATCCTGCTGGTCCGTGCCGCCGAAGGTAATGAGCAGCGTGCGCACCGCATCGCGCAGGCGGTTGCGGCACGCGCCCAGAAATTCGTCGCGCAGGCAGAAAAAGTCCGGGCCGTTCTTGACGCGCCCGTCGCCCTGCATGTTTTCGTACAGGGCGTTGATGACGAGTTGGGCGAGCTCGCCGCCCGGGCCGTCGTCCTCGAAATTGATGCAGCGCACAGCCGCCTCCTGCATGGCGCGCATGTAGCCAACCGGCGTGTTCAGAAAATCGTTGACCACGAGGTCGGGCCTGAGGCCCAGCACCGTCTGCGCCAGATCCTCATCGCCCTGCCGCACGATGGGGTAGTCTTTTCTGGCGATGCTCTCGACCGCGAGCTCGCTTTCGCGTGTGCAGACGAAGGTTATCTTGTGGTCGGTTATCTCATGGGCCAGCATGAGAGCGCGGAAGACGTGGCCCATTCCGATGGCGGGAAAGCCCGCGACAACGAAGACCACATGCCGCCTGAGCAAAAGGCGCTCACAGATCCACCAGTCCTGATAGCCCTGTATCTCGATGGCGCGCTCATCCAGAAAATAGGGCACGATGCGCCCTCCCCGCCCGGCGCCGTGCAGAAGGCGTGGCAGGTGCAGGATGATGAGCGAGCGGCTTTCGACAACGAACTGCCTTTCCTCGTCGGCGAGCAAACCCTCGAGGCTGCCGTCCTTGACGTTCCACAGGCGCTGGCGCACACGCTTGACCGTCACGAGGCTGTCGGCCTGCGTATGCAGATAGCGCTTCCAGGCGTCCTCAACGTCCACCCAGGTGATGAGCGGACACGATGCGCGCAGGACGATGCAGTGCGCATACTCCAGCGCCAGATTTTCAAGAAGGCCGCGCATCTCCGAGACGATGTCGAGGCTCGTGAAACGCAGTGCCTGGTTGCGATGGAACCGCACCCCGGCCCGTTCGCAGATGAGGGATATCTCCTGACTGTCGGTGAGGACGATGACGTCCTCGGCCGGGCAGACGCCGCGGGCGGTGTCGATGGCGCGTTCAATAAGAGTAACCCCGGCCAGCTTCTTCACGAGCTGGTCGGGGATCACCGCGTTCTTCTTGATTGCCGGTATGACGATGCAACGCTGCTTTGCCATGGTTCGGCGCCTAGCGCAGGCTCTCCATCACCGAGCGGGCGGCGCCGAGCATGTACTGGAACTGGTCTTCGGGCATCCAGTGCTGGAAGGGGAAGGAGATCATGGTGTCGAAGAAGGCATCCGCGTTCGGGCAGTCGGCCTTGCCGTAGCCCAGGCGCCTGTAGAAGTCATAGCGGTCGAGCGGGATGTACTGCACGACGCACTTGACGCCCTTCTTCTCGTACATGGCGCGCATGAAGGCGTCGCGCTTCTCCGCGCCGCCTGTCATGCGGGCCGCCAGCAGGTGGTAGTTGTGGCGGCGCGTGGGCACGCGGTGGAACTCCAGCTCTGGCCAGTCTGAAAGGCCGTCGATGAAGCGCATGGCACGGCAGCGCTTTTCATCATTGATCGTGTCGATGCGTTCGAGCATCTTGGCTCCCAGGGCGCATTCCACTTCGCCCAGGCTGTATTTGCTCGGCATGAGCATCTCGCCGTCGATTGTGGGCACGTCCA
>JAILMX010000244.1 GCA_024692205.1 Desulfovibrio sp. | reverse complement strand
GACAGCACGGTCTGGTTTTGGAAGAAGAAGACCAGCCCGAGGAAGAAAAGGCACGCCAGCACAAAGACTTTAATGTAACGCATGAGAAACCCTCCCAGTTTCGCGCCCCCTCCGGCACGCGGAAAAAGATTAGTGCTGTTTCATTTTCTGAAAATACGGTTTCAGTTCCGTATAGGTTCGGCAAAGATGCTCCGGGATGGTGCGCACTTCGTCGAATACAGCCATGAAGGAGGAATCGCCGTTCCAGCGCGGCACGAGATGGAAATGCAGATGCTCCCGTATGCCGGCGCCGGCGGCCTGTCCTTGGTTCAGGCCCACGTTGATGCCTTCGCAGTGGAAATGCTCCTTGAGGATGACGGAACATTTCTGGATGAGCTCGATGGTCTCGTGCAGCTCGCCCGTTTCCAGGGCGGCCATCTCCATCACGTGCCTGTAGGGGCAGACCATGATGTGGCCGTTGCCGTAGGGGAATTTGTTCATAACGACGAAGGCGTGCTTCGCCCTGTGAAGGACGAGACGTTCTTCGTCCTCATCGGTGCGGGACGGCAGGCAGAAGACGCAGGAATCCGGCTTGGGGCCGAGTATGTAGTCGATGCGCCACGGAGACCAAAGATGTTTCATAATGGGAGACAGTACACAAAAAAGAAACAGTGGGCAAGCATGCGCCTGCCCACCGTTTTGTCTCTCGCGGAAAAAAAGGCCGTCAGGAAAGGATCTTGCTGCCGTTGAAGGCGATGTCCGTGATTTCATAGGTCACGCGGCCGCGGGGGATGTCGATGGTGACCTCGTCGCCCACCTCCTTGCCGAGCAGGGCCTTGCCCACCGGGGATTGGAAGGATATGGAACCCTTGGCGGGCTCTGCCTCATCAGGGCCGAGTATGGTGTAGGAGCGAGATTCGCCGCTGTCCACGTCCTCGACTTCGACGGTGCAGCCGAAGACCACGCGGTCGCCCGAAAGCTTGTCCAGATCGATGACCTGATATTCGGCGAGGCGGGACTCGATGTACTTGATGCGGGCCTCGGTCATGCCCTGGCGTTCACGGGCGGCGTCGTAGCCGGCGTTCTCGCTCAGGTCGCCTTCCTCACGGGCCTCCTTGATGGCCTGAATGATCTCGGGACGCTCGCTTTTGAGCTTGGCCAGCTCATCCTCGAGCTTTTTGTAACCCTGAATCGAAATGGGCAGACGCGACATAATGCAGATACCTCTCCAAGGGGGAAAAAAAAGTGTCCGCTGCCGGGAAGCAGCGGATGAAGCGACGAAACAATAATCATTTCCGGGAGCGAGGTCAAGTCGCGGCGTCAAACGAAAAGGCTTGCGCGCATCCCCGCCAGATTGTATAGCTTTCGAAGAAAAATAACATTTCTTTTTGCGTGAGCGTAATGAAAAAATATCTTCGCTACCTCGGTCCGGTTCTCGTCACCCTCATTTTCTGCCTCGCGGTCTATCTTCTCTACCACAAGCTCAAGGCTTACAGCATCGCCGACATACGCGCCGCCATGGCGCAGATACCGTGGCTGCGCATGGGGCTTTGCGTGGCGCTCACCTTCGTGAACTACCTGATCCTCGTGGGTTATGACTGGCTTGCCATCAGAGCGATACACAAGTCTCTCCCCCTGGGGCATGTGGCGCTCGTTTCCTTCGTGGGGCAGGCCGTGAGCTACAATTTCGGCGCGTTGCTCGGCGGCACGACCGTGCGCCTGCGCTTCTATCTGAAGTGGGGATTCACGCTGATTGAGATCGTGCGGCTCGTGCTGATGCTTGCCGTCACCTTCTGGGTCGGCGTCTTCGGTCTGTGCGGCATCATCTTCATGGTGGCGCCGCCGGCCATCCCCGCGGAACTCATGGCGCACATGCCCGCGATGGACCTGCGGTATCTGGGCGTCGCGCTGTTCGCCGTCGCCGCAGCCTACATCGTGCTCTGCTTTCTCGTGCGCAAGCCGGTGCATGTCTTCGGCAAGGAATTCGTTTTTCCCGCGCCCCGGATAGCCGTCGCCCAGTTCATCGTGGCGGGCATCGACATCATCTGCGCGGCCGGCTGCATGTACGTGCTTCTGCCGTCGCACACGGGCGTTGGCTTCATCGACTTCCTGCCGAGTTATCTGCTTGCGCAGGTGGCCGTGGTGCTCTCGCATGTGCCGGGCGGCGTCGGCGTCTTCGAGGTCGTCATAACAAGCCTGACCCATGCGGATACGGGCCTTGTCTTCGCGGCGCTTCTGCTCTTCA
>JAILMX010000125.1 GCA_024692205.1 Desulfovibrio sp. | reverse complement strand
CGAGCTTGCGCACCTCGTCGGCGACGACGGCGAAGCCGCGCCCGGCCTCGCCGGCGCGGGCCGCCTCGATGGCCGCGTTCAGGGCGAGCAGGTTCGTCTGATCCGCGATATCGGAAATCACGTTCATGATCTGGCTGATGTCATGGGTGTGTTTGTTCAGCGTGCCCATGTCGTCGTGAAGTTCGCTGGAGACGCGCTGCACCTCGGAGATGCTCTGCATGGCCCTGTCGAGGATCTTTCGCCCCTCTTCGGCATTGCCGCGCATGGTGGCCGAAAGCTGCGAGGCGGATGAAGCGTTGCGGGCGACTTCCTGCACGGTCGAGTTCATCTCGTTCATGGCCGTGGCGGCTTCGGCGAGCCTCGCCGACGATTCGACGGCGCCGCGGTCGGACTGCTCGACCTGGGCGGAGAGCTGAGTGGCTGCGGCGGAAATGGCGCTCGCCATGGCTTCAAGCTGCTCCGCGGCGGCGTGCATGCCTTCGGACTTGGCGGCCTCGGCGCGTCGGGCGGCATCTTCGGCCTTTTTGGTAGCATCCTGTGCTGTTGCCATAGCCCGCTCGGCTTCTTTGGATTTCTTCTGGGCCAGAGCCAGAGAGTTAACATTGGCCTTGACCATCTTTGAAAGCGCGTTACGTAAGGTCAGAAGCTCCTTGTAAAAGCCGGATCTGTCGGGCACGGCCTTGAAGTCGCCGTCGGCAACAGCATTCATAGCGCTGACCAGCTTTGCAAGAGGCCGATTGATGCTTCGCGCAATGAGCAGCCCCAAGCCTATAAGGAGCAATGCCACTAGTCCGGATATGGACAGCATCCGCATGATGGCATGGTTGCTGCGGGCGACTATCTCCGCTTCAGATTGCATGGCGACGATTTTCCACCCGCAGGCAGCCGTACGTACCATGGCGCGCATGGCCGCCCCACCGTATTCCAGATTGAGAGGACCGTCCTGTGCGTTCTTCAGTGCGACGAGGGCCGGGTCGGATACGTCTTGGCCGATGATTTTTCCAGTGTTGGCCGTATCCTTGGGGTCGCAAAGAATACGTCCGGTATGTTCGATGAGCAGGAAACGGCCCGTCTCGCCGAAATTGAGCTTACGCATCATGCTGGCGAGGTTTTTCAGCGTGACGTCAATGCCCACAGTGGAGACAAATTTGCCTTTGGAGTCACGGACCTTGCCCACAGCCGCAATGACTGTCTCCCCGGAAGTGGAGAGATAGGCATCAACATACGTGATATCGGTCGACGAGTCGCGACCGAGAAGATACCAGCTGCGTTTACTGGAATCGTAATTGGCCGGAACCGTGCTGCCGTCAACAGATGTGGCGAACCGACCGTCTGGGAAGCCTGCATAGACTTCCACATATTCCTTATGCCGTTGATGCATGGACGTGAGCACACGCACGGCGGCGGCTGCCGTACCTTGCAGTTCGGCATGCACGTAACGGGAAGACGACGGTTTATCCTTAAACAGCGGCATGTCGGACCAAGCTTCAGCCAAGCCTGCAGTATCTGCAAGCACGCCGACATTACTCTTAACATCTTCAATAAATCCAGCGAGGTGATTATCCAGCAAATCCAGTTGGCGTTTTGCCGCGGCATTGAAGTACTCGCCGGCATCATCGCGTATTTGCAAAGCCGCCAGAATAACGGCCGAAGCAGCTGTGAGGATGATGGCAAGCAGAAAGCCGAAAACTATTCGCGAACGGATGCTCATGATCTCTCCTTTTTCGCTGGACATTTCAGACGGGTTCTTGATGTTTTTTCGGCAAAAAAGAGCCGAGCTTTATGGTAAACATTACATGCCCGGCTAGCGAGAATGTCAATAGGTTGTTTTTATGGGATTTTTCAAGAATTTGGGCCGTGGATGCAGAAGCTCGTCCAGACTTGCTGTGCCGAAGAGGTTCAAACTGATCAGCTCGAAAAATGATGCCGCGCAAAGGGGGGCTACGCCGCCGATTAAGGTCTTTGCGAGAAACGATAGCAGCGCTTATACCAGCAATTATAGTAGGTCCAAGTGGGGTGATGTGGACTGAGAGAGTGCGTGGGGGCAAAAAAAGGTTAAGTCTCGTAGGGTGTTATAGACCCTGCGAGACTTATGGAGATTACACTTTACGCCCTTTTCCAGTAGGCGGTTTCCCTTGTTGCGTAGGATCGGGGCCGTCGAATGGCCGATCCTGCGGATTCTGCGGCCTCTACTGCTGAGCTGGGGTTTCAGTAGCTTTTGCGTTTGCGGTTTCAGAGGCTGACGCAACCTTCTTGGAGAATTCTACACTGGTGGCCTGTTCGAGGTCCTTCTCCTGCGCGGAGAGCTTTTTCTGCAGTTTCTTGATTTCCCACTTGTTGCTCATAAGCTTCGCTGAAGAGTGCATCTTGTCCCAGATGAGGAATGAGAGGGCGAGCAACACGCCAATGAAGAAGGCCATGATGATGATGAAATAGAAGGGGAGCGAGATGGATTCCATAGGCTTGATGAAGAAGAGGTCAAGCTTCAGCGTAAGACTTTGCGACAGCACGGTCTGGTTTTGGTAGAAGAATACCAGTCCGAGGAAGAAAAGGCACGCCAGCACAAAGACTTTGATGTAACGCATGAGTAACCCTCCCTGTTTCGCGCCCCCTCCGGCACGCGGAAAAAGATTAGTTCTGTTCCATTCTTTGAAAGTACGGTCTCAGTTTCGTATAGGTTCGGCAAAGGTGCTCCGGAATGGTGCGCACTTCGTCGAATACAGCCATGAAGGAGGAATCGCCGTTCCAGCGCGGCACGAGATGGAAATGCAGATGCTCGCGTATGCCGGCGCCGGCGGCCTGTCCTTGGTTCAGGCCCACGTTGATGCCTTCGCAGTGGAAATGTTCTTTGAGGATGACGGAAGATTTCTGGATGAGTTCGATGGCCTCGTGCAGCTCGCCCGTCTCAAGCTCTGACATCTCCATCACATGCCTGTAGGGGCAGACCATGATGTGGCCGTTGCCGTAGGGAAATTTGTTCATAATGACAAAGGCGTGCTTGGCTCTGTGAAGGACGAGGCGTTCGGCATCCTCATCTGTGTGAGACGGCAGGCAGAAGACGCAAGAATCAGGCTTGGGGCCGAGTATGTAGTCGATGCGCCATGGAGACCAAAGATGTTTCATAATGGGAGACAGTACACAAAAACGAAAAAGTGGGCAAGCATACGCCTGCCCACTGTTCGGTCTCTCGTAAAAAACGATTGTTATGAAAGAATCTTGCTGCCGTTGAAAGCGATGTTCGTGATTTCATAGGTCACGCGGCCGCGAGGAATGTCGATCGTGACCTCGTCACCTTCCTCCTTGCCGAGCAGGGCCTTGCCCACTGGGGAGAGGAAGGAGATGGAACCTTTGGCAGGCTCGGCTTCATCAGGGCCGAGTATGGTGTAGGATCGGGTTTCTCCGCTGTCCACATCCTCAACTTCGACGGTGCAACCGAAGATTACGCGGTCGCCCGAAAGCTTGTCCAGATCGATGACTTGATATTCAGCGAGGCGGGACTCAATGTACTTGATGCGGGCCTCTGTCATACCCTGGCGTTCACGGGCGGCGTCGTAGCCGGCGTTCTCGCTCAGGTCGCCTTCCTCACGGGCCTCCTTGATGGCCTGAATGATTTCGGGGCGCTCACTTTTGAGCTTGGCCAACTCATCCTCGAGCTTTTTGTAACCCTGAACCGAAATGGGCAGACTCGACATACTACAGATACCTCTCCAAGCGGGAAAAAAAGTGTCCGCTGCCGAAAAGCAGCGGATGAAGTGACAAATAGATAATCGTTTCCGTGGGCGCGGTCAAGTCGTGGCGGCGAGCGAAAAAGCTTGCGAACGTCCACGCCTGATTGTATAGCTTTTGAGAGAAAAGCAACATTTCTTTTTGGCGTGCACGCAATGAAAAAATATCTTCGCTATCTCGGGCCAGTTCTTATCACCCTTATCTTTTGCCTCGCTGTCTATCTTCTCTACCACAAACTCAAGGCGTACAGCATCGCCGACATCCGCGCCGCCATGGCGCAGATACCGTGGTTGCGCATGGGGCTTTGCGTGGCACTCACCTTTGTGAACTACCTGATCCTCGTGGGCTATGATTGGCTTGCCATCCGGGCGATACATAAGTCGCTCCCCTTGGGGCATGTGGCGCTCGTTTCCTTTGTGGGGCAGGCCGTGAGCTACAATTTCGGCGCGTTGCTCGGCGGTACGACCGTGCGCCTGCGTTTCTATTTGAAGTGGGGATTCACGCTGATTGAGATTGTGCGGCTCGTGCTGATGCTTGCAGTCACCTTCTGGGTCGGCGTCTTCGGTTTGTGCGGCATCATCTTCATGGTGGCCCCTCCCGCCATCCCCGCAGAGCTTGCGGCGCACATGCCCGCGATGGATTTGCGGTATCTGGGCGTAGCGCTATTCGCTGTCGCAGCGGGCTACATCGCTCTCTGTTGCTTTGTGCGCAAGCCCGTGCACGTCTTAGGCAGGGAATTCGTTTTTCCCGAGCCAAGAATAGCCATCGCCCAGTTTGTCGTGGCGGGCATCGACATCATCTGCGCGGCGGGCTGCATGTACGTCCTTCTGCCCTCGCACACGGGCGTGGGCTTCATCGATTTCCTGCCGAGTTATCTGCTTGCGCAGGTCGCCGTGGTTCTCTCGCATGTTCCAGGCGGTGTCGGCGTCTTCGAGGTCGTCATAACAAGTTTGACCCATGCGGATACGGGACTTGTCTTCGCGGCGCTTCTGCTCTTTAGGCTCTTCTACTTCATTTTGCCACTTCTGCTGGCGGCCCTCATGATGCTTTTGCACGAGGTATATTTACGCCGTACAGCAAAGCCCGAAGAATAAACGCCCCCTTTTGTTGGGGCCCCTCATTAGCCATGCGAGTATTTTCCTTGACGCCTTTTTCTAGGTTGTCTATCATTTTAAGAACAATATCTCGCGCCTGTAGCTCAGATGGATAGAGCAGGAGCCTTCTAAGCTCTTGGTCAGGGGTTCGATTCCCTTCAGGCGCACCAA
>JAILMX010000075.1 GCA_024692205.1 Desulfovibrio sp. | reverse complement strand
CGAGGATGTTGCCGGTGATCATGGTCTGGTCGGGTCTCAGCCACGGCGAGGGGTGCAGGTCGACGATGGTCACCGCATGGCCGGCCTCGGACAGCTTGTCGCAGATATGCGAGCCCAGAAAGCCCGATCCGCCGAAAACCGGTATGTTCACTCTTCTGCCTCCGTATCGTTGCAAGCGCCTCATCGGCGCGGAAAAATGGTCCTGCCGGCCCCGGGCTGCTACTGCTGCACGGGCCGGCGGGCGTTCTGCCACAGAAAGACGGTGTCTATGCCGTAGGCGATGAAACGCGCGCCGTTCGCTATTTGGCGCGCCAGCTCGGCCTCGTCGGGGGTGACGATGTGCAGGCCCATGCGGGCGCGCTGACGGCGGCAGGCCGCGGCGATCTTCTCCATCACGGCCTTGAAGTCTGGGTGGTCGAACTGTCCGGTCAGCCCCATGCTGCCCGAAAGATCGTAGGGCCCGACCATGATGGCGTCGAGCCTGGGGTGTGAGAGAATGGCGTCGATCTGCTCGACCGCGCGCACGTGCTCTATCTGAGCGACGATGAAGATTTCGGGCGTCACGTTGCTGCGGTAGCTGTCGAAGAACTGCCCGAAGCCGTTCGCGCGGCAGAACCCAACACCACGATACTCGTCAGCCGTCTGGCCGGCATCGCGCCATGTGTCCTGCCCGGGATAGGTGGCGAGGTCTACGGCACGGTCAAGCTGCTCGCGGCTCTCTATCATGGGGAAGATCAGGCCTTTCGCTCCGGCTTCGAGCGCGGCCTTTATCCACACCTTCTCCGCCAGGGGCAGACGCGCGAAGGGCGCCGAGCCCCCTGCCTCGATGGCGCGGAAGACGTCGGGCAGAGCGGACGGGCCGAAGGAGCCGTGCTCCATATCCACGGCGACCCAGTCGTAGCCGGCGCGGGCCATGATCTCGGCCACGTCGGGCGAAGGCAGCTGCAGCCATGTGCCCACGGTTGCCTTGTCGGCGGCAAGTATGTCTCGTATATCGTGAACGGTCATTGTATCCTCCTCTCTCGGCGGGCGCCTGCACGCCTGCCGACAATGATGCTTTGACTCTGTATCTTTGCCCGTTCCCTGTCAATATCTCGCCGGGATGTCTTCCGCCAGAAAAGCGAAGCGGATGGCTCATGCCGCTTGCCACCGTAGCGACCAGAGGCTATTGTGGTGCAAAAACATCCTGAAGGGGGACGGCCATGATTGAGGAACACTATACCGGCAACGGGCAGGTCATGCTTCTGGCAGGCGGCGGCAAGATATATACGGATATCGCGGCGCGCTTCGTGGCGAGCGAACGTTCGCTCGAGGATATCGCGGCTTCGCCCTATTCGCGCAAAATCGTGCAGAACATCATCTCAAGCGGCCACCGCGCAGCCCTTGAGTTCGATTATTTCATCTTCGGCGTGGCGGGATACTCGCGCGTCACCGAGACCCAGCTCGTGCGCAAGCGCCTCGCCTCCTACCTCATCAAATCAGGCCGCGCCGAGCTCGGCGGGAAAAGGCGCTTCTCCGTGGTCTACCCCGAGAAGGTGGCCGATTTCCGGGCCAGGCTCACCCTGCCCGACGGGCACGAGGCGATGCTTTCGGGCCGCGACCTCGCCGAGCTCTCCCGCCAGTGGTACGACGCCGGGCTTGGGGCCGGCCTGCCGGAGGAAGACCTGCGCTACATGAAGCCGCAGGCAACGGAGTTCAAGGCCATCATCGGCATGAACGCCCACGCGCTCATTGACTGGTTCTCCATACGCTGCTGCCGCAACGCCCAGCATGAGATACGCGATCTCGCCTGGAAGATGCTGCGCCTGTGCCGCAAGGCCGCGCCCGACCTTTTCGCCGGGGCAGGCCCCAACTGCGTGCAGCTCGGCTACTGCCCCGAGGGAGACCGCCAGAACGCATCCTGCAGGGGGCGGGTGCCCACCAAGGCGCAGGCGCTTGCCATATTGCGCGAACACGGCGGATGCACGGGCGCCCCGCTTGAGGAACTGGAAGACGGCAGGGACTAGACGGCAAGCCTTTGCCGCCCCATGCGCCACGCCCACAGTTCGGCTATTTCAGCAAGGGGGGTCTCCTTCTCGTAGCAGAAAGGAGCAATTTGAACTAAGTATTTGATGCGGTTTGGTTTTCTTCAGAAATCTGCACCAAATCGCACCAAGTTGCACCAAAATGATCAGCGTTGCACCAAGGGCAGCACCAGGGCCGCCCGCTGTTGCGCTCCAGCCACGGCGTGGGTATAAACAGATGCCGTGGTTTGAATTGAACGATGGCCGAGCTGGGCAGCAACCGCTGCGAGGTCTGCCCCGCCAGCCAGCATTTCTGATGCCGCTATATGTCGCATGGCGTATGGCGGCATCTTCACATTTACCTTTGAACAGGCACGATACCACGCCTTCTGGTACGTCTTCTTCTGCACCAGACGGCCTGTGCGGCTGCGACATACATACTGCGTTGCATCCTTGCCGTCCGCCTCGAACCGTTGCCGCGCCTCCGTGAGATATGCTGCAGGAGCGTACACCGTTTTCACGTCATCGACTTTCGGCATACGGACGCGGACGCATCCGACATCCCAATCAAACGCGCTCCACTGTAAGCGGAACAATTCACTCACTCCTGGGCGCAGGCAGAGCGCCATGGCGGTTCGACATGCCCAACGCATCCACTCTGGCAACTCGGCATAGACTCGCAGAAAATCGGCATACTCGCCTGTGCGGTGTACCGTTTTCGCTGGCAGTGCGCGATATTGCGCCCAGGGGTTTTCTGGGATCAGATCCTGTTCCGCGCACCAATTCAGCGCGGCCTTGAGCTTGCCCACATAGTGGTTGATCGTTGATGGTTTGCAGCCGCTCTCGCGGGCGTTGTCCCTAACGGATTCCAAGTCCCTGCGTGTCAGCGTGTCCACGAACCTGCTTTGCAGATGTCTGGCAAGGTATGTGATGACATACCGATATGTCATCGTCGTTTCACGGCAGTGCTGGACATTTTTGAGATATACCAACACTGCTTCGACCAGTGTCATTCGTGCGTTGTCTGTTTCGTCATACGCGCACTCGGCGTCGAACTTCTGCGCCTCGTCCTCCTTGCCTCGCGCAAAGGTTCGCTGTTTCCAAACACCATCGGGCGTCTTGTACTTCACACAGATTCGCCCGTCCTTACGACGCGATATACTCATTGGCTCCTCCCAATGATCCCCGCAAAGGCCGCGTCTATCTGGTTGTCTGATAGCCGTTTTGCGGGGCTACGTCTACTGGTATCCTTGCCGCCGAGGATGGCCTGCCTTTCACGGTTGAGACGTGCGTCCTCGGCCTGGAGCTCCTTCTGACGGCGCTCAATCTGTATGAGGCGGGCGAGCTTTTCTTCGGCGGTCATTCTTTTTTCTCCGTGTTGGCGATTTCTTTTTGGTGGTAGGTTTGCCAGTCAGGGTTGACGTTCATAGATTTTCTCGAAACGCACACGCGCAGAAAAACGTCTGCGAAGTCTTCTGCGATCGGCCAAAGTGCTTCGGCTTCTTTTGTGTATGCTTCAAAAAATGCTTCAACGGTGTGCTTACACCGGCTTTTGTAGCGCATCTGATTGTATCC